>NZ_CP104467.1:2723860-3031075 GCF_025369935.1 Paenibacillus andongensis | reverse complement strand
GACTCCTGGAGCCGCAAGCCCTGCAGCAGCAACGAAGAAAGCCGATGGTCCTAAATTAAATTTCCGTCTGGCTGAGACACACCCTGCTGACTACCCAACGACACTAGGCGATAAGAAATTCGCCGAACTCGTCAATCAAGCATCGGATGGACGCATCAAAATCGATGTATTCCCTGCCTCCCAACTCGGAGAGGAGAAAGCTGTAATCGAGCAAGTGCAGCTTGGCGCTATTGAATTCACTCGTGTTAGTACAGGAGCACTTGGCGGGTTCAACAAGCAGTATGAGGTGTTCAGTTTGCCCTACATTTTCGATAATGATAATCATCAATGGAAATTCTTAGAAAGCGAGCAAGGAACGAAGCTGCTCGATAGCTTAGAGTCTTCACGTATGAAAGGACTGGCGTATTACAGCTCAGGGGCTCGTCATTTCTATTCAAAGAAGCCGATTAAAAGCATCGCCGATCTGAAAGGACTCAAAATACGCGTTATCCAAAATAAGGTCAACATTGACCTCATGAACGCGCTTGGCGCGAATGCAACCCCAATGCCTTATGGAGACGTCTTCAATGCGTTGCAAACAGGTGTCATCGATGCCGCTGAGAATAACTATCCGAGCTACTTCTCATCCAACCATTTTCAACAAGCCAAAAATCTCATTCTTGACCAGCACCAACGAGTACCTGAAGTCCTTTTGATCTCTAAAGTAGCTTGGGATAAGCTGTCGGCCGACGATAAAGCACTTATTAAAAAGGCTGCTCTTGAATCCGTCAAAACGCAAAAAGCAGAATGGGATAAATTCGAGAAGGATTCCGAAGCCAAAGTGAAAGCGGCGGGAGTTACAATTACGGATGTATCCGACCTTAAGCCATGGCAAGATGCTGTAAAGCCTGTAATCGAGAAGTACCGCAACGACTATAAAGAAACGTTAGAAGCGATCGAGAAAGCTAGAAAATAGCCATTCAAAACAAAGCAAAAAAAAGGACATTCTAAGGGGTGCAATCTCCCCCTCAGGTGTCCTTTTCATTTGGCTTCATCCAGCCTCCCGCCACATTTCCTATATTCCAAAGGGGAGCAGCCTATCAGTTTTTTGAACGTACTGCTGAAGTAAGAAATATCCCCATAACCAAGCCGTTCCGAGATCTCAGAAACACGTAAAGACGTTTTTATAAGCAGCTTCTTCGCTTCCTCCATGCGCATTTCAATGACATAATCGACGAACTTGCCTCCCGTTTGCTGCTTAAAAAGTTGGCTCAAGTAGCTGGGATTCAAATGTACCAAAGCTGCGGCATCGGTTAAGCTAATATCTCTGGATAAGTTCGAGCTGATAAACTGCTGCACTTGTTCAATGGCTGACAGTTCGTCCGTACCGATTAGCGGGGAATCCGCCAACCGCCTCGCTGTATTCGTTGTCCTGTCTTGCATCCATCGGCCCAAACAGTCCGCCATCGCCTCCATTTCCACGGGTTTCAGTAAGTAATCTTTTACGCCATAACGTATCGCTTTCTGAGCTAACTGAAAATCGTCATACCCGCTCACTAGGATTAAATTAGCTGATACTTGCGTCATCTGTTCCGCCAAAGCAATGCCGTCCATGATCGGCATCTTTACATCCGAGATAACTAAATCGGCGCTATGCTCTAACAATGCATCCATAGCTTCCAAACCGTTCGCGCATTCCTGTACGATTTTGAAAGGCAGCCTTGTTTGTTCCACGGCTTTGCGAAGTACGACACGAACCCATCTTTCATCGTCCACGAGAATGACTTTGTACATGTTCTCCTACCTCCCTTCCTCTCCGTGAGTCTTCAGCGGCAGCTTGATTCTCACCAAAGTTCCTGCATTTGCGCCACTATCAAGCTCCAGACCATAAGCGTCACCAAACAGATAAGAGATACGCCGGTGTACGTTGACGATGCCGATCTGAGATACCGCCGTAATCATGTCCTTCTGCAGCAAATCGAGCTGTAAGGCGCGGAGTTTCGCAGCCGGAATTCCAACACCGCTATCCTGAATCTCAACAACGAATTGGTGGTCATTTATTTGAGTAGCTGAAATGACAATATGAACAGGTTGTGCACTCGTTTCAATGCCATGAACGACACAGTTTTCAACCAAGGGCTGTAAAGCGAACTTCGCGATGATTTGTCCTTCTGCCCATTCAGGGATTTGGAATTCATAGGTGAGTTTATCGTCAAACCGATATTTCTGAATCCGTAAATACATGTCGCATATCTGAATTTCCTGCTGCAAGGAGATCGTTGCCCCAGCATGATTCAAATTGTAACGCAGTAGACGAGCAAGGGAAGCAACTAGCACTGAGATATCGGTCATATCCTTTTCCAATGCCATCCCGCGCACCGTTTCCAAAGCGTTCATGAGAAAGTGTGGATTAACCTGCGATTGCAGCACTTTCAGCTCTGTCTCTTTTTGGCGCAGTTGAAGATCCTTCTCTCGGAGCTGAGAGTAGTAAATTTCATCGAGCAGCACCTGAAGCTTTTCGACCATTTTATTAAAATCGTTCGTTAACTGCCCAATCTCATCTTTGGATTCGATATCCACACGAGCCAGAAAGTCGCCCTCTTTCACTCTTTTCATGAAAAATTGCAGCGCCCTTACAGGTCGAACGATACTCGTAGCAAAACCAATCCCAATCAAATAGGCCATCATTAATGTGGCAAGGACCGTCCACCAAATCGTTCGCCGAATATACGCCGTTCCACGTGTCAATTCTTTTTCAGGGATCGTCGTCACCAACCGCCAATTTAAATAGGAGGACAGGCTGAAGGTGTAAAAAGGCTTATCGCCCGTTTGCGCTTGGTAAGATCCGCTTTCCTGCTGTAAAATCCATTCTAACTGATCCCAATTCGCCAAATGACCGATTTCCGTGTACTCCGGTGAATAAATATAACGCCCGTTGGGATCAAGAATAGATAAATACCCCGTACGTCCAATTGTAACCCGTTCAGCAATCTCTTGAATCCGTTTGAAGTTGACTTCCATAATTAACGTAGCAACGGGCTCTAAAGTGAGAGGACTCACTAAACGTTTCACGATGGAGAGAACAGGCACATATTCCAGCTCGTAACGCTGAGAAGGCGGTCGGATGATCAACATAATATCACTGTTAGAGGGTACACTGGTAAACCATGGCTCCTGTATAAATTGCAGCGCCGGGGTCACATTTTTGTTCATGCTTGTATCCAAGACCGTTTGATTTTCCATAACCAACATGATCCTAGAAATATCTGATCGGGAGTAAGCCGTGTCATTCAAAAGCTGCATCATGGGCTCGCGGATGCCTGAATTCTTCACTTCCTCTTCGCTTGTCATCCTTAGAAACTGCTGCATCGAAGGATGATTCTGCATGCGAATCGAGTCGATCTCAAAATCTCGAATATAGTATTCGATATGCAGCTTGACTTGCTCAATGATTTGCTTATTACTCAAATTGGCTTCCTCGCGCAGCACTTCGGATGATTTCTGATAAGAAATCATCCCAACCACAAGCAGCGGAATGACAACCAGCATACCCGAATAGACGAGCAGTTTAACTGTCAGTGGACGATCACGCAAAAACAAGTTTCTGTAGAACCAAATCCAAGCTCTACGACCTCTTCTACTCATATTCAGCCTCCTTTCCGTTGAGATTGCAAGCGCATTCAAAGTTTGGGAAAGAAAAACCAGCTGCAAGCGCAACTGGTTACCGTTTTACAAGATCTTCGCGAATCGGTGTGAAGACATCTAACAACGCGGATTCTTCTAATGCCGTAACACCATGCTTGGCATTACTTGGTATGTATATCGTCTGACCTTGCTCGATAACGGTCACCACACCATCTATGGTAAACTCAATTTTCCCTTTTAAGCAATAGGACATTTGTTCATGAACATGGCTGTGTTGGTAACCGATGGCTCCTGGCTCGAAATGAACCTCCATCATCATTAAGCCAACCTCAGCTTTCAGAATGCAGCGCTGAACGCCTGGCTCGGCTGCTTCCCATACGCCAATATTAGACATCTGGCTTTCCCCTTTCATAATGAAACGCTCTAATGAAAAAATAAAAGGACCGCAAGCGGTCCTTCACTTACTTTTTAATTATATCTGAAAAGCACCTAAATGAACACACTTGAATCCAAACGAACATTACGAGTTAACCGCTGCGCGATCCTTCCCTTTGTCCGCTTCACCTGCATTTTTATTCGCAGCTTCACGATCCTGCTGCATTTCTTCCACCGTCTTCACCTTCAAGCGTGCTGCACCTTCATAGCTGCGCGTTGGAACAAGGTTTCCAGCTGCGAGACGTTGCTTTGCTTCTGTAATCGCCGCGCCATACTGAGGCAGCCATGCCTCCTGTGCGACCAACATTTCATCAACCATCTGCCATATTTCTTTGGGATTGCAGACAGCTCCTACGAGTGGATCCATCATAAATGCTTGACGAAGCAGTTTATCATCACCATGCACGGCCGCTTCCACAGCAAGCCGCTGCACGGAAATACTCACATTGCATACCGCTGCGGGTCCGATCGGCAGGTCTCCAACATGCGGCATCGAGATGCCGTTGCGATCTACGTAGCCTGGTGCTTCGATAATCGCATCATCTGGCAAATTCGAGATAACGCCGTTATTGACTAAGTTGAAATGTCCGCGGTACACGCGTCCGGTTTCAAGACCTTCAATAATATAGGAGCCATGCTCTTCACTGCGTTTCTCCGCCGTGTAAACAATTGCTTTATCCTTCATCCAGTTCGGGAAATCCGTCTCGAACCAATTGCGTCCCTCCGTGCAAACACGCAGATAGCCGCCTGTTTCTCCATTAATCCAGCTGCCCATGTCGATCCAATCTTGGATTTCGCTAGCACGCTTTCGGTACCAAGGCACATACTCGCTAAGATGTCCGTTGGATTCTGTACTGTAGTAACCAAAGCGGCGCAGCATGTCGATACGCACTTTCTCCGTACGCGTGAACTCCGGATGATTCTCGAAGGCTTCAAGCAGACCGCCAGTCAAATCCTGACCGTTGTGACGAATCTGCACATACCAAGTTTGGTGATTGATGCCTGCGCAAATAATATCTACTTCCTTTTTCTCCAAGCCGTACACTTCCGCGATTTGTTGATGCCCATGCTGAACACCGTGACAGAGACCAATCGTCCGCACACCGCCGTACTTGTTGCAAGCCCAAGTCAGCATGGCCATCGGATTCGCATAATTCAACAGCAGCACATCAGGCGCCGCCACTTCACGAATATCTTGGCAAATGCGAAGCATTTCCGAGATGCCGCGCTGACCATACATAATACCGCCTGCACATAGCGTGTCGCCTACACATTGGTCAACACCGTATTTTAGGGGAATATCCACATCGGTGGCAAAAGCCTCCAGACCTCCCACACGAATCGTACATAAGACATACTTCGCATCTTTCAAAGCTTCTCTACGATCTGTACTAGCTTGAATCTCAATATTCAACCCATTTTCTCGAATATCCCTTTGACATAGCTCGGTGACCATCTCTAAATTATGTTGATTGATGTCCGTAAAAGCGACTTGAATATCGTGAAATTCAGGTACCGCTAACAAATCTCGTAGTAGTCCGCGTGTAAATCCAATACTCCCTGCTCCAATAAAAGCTACCTTAAATGACATATTTATCGTCCTCTCTATCGTTTATCTACAATTCACATTGTATCAAGAGCGAAAGAGAAAACGTTATCAAATTCCTAACTTCATCGTAGCAGTTTTGTCAAAAATCCTAACTTTTTTCTGGGTATTCCCTCTTCTCAGTTTCCATTGATTTACGATATTCCGTAGGGGTTAAGTCGGTATAGTCTTTGAAAAGCATATGAAAATACTGTCGGCTTCCAACCCCGATATAATCGCATATTTCTGAAATCGGTACATCTGTTTCCAGCAGCAGCATTTTGGCTTTTTCCATTCGAATCACGGTTAAATACGCCATTAGGGTTTGCCCTGTTAACGATTTGAAAATCCGCTGCAAATACCCGGGGTGTAAATTTACGGCTCCAGCAATATCCTTCACTTGAATGTCGCGGTCATAGTTCTGATGCAAAAAATCCATGCTTTGTTTCACATACCACTCAGTTTGCGCCAGCCCGCTGCTTGCTGCTTCTTGTCTAAGTCGCGCAATTCGTATGAGCAGCTGAGCGATGAGCAATTGCACCATCGTTTCACTTTTGGCGTCTGCTTTATCCAGTTCAAGCACCAAGCTTTTCATAATATGATAAACCTCATCGGGGTCGCGCAGTACCAAATAAGGAGATTTGACCTCAAGGAAAGAAGCCAATAGCTTGTCTTCTGCAGCCAGTTGATGAATAGATGGAAACACACCCTTTTGCTGGGTAAAACGGAACTCTACATTTAGCATTCTACAGGGGGCAGCCTCGTCAACGATCAATCGATGAGAGACATTGGCGTCCATAATAATGAACTCTCCCTTTTTGAGACTAACTCTCCCGGTTTGTGTAGGGAAAGTCTGGATTTCAACGTCGCAGTAACCTTGGATGGTATACATGATTTCTACCGCATCATGACGATGAAAGGGCATATTGAAGCCTTGCCATTGTTTATAATAATACGCCATCACTTGTGGATGGCAGTGATACTCAGTCAAGAATGAGGTGAAAAGGCTACCGCTTTTCTGCATGGGAATCTCCTTTCTTCCAAGAGGAAGTCCTTATCTCTGAAGGAGTTTTACCTGTTTGCTGCTTCACCAATCGCGCGAAGTGGTAACTGGTTTGGAACCCGCTTCGATGAGCGATTTCCGATATCGATAAACCTGTATGGGCTAGTAACTCCATAGCGCGCAGTACACGATAGTGCCACACATATTTAATCGGCGTCGTTTGCTCGTATTTACGGAAAAGCCGGACCAAGTGCTCATCCGAAACTCCCGCATGAGCAGCTATTAAGGGCAGACTCAAGTTTTCTTTAAATGTTTGATGAATGTATGATTTGGCAAGTAAAACAGAAGGATGGATGTCTTGCTGCAGCTGCGCTTTGGACAACTCGGATAGAAACAATTGAATCGCTGTGTGACCGAGACTTCTCATGACTGTTCCTGTATCTGCATGCTCGGATCGGATCGATAGCATAAGGTCAGTTATTCGATTCAAGTGTTCAGAAATCGGGAGGCTAAACGGAACCTGCTCTAACGCTTTCATTTCATCTTCTGATAACGGTTGGACGCTAATGGCCACCCAACGATGCCAACTGTCCTGCTCATTCGCAAATGTGAAATACTCGATGTGCCCAGGCTTCAGAAATGCCACATTGCCGGGCTCCAATCGGAAGAGATCGCCATCAATGGTCACTTCCATAGAACCCGTATGTAAGAGAACGAGCTGAATATCTTGTTGGATGCGAGGACCATACCGGCCACCCGGTGGATATACAATCGTACCGACTGTCGCGGAATCGATATGATGAAAACTAAAATGTTCCAATGGATTCGCCATATGCTTCATCTCCAGAAGAGCTGTGTCATTATTAAGCAATTGTAACCGCCTGCAGGTAAAAAGAAAATCCCTTCGATGGGAAGGGATTTTGTAATGGAAGGGATTCGGCACCATAATTATCGTTTAAACAAAACCGGAAAATACTCATTTGCAAAAGCCTGACCATGATAAGGGCGCGGTCCTAGCAAACGGGAATTGTCATGACGCTGCACGCCTGCGCGGTAGCTCGTGCCGCCTGGCATCAGATGCGCGACGACTGACATACGAGGCTCATTCGTCTTATTAGCTCCGGACCCGTGGAATGTAAGAGCGTGATGAAAGCTTGCCTGACCAGCCTTCAAAATGCAGGGCTCCTCGACCCATTCGCGACCAGCCGCATACTTGTTCCTTAGCTCCTCCATGTTCGGATCGAAGAACGTGTTGCTATCAGGTATTAGCCCCCACTTGTGGGAGCCGAGAATGGTCATCATCCCGCCGTTGGTTAGATCTGTATCCTGAAGCGCGATCCATACGGTGATCATATTCGGATTGCTAGAGCACTGCCAGTAGCCATAATCTTGGTGCCAGCCAACGTTGCCAGACTGTGTCTCCTTGTTGCCAACACCTGGTTTATAAATAACCTGATCGTGCCACAGTCGAACTTCATCCGTCTCCAGCAAATCAGCTGCAAGCTCACCGATAAACGGATCCGTAACGGTGCTTCGGATCTCGTCATTGATCCACCATCCATTATCTAGCTTGCGTAAGGAATCAGGATTCGAGTTCGCACGGTAATGGTTCATCGGAAGCCCATCGCCATCGTAATCGCTAGTCCAAACCCGTTCATGCGCATGTCGCAACCGCGCGATTTGATCGTCGTCCAGCAGTTTCGGAGATATCCAGTAACCGTCGCGATTGAATGTATCCTTATCCTGAGCCGTAATTTTGTACGTTCTCTCTACTTGCAAAGTCATCGTAAATTCCTCCTTATACGTCTTGCTTTCATCATACTTAATCCCAGGTTGATTGACGTTCATACAGCTACAAAGTAGTATGAGAAACATATCAGACAAATAAGAACATTCGAACATAGAGGAGGCCCTCCCCTTGCCTGCGAAACAAAGTCCACGCTGGACTTACGACATCCATACGGAAGATCGCATACCAGGCGTTCCGGAATTGCTCCTTTTCGGCTTCGATGAGATTAGATCGGCATTACCCCTCTCCTATCATAAGCATGCCGGGTATGAATTTGTTCTGGTCGAACGGGGTAAAGCCAGCTGGGAGCTGGACGGGCACGTCTATGAGACCAAAGCAGGCGACGTGTTTCACACAAGTCCAGGCGAGATTCACCGCGGCGGCTTCAACGTGATTGAGCCCAGCCGTTTCTGGTGGTTCATCGTTACACCACCGCATTCGGAAGACTGGTTGCGCTTGCCGCAAGACGAGCGTGAGTGCTTCAGACATGCACTAGAGGCATTACCGAGAGTTAGCCATTCTGGACTGCAGGCCGTTGACGACATTAGAAAGTTGCGAAGTGCGCTAAATTCCAACGGTCCATTACGAACCTCCTCTACCCGCCAAGCGCTGCTTGGGTTGCTGCTTCGCATTCTTCAGCCTAGTCAACAAATGGTCTCTCTCGCTGACGATCTATTACGTCAATTGGAAACACTGATAGGCCGGATCGAGAAAAAGCCGCAATGGCGCCCTACCATTGAAGAGATGGCTAATTTTGTCCGGATCAGTCCCTCCCATTTCTTCCGTACTTTTCAGGAATATACAGGGCTCCCGCCAATGGTATTTATTGAACGTGCACGAATTAAGAGAGCTTGCGGACTGCTGATTGATGGCTCGGATACTGTCACAGAGATCGCGAATGAATTGGATTACGCGTCCAGTCAACATTTTGCCACCGTGTTTAAACGCATTACAGGCATGACTCCGATCCAATGGAGAATGAATCAAACTGGCCGGAATGATGCACAACAAACAAAACGCTAGGAAAACATATATGACAAAAGGACCTTGTTATCTACACATGTAGACAATAAGGTCCTTTTTAGCACTCTCTCATCTTCAGGAGAAGCTACTCCACTTCCTAATCTCGATCATCAGGTTCACTGGTCGAGAACACTTTTTTCACATTATCCATGATTTCCTCGACTGCCTCACTGAGCATATCTGTCGGTGTTGTGGACTCTTCCTCAGGCAGAGTGGGAATCGTGTCGTTACATACGTGATCGAAATAATGACTTTTATCCATGCGCTAACCTCCTAGTTGTAACATAATCTCGTTTGCTTGTTGTTTACTTATTCCGTATCCTTTATTCACCTTTAGTGAAACTTTTGAAACATAGGTCCAAAAACCCTTGCCTAAACCCCATTAATGGAGTAAATTAAACCTATATGAACGTATATCAACATAAATAAACCAATTTTAAGGAGAGATTAACCGATGGATATCCGCTACGCATCACACCCGAATGAAGTTAAGCAATTTGACACGGAACGCCTGCAAGCTGAATTTCAAATTAACGCTTTGTTCTCACCTAACGAAATTAAATTAGTGTACTCCCATGTTGACCGTTTCATCATTGGCGGCGTGCTTCCTATTACAGGCGCACTTCAATTACAAGCTGACAAGAAAGAAATGGCTGCTGATTATTTCTTAGAGCGCCGCGAGATCGGTATTATTAATGTTGGCGGCAGAGGCACGATCACTGTTGATGGTACGATTTACAACATGGATTCCAAAGATTGCATTTATATTGGTCTTGGCGCGAAGGATATTACGTTTGCTAGTGATAACGCTGCCGAGCCTGCGAAATTCTACTTTAATTCAACACCTGCTCACCAAACCTATCCAACAGTGAAAGTGGCCATTAGCGAAGCTACTCCTACTCACTTAGGCAGCATCAATACTTCGAATGAGCGTACGATTTACAAATACATCCACACTGGCGGCGTAAAAAGCTGTCAACTCGTAATGGGGATGACACTTCTGAAACCAGGCAACATGTGGAACACTATGCCTTCTCATACACACAATCGCCGTTCCGAAGTTTATTTCTACTTTGACATGCCGGAAGATGCTGTTGTCTTCCACATGATGGGTGAGCCGCAGCAAACACGTCACGTCGTTATGCGCAATGAGCAAGCTGTCATCTCCCCAAGCTGGTCCATTCATAGCGGTGTTGGCACGAACAACTACACCTTCATTTGGGGCATGGCTGGCGAAAATCAAATGTTTGATGATATGGACGCCGTGGCCATGAAAGATTTAAAATAGTCGGTAACCTCTATTTAGAAACGGATGACAACCGATGAACCCTTTACGCAGATATGAAACTATTATGGAAATACTTCTGGCGCAGAAAGAAGTAACCGTGAACGAGCTTAGCGAACGGCTGGACGTTACAGGCAAAACGATTCGCGAAGATTTGGCCAAACTTGAAGAAAAAGGGCTGCTTGTCCGCATTCATGGCGGAGCGGTGCTCGCTCAAAGTGATCAGCTTGGCATCCTTTCAACAAAAGAGCCGATCATTAAGCATGCCGATCAGAAATCCGAAATCGCGACGATTGCTTTGCGATACATTCAACCACGGGATATTATTGCCCTCGATGGGGGCAGTACAACACTTGAAATTGCTAGGCGGCTGGATAATCAGCCGCTTACTGTTGTAACAAACGATTTATTTATTATCTCCGAGCTCTTGCATAAGGAAGAAATTCGGTTGGTTGTTCCAGGCGGCTACCGTCTGCGCAACACCCTCGCAGGTCCCGAAGCCGTGGAATATGTGAGTAAGCTCAACATTCAGAAATCGTTCATTTCTGCCACTGGTATTCATTTGCAGCATGGCTTTACCATCTACACAAGTGATCATGCCGATTATAAACGGGCATTGATTAGATCCAGCGCAACGGTTTACGGCGTTGCCGATCATTACAAATTCGGCCAATGTGCCTTACGAACGTTCGCTTCCTTGTCCGAAGTGGCCATGATCTTAACTGACAGTGCCCTTCCCGCTGATATTGCCAAGCAGTACCGTGATGCTGGTATCCAGATTGTAACTCAATAGTGAAAAGGAGTATCCTTCATGACACTTTTTAATTTAACAGGCAAAACAGCCTTCGTTACCGGCGCTTCCGGCGGTCTTGGTCAAGCGATGGCCATTGGCCTTGCTGAAGCAGGCGCAAACGTCATTGCTGTATCCTCTTCCGAAAGCGTTCAAACGGTGGAAGCCATCCGAGCATTAGGCGGCAAAGCCGAACTGATCGCAGCCGATCTTAGCAACGAAGACATCCTTGAGGATGTGGTAAACAAAGCCATCGGCATCTACGGCGGCGTCGATATTCTCGTGAATAATGCCGGAATCATCCGTCGTACACCGGCAGTCGACCATGCACGTCAAGATTGGCACGATGTCATTGACCTGAACTTGAACTCTGCGTTCTTCCTATGCCAACTGATTGGCCGCCATATGATTGAGCGCGGCAGCGGCAAAATCGTGAACATCGCTTCCATGTTGACCTACCAAGGTGGCATTAATGTTCCTGGCTACACAGCGAGTAAACATGCTATCGCTGGTGTTACCAAAGCATTAGCGAACGAGTGGGCTGGGAAAGGCATCCAGATCAATGCCATTGCTCCTGGATACATGACGACCAATAATACAGCTCCTATCCTCAAGGATGAGAAACGCACACAATCCATTACAGATCGAATTCCGGCAGGCCGTTGGGGCTCACCTGAGGATTTGAAAGGTCCCGTTGTTTTCTTATCATCACATGCATCAGATTATATGAACGGACACGTGCTGTGCGTGGACGGCGGATGGATGGCTAGATAGATGGGAATCGGAACGTTAGCCCATACTACTGGACATCTTCCATTGAAGGAATTAACAGAGAAGCTTAGCGGACGAGGCATTGACTTCGTTCAATTGGCACTCGGTAAAGCGATTAGTGATATTGACACCAGTCTCGGCAGACTCAGCCCTGCTCTGGCCAACCACATTGGTGAGCAATTCCACCGTGCTGGCATCCGGATTGGTGTTCTTGGCTGTTATATCAACCCAATTCATCCTGATCCGCAGCAGCGGCGTCATGAAATCAACCGGTTCAAGGAACATCTGCGTTTCGCCAGAGATTTTGGCACCTCAATCGTTGCGACGGAAACGGCTGACCTAACGACGTACTTTTCGCAAGATTCCGAGCGTTATGAGGCCATTGGTTGGGAGACCCTTAAGCAAACTATTGAAGAATTGGCAGAGGAAGCGGAACGTTGGGGTGTCTTCATCGGACTCGAGCCTGTAGTCACTCACACGTTATCTAACATTGATAAAATGGTTCGGATTTTGGATGAGGTTCCATCCAGTAATTTGGGGGTTGTGTTTGATCCAGTGAATCTACTGCCACCCGCTTCTGTTGAGTCACAAGAAGTATTTCTGGATCAGGCTTTTGCCGCTTTCGGTGACCGTATCGTCCTTGCCCATCTTAAGGATGTCGTCGTGCAAAACGGCAAGCTGGATCAAGTGCGATCCGGCAAGGGTATTTTCCAAACAAAAACATTCTTGGAGAAGCTGCATCGAGTAAAACCGGGGATCGATATCTCGTTAGAACAGCTAACGGATGATACGATTGACGAAACCGTTCAATATGTAAGAAGCCTTTTGAATTAACACACAGGCCCCCGTTCTCTCTTTCATTGGAGGGACTGGGGCTTTCGTATTTGAAATGGGCCTATTTCTTTATATCAGGCTCTGTCATGACATCATATATGTTACCCAAATAAGACTGCAGCGCCTTTAACGCCGCAACCCCCACCGCAATGTCATCATCACCATTCCCCCCACTTACACCCACTCCTTCAATGACACTCCCGTTCACCACAATTGGAAGCCCCCCGACGAAAATAGCAAATTTGCCAGGCATCATGGCATGAATCCCAAATGCCTCACCATGAATGGTCGCTGGACCACCGGGCTGATTAAACAAATGCGTAGAACGCCTGTGACCGCTAGCTGTAAAAGCTTTAGCTATGGCGATTTCCGGGCTCGTATTGCGAGCGCCATTCATTCTTTCTAACGCAATGAGATACCCGCCATCGTCTACGATACATATCGTTTCAGCTGCTTTCGCTTCATTTGCCGCTTGTATGCCTGCTGCGATCATGACTCTTGCTTCCTCTAATTCAAGCTTAAATACCGATTTCATGAGTAATTCCCTCCTTTTTTGTCAGCCATACTGACGTGCGCTACGAGCACCTCTTCCATTCATATGGGGACGCGAAAGGTTTAAGTCATAGTTGTCACTTGAAAAAAGATATTGAATTTCGGCGAGGGAAATTGTAAGATTATAGAAATTAACCGATGTGTGACTGGCGTAAACATGGATAACCATGAGGGAGCACATCGCAAACAGCCGTACGCCTGGGCAAAGTATTTGATCCATGATCAAATGCTTTTTTGTGCTTTTAAGACAATTGAAAGGTCAGGTGGCTGTTATGAAAATGGCATTCATATTATTCGATGGAATGACCACGCTAGACTTCGCCGGTTTCTATGAAGCCATCACATGGATGGGCATTTTGGGAGCTAAAGAGAACGTTACTTGGGATTTCTGCTCCAATAAATTTTCACCTGTACCTAGGCGAATGGATAGAAATTGTTGTACGCTGTACAACAATTTCCTCCCCTCTTTATTCCCCCACAAACCCACACTCTCACTCGAGCCGAGTCCTGTACCTCCCTCTTCCGAGCAATGCGTTAGCTCCACTCCAGCTTGACCGGAACGCATAAATAAGCCTACTCAGCACACATAAAGTGTCTGGATAGGCTAACCCGCACTACTTTTTAGGTTGTTCACGGTTAACACGAACGGGTCTCTCGACCCAATTCTCACGATTCATGCGTTGAACCTGATTTATCGGATTCTTAAGATCGATAACTTCGACAGACTTCCCCTCCGCTTGCATGGCGGCCGCGAGCTTTTCCTTATAACCCGTTCCAGGCGCTGGTCCGCCACCCCCGTTGCGTTTACCCTTATTCCAAACTCTGCCTTTACTCATTTCACCACTCCGTTTTTGTTTTAAGTGTAAAGGCATGAGTTGAAAAACGCAAATTTTTGCTGCCAATCTTTATCAACTTGATGTCAAAAAGGTGGTTACCCGCTCCAAACCAGTCACTTCACGGGCCCCATGCTTCCTATGATCACCTTAACGGAAACGTGAATATCTGCCTGCGACAGCGCTTCTCCCCAATGATCCTCCACTTTCTTGTATTGACTATATTCGTGGGCTCGTGCGAAGAGTCCAAGTCCGATCGGATCGATTTGATGCTTCTGTATGTTTTTTATGAGGTTCTCGAATTGCTTTTGCATATGTTCAGAAATCATTTTCTCTAACTCTTTTCCATTCTTTCGTACATCAAAAGGAAATAAGCGTTCTGTAAGACCGGCTGGCATTTTAATGTTGATATCGAACTGAAACTTGTTCTGCTTGTACGAGGTTTTTATTTTCGTTTTGATGCCTTGAACCGATATACTTAAATGGTCTGTTTGGAAAGGGCCGCTCTTCTTTTCACCAGGAATCGGAAGTGTAAAGCTAACAGGTTTCTTAGCATTTTTATTCAATATCTGAAGTAAACCAGTTTCCTCTATGTTCAGAGAGGTCTTATATTTCCCTTTATGATCCAGCAGCGATACGCCTGTCAGCCTGATCTGTTTGGCCTTGTCCAACTGAATTTCGGAAATATAAGGTGTCACCCCCTTCTCATACATTTGCCAATGCAGCTTCTGCAGCGTTGTTTTTGCCGTTTCCGATCTAGCACTCTTCGTATCGACCATCCCACGCAGAAATAAAGATAACATCGGCTGATCTTTCGGATGTAGGTTGACAATGTCGGAAATAGATCCATCGACAGCGATGATTCTGGGTGTTAATGGATTTTTCATATCACGAAAAAAGACGTCAAGTATCCGGAACCAGTCCTCATGTTCCAAGATACGTTTTCCGATAAGCATGACCTGAACCTTTCTGCCTGTAATAACTCCTGGCGCAAATTCATCTTGTTGCTCTCTCGATTGACGAATCGTGTGCGATTTCACTTCGACTTCTAGTGTTTTCTTCTTGATACCTCTGCCGTATGAGGGGCTATTCATGTATACAAGCAAGTTGTCTTCACTATCGAGATCCAAGCCAAGAGTGAGGTTGTTAGTGGAATCTTCCATATCCAAACGGTCACTGCACCCCGGAATGATAACGAAAATCATGATAATAATCAAAACGTACAGCGGCCGCTTGTTCATAAGTGCTTCCTCCACCCCAAACGATCATGTATCCATACATACAGGAGTAAACAACCGGGCACCAAGTACTCGACAATAAAACCGATCTGACCAAGAAACGTATTCATCTTTTCACTCTGAAAAAAAGTAGGCATAAAGAAATATGTGCCCACAGCGATGAATAGCCAAAGCAGCCGCAAATGATTACGGTGGTCCTGCTTTCCGATTAGCCAAGTTGTGCAAAAAACACTCATGTACATCGTGGGTACCCACGACAATGAAAAGATAAGTAAATAAAACGCGATAAATAGCACTTCGATTCGTGATATAATTTTAAACTCGATAGCTTTCAATACATTGATCGTCGGTTCGTTGTACGTGATAATTTCATCTTGACTGAAATAGACGAAACAGGTAATGGTAATGAACAAATACATGAGTAACGTAAGTGTATACGAGATAACGATTCCTGCTGAGGCCATCCGCTTGTTTTTGAGAAACGGATACAAAATAAACGTGGTTGAAAAACCTACATGATAATATAGAGTGCTAGGTAACGTTGCAAAAACAGGCTTCCATCCTTCTTTAAGAACAGGAAATAGACGGAGCCAATGAGCGTCCTTAAGCGGAATCAAATACACAAAGGGGATCCAAAGGGATAGAAATATAACCACTTCCACATATCTGCCAACTATGCGTGGGCCATTCCTCACAATAACATAAGTGGGTATGAGCAGCAGAAGCATAATGATATAAGCTGGAGTTTGCTGCAAAAGATATTGTTTTGTAATCAATACCGTATATACAAGACCTGTGTACCCGTAGTAAATGAGATAGAGGGCAAATAGGACGGCTCCCGCTTTGCCTGCCCATTTGCCCACATACACCGTCAATAGATCTAACAAAGTACCGTCTGGGTACCTCTTCATCACTTGTATAACGATCAGACTCGCCACTATGGAGAGAACCCAAACGATGATGAGCGCAATCCAACCAGCTGTGCCTGCCTGCTCGGCTAATACTCGCGGCAGCGACAAAAATCCGATGCTCACAACCATACCAAAGTTGAGAAAGATATACTGCATGAAAGTAATTTCATTCAAGGCATATTTTTTCACTTGTTGTCCCCCTAGAAGGCTGTTACTTCACTGACTTCACTGTTCCCATGGCTCCTATGATTGTTTTCACGGAAACATGAATGTCCGCATTGGCCAGCGTTTCACCCCAATGATCTTCCGCTTTTTTGAAATGGCTATATTCATGCGCCTGCGCATAGAGACCGAGCCCTATCGGATCGATTTTGTCCGTTTGTATTTTCTTTATAAGGTTTTCAAACAGCATTTGCACTTGTTCGGTAATCTTATTCTCCAACTCTTTTCCATGACTGCGTACGTCATATGGGAATAAGAGCTCCGATAATCCAACGCGCATGGTAATGTGCATATCGAACTGAAATTTTTCCTTGAGGAAAGCGGTCTTTATTTTCACCTTTATATCATCCACGTTTAAACTGACTTTATCTGTATGGAATGGTCCAATCTTCATTTCGCCGGCAATGGGAATTGTTAAGCTGACGCTCTTTTTTGTATTTTTTTGCATTATGCGCAGTAGAATAGTTTCCTGCATATTCAGAGAATCAGCATATTTCCCTTTATGATCCAACAATGTAGTTCCAGTCATCGCAATCTGCTTATCTTTTATTCGAACTTCAGAGATGATAGGAGTGACCCCCTTTTCACGTAATTGTTGGTTTAGCCCCTGTAAAGTCGTCTTTACCGTTTCCGATCGGGCATTCTTCGTTTCTACCATTTCCCGCAGCAATAAAGGCATCATCGGTTGATCTTTCGGGTTCAGATATATGATTTCTGAGAGAGGTCCATCGAAAGCAATGACCCTTGGCGTTAATGGATTTTTCGGATCGCGAAACCAAACATCCGTTAATCGGAACCAATTTTCTTGCTGCAATATCCGTTTAGAAACTAGTAGGACTTGAATACTTCTTCCTTGGAAAACACCCTGTGTATAGCTATCTTGTTTTTCTCTTGATTGACGATTCGTCTGTGATTTCACTTTAAGTTCGCGCGTTTTTTTCGCAACATTTTTGCTGAAAACTGAAGTTGTGCTATATAGAATAAACTCGTTTTCTTTATCAAGATCAAAACCTATTAATAAGGCATGAGCAGCGTCTTCCATATCTAACCTGTCACTGCAGCCCAGAGGGATGACGACAACAATGGCGATGAGTAGAACATGAAGGAGCCGCTTGCTCATAAGCGCTTCCCCCACTGAAAACGGTCATGCAGCCATAAATATACGAGTAAGCAACTGGGAAAAACATATTCGACTGCAATTCCAACCTGATTGAGTAAATCATTCATTCGATCGCTCTGATTAAAAGTTGGTAAGAAGAAAAACGAGCTAATCGCTGTAAAGAACCACAGTACCCGCAAATGATTGCGGTGATCCTGTTTTCCGAGGAGCCAGTTAGTGCAAAATACGCCCATGTATATAGCCGGTATCCACGCTAATGAAAAAATAAGCAAAAAAAACGCGATAAACAGCACTTCCATCCGTTCTACAAAATTAAATTCAATGGCTTCTAAGATATTAACCATAGGTTCGTTGTACTTCTGAATTTCGTTAGGGCTGTAATAGACAAAACAGATAACCGTAATGAACAAATATCCAAGCATCGTCAGTGTATTGGAGATCATGATAGCGCTAGAAGCCTTTTGTTTGTTCTTCAAAAACGGATACAAAATAAACGTGGTAGCAAATCCGATATATGAAAAGAAGGTTGTAGGTACCGCCGAAAATACAGGCTTCCATCCTTCCTTTAATAAGGGGACTAAATTTAGCCAATGGGCGTCCTTGAGCGGAAATAAATATACAAGAGGTATCCACATAGAGATAATAAAAACAAGTTCCGCGTATCTGCCCAAGACGCGAAGTCCATTACGTGCAATCACATAAGTGGGAATGAGCAATAGTAGCATGACGGTAGATGCCGAAGTTTGCGGCAATAACCATGCCTTCGTGAGCAAAACCGCCTCAATCAGCCCCGTATAAGCGTAGTAAAAGAGATAAAGGGCAAAAAAGATGACAACCACCCTGCCTGCCCATTTGCCCAAATATCGTTCGATTAGATCAAACAATGTTCCTTCGGGGTGCTTTTTCATCACCAGAATAACAATCAAGCTTGCTGCAACCGTAATAGCCCAGCCGATGATGAGTGCGATCCAGCCATCTGTGCCTGCCTTCTCAGCTAATTTTCGCGGCATAGCCAAAAAGAACACACTCACTTGAATACCGCTATTCAGAAAAATATATTGCATAGAGGTGATCTCATTGTAAGTATATTTCTTCATTTCCCATCACCTTTTGGACGATTTGTTCCTTGCCTCTTTGATTGGGTCGCTCTAGTGCCTAGAGGTCGCTTGCTCATTGTCCACAACGGTAAACGAAGGAACGTATCTTTCCAATCAGCCAATCGAACCGGCGCGAAAGGAGTACCGTACGGCGTTCCAAGCGATTCGAGCGCTATCAAATGCCCGATCATCGTCATCAAACCAATAATGATGCCAACTATGCCGAACATGGATGCCGCTATCATCATGCCGAAGCGGATAAGTCGGACGGCTGCGACCATATCATAATTGGGCAGGATGAACGATGCAATAGCCGTAGAAGCAACAACAATCACCATGATATTGCTGATGAGTCCTGCCTGAACGATGGCTTGTCCAATAACAATGCCCCCGACAATGCCAACGGTTTGCCCGACTGGTGCTGGGAGACGCACACCAGCCTCCCGCATCATTTCAAGAGTTACCTCCATGAAGATCGCTTCCACAAACGGCGGGAACGGCACTCGACCTCTGAACTCACCAATCGTGAGCAGTAATTTCACGGGTATGATCTCAAAGTTATAGGAAATGACAGCAATGTAGAAAGCCGGTAGAAAGATAGCGATGAAAAAAGCGAATATTCGCAGCAGTCGTATAAAAGTAGCGATCGACCAGCGCGTGCTATAGTCGTCGATGTTTTGAAAAAACGACATAAAGGCCACTGGTGCGATTAATACACTTGGTGAACGGTCTACGACAACAGCGAATCTTCCTTGCAAAATTTGTGAAGCCGCTGCATCCGGTCTTTCCGTCGTAATAAATTGCGGGAATGGGGAGTACGGATTATCCTCAATTAACTCTGCCAACTCACCTGTGTTAAGGATGACATCGATATCAAGCTGCTGAATCCGGTCTTCCAGTTCTATCAGCACCTCTGGATGTGCAACATCAGCTAAATATAAGATAGAAATTAAGGTGTTTCCTCTTCGCCCAACCACTAGTTCCTTAATTTTCAATTCACGGTTTTGAATGTAGCGACGGATTAAGGCAATATTCTGACTGCCTGTCTCAACAAAGCCTTGATGCGCTCCTTTCAAAGATGCCTCAATCTGTGGATCTTCAATCGCCCGCTGCGGCCACCCTTGCGTTCCTAAGGCATAAGCTTCCGTCCGACTGCCAACTAAAAGAACACTACTGCCTTGCAAAATAGCATTCTCGATTTGTGGCCAAGAAATCAACGGATTAATTTGGCCTACATTTATCGAAAAACCATAACTCGAATCGCTGCTTCCCGTTTCAAATTGAAGTGGGCGAAGTACATTGTTATTAATCGCACTTTTATCTACTAGTCCATATAGATAAACAAGTGCTGCTTGTTCCCCAGATTGCTTGATAATAAAATGCCGCACATTCAAATCAGGAGTTTGGCTGAACTGACTTTGCAAATAAGTTATATTTTGTGCCAACGACGCACTGATCGAGTCGCTAGGCGGCTGATTAATTTGTGCTGGAACCGAACGATACTTCTTCCTTCCGAACCAGTTTGAAAATAGCAACGAACTTCACCACCCTCCCCCTTATACTTTCTTTTATTATCCAAAATTATGTATGGATGACAAAGGCTGTACGCCAATGAATATGGCATGAGGCTGCACGAGGAATGAACAAACAAGCGCAAAAAACGCGCTTACAGTGAGGGCTCTGCGAGCCGAAGCCCGCCAACAGAGTCTGAGAAGCCGAAAATCGACTTCTCAGCAGACCATCCTGCGCGTTCGTTATTCACAGATCGGCATCTCGCATAATTTCCTTTACAAAGAAAAAAGCAGCCACCCCTAATCGGTGTGCTGCTTCTGATTTACAAGATTGAGCCCTATTTCCATACGGTCATACATTACACTAACATTATCCTTGCAGCTCAAACGCCTTGGCTAACAAACGATAAGAATGAATGCGCGCGTCCACTTCATGAATCGGCGAAACGACCATAAACTCGTCCGCTTGATACGCTTCGTTCAGTTTGAGAATCTCCGCTTTGACTTGCTGAGGCGTACCCACAATACGCTTGTGTTGGCGACCACGTATTAGGGCCAAATCAGCTTCTGTATACGGATAGTTCATTGCCGTTTCAACGGAAGGGAATGAAGGCAGCAGCGCGCCGCGGCCAAGGGAGAGGAAGAACAAATCCGTACTCGTTGCCAATCGCTTCGCCTCTTCTTCCGTATCGGCGCAAATAACTAAAACCGCTGCAAGCGAATGGGGCTTATCATTCAAAATAGACGGTTTGAATTCATCACGGTAAATCTGCAGCGCTTGTTCACAATCCGCATTGCCAAAAAACTGCGCAAAACCAAATGCAGCCCCTTGTTTAGCGGCAATACTGGCACTGTCGTAGGAAGAACCGAGCAGCCAAATTTCTGGTGCCGTTGGAATGATTGGAGACGCGTGCAGCGAAGCAAAGCGATGATTCGCAGGCAGCAAATCATATAAATACCCCGTCAAGTCAGCAACTTGCTGCGGGTATTGATCTACGCTCGTGTATTTCCCCTCTTGCAGCGCTCGCGTCGAGATGGGCATGCCGCCAGGCGCGCGGCCAAGACCAACATCAATCCTTCCCGGATGCAGCGCCTCCAACAAACGGAAATTCTCTGCTACTTTGTATGCACTGTAATGCGGCATCATGATACCGCCTGATCCTAAGCGGATCCGATTTGTTTTTGCAGCTAAATGAGCAATAAGTACTTCTGGGCTTGAGTGAGCAAGCGCCTGTGAAGCATGATGTTCCGATACCCAGTAACGCGTATAACCAAGTTTATCAGCCTCTTGCGCCAGCTCGGTCGTTTCAACCAGCGTTTGCGCGGCGTTGCGACCTTCTCCTATTTGTGATTGGTCCAAAATCCCCAATTTTAACATGCTCGATCACCTCCTTTTAACTGTAACATATTCAAGCACAGAATAGCAAAAAACAGCCAGATTAGCTCCCGACTGTTTTTACGCATCTATTTATTGGGCAAGTTGAACTTGATCGAATAATTTGCTCTAGTCGAGAACCTGGATAAAGCAAAGGGAGAGATATCTTGTTCGGTTGTGCCTTCGCTTGAAAGGTCTGATAATATTTCTCCCACTACACTCGCGAACTTAAAGCCATGGCCTGAGAAACCACAAGCCACTAGGACATGAGCATGTTCCGGATGGCGATCTATAATAAAATGTTCATCAGGAGTTAATTCATATTTACAAACGGCTCCCCGAAGCACTTGACCCGCAGCTTGTGGCAGAAAGGCTTCTAAAGCTTGCCGTAGATCCTTCTCATCTTCGGCGTAATGACCGAACGGTTCGAAGGGCTGCCCTGGCTTCCATAGCTGACCGGCATCATGCCGACCAATCTTGACGCCGGAACCGTCGATGCTAGGGAAGCCATAGAAACCGCCATTTTCCGCCCCAAATGTAAACCCTGGAAACCTTGCCGAATCGTACAAAGATTCATCTGATTTGAACCAAGCGACAGCTTTACGAATGGAACGAATTGGCAGCTCAATAATGGCATTTAACCTACTAAACCATGCCCCGGCAGATAAGATTAACTGATCTGCGTGATAGGCCCCATCTAGTGTTTGTACGGTAACACCGCTTTTACCAATTTTGATGCTTGTCACTGGTGTGTTGACCAGTAGTCTTGCACCTTCAGCTATGGCCTGTTGGCGATAGGCGCGTACGCAAGCTTCGCTGTACAGAAAACCTGCATCTTCTTCATACAAGCCTATGTAGGCATCTGGCGGATTTACACCAGGCCAACGTTTACGAATTTCATCCGCGTCCAGCTGATCAACCTTCAGTCCAAAGGCAGCTGTAGACTTTAATTTACTCCCCAAATTAAGGGACTCGGCAACTCCCATGTTCAGAACACCGCTGCGCACAAGCAGCCGCTGTCCGCTTGATTCCTCAAGCTCCTTCCACAGATGGTCCGCTCTAAGCGCCATTGCCGTGTAGGTGGAACTGCCCGCGTATGCATGACGGATAAGGCGAGTCTCTCCATGATGACTGCCTGCCGCATGAGGTGGATCAAATTTATCCATTAATAAAACTTTCACTTTGTTTTTGGCTAAGTGATATCCAGCGCTCATGCCCATCGAGCCGGCACCTATGACAATGACATCATATGAGGTTGACATAAGTCACATTCCTTTCTCAACGACTAGGAACTATGCGAATAGGCCTTCTGTACACAGTGATCCGCGCTTTGAAAGTACCCAGACACTTTTTCAAATGCTTCCTGAGCATCGACGCCATCTAATTGCAAGATAATAACCGACTGATTGCCGAGTGATAGGCTAAGAGAAACTATGCCTAGTAAACCCTTTGCATTCAACATTTTCCCGCTTACGCCAACATAAATATTGCACGAATACCGATTAGCTATGGTCACAAAATCCAATACAAGATCAATCGTCCAAGGTTTGTTCATTGCAAAAGTCCATTCGATTTTCATATCTATTCCTCCTGGATAGTGTTATAGAATAACTTGCATCGTAAGCATTTAGCATTTGGGGATTATGAATGAAAAAAGGAGACACATTCATCCCTTTGGGACGAAGTATCTCCAGCTGTCTGGTTGATTCATTTAATTCCGATAAAATCACTCGTATTTAGATTATAGTTAATCCAACCAGATTTTGTCAACGTTTTAAAAGAAGCAATTAACTATATTTACATGCCATTAGTCAAGAATAGACAATTTCTATCAATTTACACCTCTACCAAAATTGCTCGTTTGATGATAGTTTAAGATATACATCCAAGCGAGGGAGAGATCAGAATGAGAACTATTTATGAGAGTTACCGAGGCTTTAAAATTAGCAAACAAGAAAGCACCTATAATGCTATTTCTTCAGATCATGTTGTTTTTAGCCGCTGGCAGCTAAGCCAGGTTCTAGATACCGTCGATCATTATGTGGAAATTACGGATAATAACTCGAGTGTGGACGCTGAATCCGGTATGCCGCAAAACTAATCGTATAAATGTTACATGTACAAAATGGGAATTAATCTAATTTCTCCGATTGCCGGTGAGTGGACCCTTAGAGGAACGTGGATGCGCTATTTACTGAAATCAACCCGATTACATAAGAAAGAGGAACGACGATCGTTTATTTCGCCATTCTTCCCGCAGAGAGCATAGATTTCACCCAAATAGCGTTCTCCCGTTCCGTTCAATCAAATTTTAAGCCAATTTCCCCAATGTAGAGGATTGACGTTCCGTGTTCATTCGGAAGAAAAGGCAGCGCCCCAGATGATGGAGCTATTTCAATTCATTCTCGTCAAGTACTGCCGGGAGCTCAATCCAAGCTCGTACGCCTTGACCTTTTCTAAGACTATAATGTAAGCCGTATTTTTCGCCAAAATGCAGCTGAATCCGCTTCTGAACATTAATAATTCCGAAGCCTCGATTACTTTCCTTCCCCTGCAGGATACCATTCAGCATCTCGATATCCGCCTGCCGATAGCCATTATCTTCTACACTGATGATGACTTTATCATCGGCGCTTTTCACTGAAATCCACAATTCCCCATCCTGGCTCATGTTCTTAATACCGTGCAGAATCGCATTCTCAATAATCGGCTGAAGAACGACCTTCGGCACGACAAACCGCTTTGCTCCTTCTTCAATATCCCAATGGACTTGAAAGGCATATTCATAGCGGAATAGCTGCAAGCGAACATAAGCCTCCGCATGATTAATTTCCTCCATAACCGGAATTAACAGCTTCCCTTTGCTCAGCCCAATTCGCATAATAAGCGATAAATCCTTGATCATTTCAGCAGACTCCGCCGCCCCTTCCATTAACGTATGCCAATACACAGATTCCAAGGTGTTATAAAGTAAATGCGGATTAATTTGTGTATGAAGAATGGATAATTCAATTTCCTTATGTCTCAGTTCGAGTTCATATTGATCATAAATCGTTTGATTCAAACGATCGGTCATACGGATAAATTGATTATTGAGTAAAACAATCTCATTTTTGCTATCCGAGTGTAAGGAAATAGCCAAGGGTCTACCTGGATGATAGGAATTCGTGATGCGGGCTAACCGAGAGATTGGCTTCAAGATCGACTGAATAAAGTACATACTCGCCAAAATCAAGATACAGAAATAAATAACCATGATCCAATCAACCAACCGCTGCACACTAATATGATCGATAATAATCGACTGAACAGGAACTCGCATGAGCAATTTTGTTTTCGAATATTCACTTGTGTGAAGAACGCACATGAACTCAAGACCAGCCTCTTTCAGCTTATAAACACCCTCAACTTGATTAGCGGGAACATGTACCGAGGATCCGATCTGAAAATTGGACGTATTCGTCGCAAGCACCGTATTCTCTTGGTTTAACAGCATTAATTCCGCATCCGCATACTTATCAAAAGGTGAAAAATCCAGCTGCAGAGGTGTCTCGATGCCAGACACTACCAAATATCCAATCACACTTTCCCCGTTATAAATACTATTTAATTGGCGCATATACGCAACGGTTTGCAAATTATTAGGGTTGTATCCGAATTTATCAATAACCCGAATAACCCCTTTCCCTTTGGCCTGGCTTACTTCTTTATACCAAGAGAGCGCATTCAAATCTGTTGAATAAAAAATACCATTGTTCAGTATGTCCGAATTGGGAACGAATGAATACTGCTTATCTGTATCGGAAAAAAACAGCGAATATCGCACCGCATTCGTCGAATAATTGTTCAAATATTTATCCAGGGCTTTAAAGATTTCAAAACGTTCGTATTCCGACGAGGAAGGGATGCTTGCCAGCTGTTGTATTTCCTGAGAGATCATGATTTTCTCTGTCTTTTCCTCGAAATCACTGCTCTCTCTGTCTATTGTCAAATGACTTCCTCGCACTAACTGGAGCAGCGCGTTCCCCACTTGCTCTTCCGTAATGGACTCCAGCTTCTTAGCTACAAATAAATCCAATACCAATATCGGGATGACGACGAATAAGATGAGGAGTACGATCAACTTTTTCATCAAATTCATATTACGCAGCATTTTTCGCATGCCGACATTCCTTCCTTTCAAGCCGTATCCTCGGAGATGACTTCTCCTAACCGTCTCATGCACACTTAGCTTCGCTATAACGGCCGCATTCTCCTTTAAGCAAAAGAAAACGCCTTCAGAATAAGCATTCTGAGGGGCGCTCTTTGACCTAACCTTTGACACTGGAAACGGTTAACCCACGTATGATAAATTTTTGGAAAATGAGAAAAAACACAACCGGCGGCAGCATCGCCATCGTCAAGATAGCAAACCGCACACTCCATGGAATCACCGATGTTGAGTACACGACATACCGATAAATCCCTGTGGCCAGCGGATACATCTCCTTTTCGGTCAGCACAATACTAGGCCAGTAGAAATCGTTCCAAGTTGTTGAGAAGGATAGAATCAGCAGGGTCCCAATAATGGGTGTAGAGAGTGGAACAGCAATTTTAATGAAGGAATTGAACTCACTCGCTCCATCAATTCTCGCTGCTTCCAGAATTTCTTTGTGGATGCCATCGAAGAAGTTCTTGAGCAGAAGCATGAAATATGCATTCGCTGCAGCCGGCAGCCAGAAGGCCCAGTACGTATTAATCATGCCCAAGCTTTTCAGGTTCATAAAGTTAGGAACGATGTAAGTGGCAGGAGGTATCAACAGAGTAGCCAAGAAGAAGAGCGTCACCCATTTCTTGAACGGTACCCTCAAATGTGACAGCGCGTAGGCCGCTAAACCAATTAGCAGCAGCGAACACACGACATTGCCCATGTAGATGAATAGCGTATTCTTCAAGAACGTCAGTAAGGGCAAATCGAACCCGTTCCACGCATCATTGTAGTTGGTCCAAATCCAGCTTTTCGGAAAAAAGGTCGGTGGAAAGGAAAAGAATTCCTCCCGTGTTTTGAGTGAACCAAAAAAAGTATTGAAAAACGGATATAACGTCGTAATGCCAATGACGATCAGCAGCAGCACCATGAAGGTGTAACCGGCTTTCACAGTGCCTTTTTGCATATCATAGGGCGAAATAATGCCACGTTCATCTCGCTTCATGCCTTCTCACCTCTACGCTGCAACAGATGGTATAGTACGGACAGTAAAATTAAAACGAAAAACATTAAGCTGCCCATTGCACTCGCTTTCCCAAAATCAAGATCACGGAACGCCGTATGATTCATCCACAGCAGGTACGTAAGCGTCGCATTATTCGGTCCCCCGTCTGTCATCGATAATTGCGCTTGAAAGCCCTGTGAAGTCGTGATCAGCTGCAAGAGAAGCAGCAGCATCATCAATGTCTTGATACTTGGCAAGGTGATATGGCGAATGCGCTGCCACACACTGGCGCCATCGATCTCAGCCGCTTCGTAAATGTCCCTCGGAATACCCACGACGGCTGCGATATAGATGAGAGTGGCTGCGCCGAAGCTTTGCCACGTTTCAAGCAGAACGATCGAGGCCATGGCCATCTTCGGACTGAAGAATTCAACTTTGGGGATACCAAGTGTTTGTAATAGGCTGTTAATGGGGCCCACGGCATCAAAAAACCACTGCCACATCCCATAGAGAACGATGGCTGGAACGGCACTTGGCAAATAGCCAATAATTCGGGCTGCCCCTTGAAACCATTTCAATTCGGAGACAACGATTGCGATAAGCGGGGGTACCCAGAAACCAAGTAGGACGCCCAAGCCCATATAGTACAACGTATTTTTAATCGAAGTGAGCAGCAGTCCATCTTGAAAAATACTTACATAGTTAGCCAAGCCAATGAAATGATTGCCATCAACAAAATCAATATTGTAAAAGCTGTAGAAAATTCCTTTGAAAATCGGTACCCATAAAAAAATGATAAATAACACGATTTCCGGAAGAACAAACAGCGTCCCCCACAAATACCAGTTGATTTTCTTCTTCACCGTACTACTCGCTACGACAGGTCGAACACTCAGTTCTACATCCATGTTGAACACTCCTTAAAGCTTTCGTTATAACACTTACTTCGAAAGAAAAAACTATAAAATCGGACCTAAACCGTTTAACGGCTTAGATCCGATGTTCCGGAGCTATTCGACTTTCACTTTGTCAAATACTTCCGTTTGCACTTTATTCGATGCATCCGCCAACGTCTTTTTCAAATCAACATCTTTGGTTGTGAACACTTTTTGGATCACATTAGCCATCTCGGTATAATATTTCTGTGCTTCATACTGCGCTTCAGGCTTACCGTCCCATAGGCTCAGCAATTGTGGGTCGTATTTAAAAACGTTGTCATATTTGGCCAGTAAATCGGTATACTTTTTGCCGAAATCAGAGGAATCCTTCCAATAGTTAATCGGTTGTGGGATGTAGACTCGGTTTTTCCCTTTACGGTCTTCGATTTCTTTTTTCGTGGAATTAAGGAAGTCGTCTGTGAAGTACTCGTCCGTAATCCATTTGAAAGCAAGTTGCTGTTGTTCCTTGTCACTCTTCGGATTGATAACGCGATAGTTGCCGCCAAGAACGCCCGTATGCTTGCCTCCTTTCGTGATCGAAGGCATTGGATATACGACCATGTCCTCCTTGCTAATGCCGCCCTCATTGATCGCAGCATCCGCCGCATTGCCGCTTCCGCACATCACCATCGCGCCGCGTCCTTGGGAGAAAGCACTCAATGCATCGCCATAACCTAAGGCCCAGTTCTGAGGAATTAAATTCTCGTCTTTTAGCTTTTTATAAAACTCAAGCGCCTTCACACCAGCATCAGAATTGAACACGCTTACTACTTTACCGTTATCGAGTTTCTGCACATCGCCGCCAGCTGCATAAAGGAAATTCGTCCAGTTCCAGCCTGCTTCCGGTCCCTTCCCCATTGGAATAAAGCCTGCAATGCCTTTCGCTGGGTCATTTATTTTTCTCGCCGCCGTTAACAGATCGTCCCACGTCCAATCCATGGGTGGCAGCTCGACGCCTTTTTCTTTGAAAAGCTTTTTGTTCAGCGTAATAGTCATCACATAACCGTCAATGGGTACTCCATACGTTTTTCCGTTAACCACAAACGGTTTAGAAAGGAGATCATTCATATCCTTGGCATGCTCCCAAGCATTGATCGAATCGGTAATGTCAGCAACCCATTTCTTGTCGACGAGCACTTTGCCTTCTGTTGCATACGTCGTATATTCGGTTGGCGCACTATTGGAAGCCATCTTAACCCCGATTTCAAGCGGGCTGTACTGCCAGTCGTCTTTCTTGAAATCAACGTTCGGGAACTTCGCCTTAAAGCGGCTGATCCGCTGGTCAAGCTGATCATTCTTTTCCTTCTGGTCAGGCTTGAAGCCTTGGGCTGTAATTGTCACTTTTTTGGCTGCAGGCGTCGCGGTTGAAGCAGTCGCTGCTGTTTCTTTTGCTGGGGCGGGACTGCTTGTTGTTCCAGTCGTGGCGCTGTTCGTACCACATCCTGCGAGTAAAACGGTTAGTGCGATCGCACTGATGGCTGAAGCCTTTTTAGCTTTCATGTTTGGTTCCCCTTTCGAATCGTTTCGTCAAATGTTTGTTTCTACAATTTCGATTATAAAGGGAACAATCGCAAGCGACGATGTGTCCTATTACGCTAATCATGTCGCATGTTACGGACCCATATGTTTTAATTCCGAAATATTCAACCCGAAATGTTTTTTAAATATTTTACTGAAATGCTCCGGGGATTCGTTACCGATTTCTTCCGAAATTTCATACCTGCGTTTGTCCGTGGTCAGAATCAACTGCTTCCCTTTTTCCATACGAAGCTTGGTCACATAGTCCCAAATGTTGATGCCCATCACTTTTTTAAACAAATAGCTCAAATAATTAGGGCTTAAATGCACAGCATCTGCGATATCTTGCAGCTTCAGGCCTTTATCACAGAAGTGTCCTTCAATGTAAGTTTTCGTCTCATAAACAATGCGGTTATTAGCCTCGTCAACCTGCGTGTTTGTTAATTTTTGCTCGTTCGTTGTTTTACCGATATCCTCAATGTAGAACATGTGATGCCCTTTGTGTGTTTCACTCCAAGCCAAGCTCTCCAGAGCTTCTTGATAGATAACTGGCAGCTGTGTGATACCCTCCCGAATGCGGCTAATCCCGATCTGACATTTGACATTGACGTATTTTTGCAAATTCGTATGAATCATCTGCGCCACCATCAACAATTGATTAATGCTCTGAGAACCCCTGATCTCCTCTTCAGGAATTTGCAGCAGCAAGGAGAAGGTCGAATTATGCGTATTAAAAACGAGATGACACCACTGATTCGCGGTCTCCTCAATAATATTCAAAGCGGCGTACTTCAGAAGACTACGGTCCTTCAGTGTCGCTATTTCCTGATCATGAATACCGCCTCGATCTAGGGATAATTTGATCACTAACATGCTGTAATGTGTACCTTTCATTCGGGTTCCCAGCTTCTCCATAATGGCAGGTACCTCGGACTCATGAACCGTTCCTGTGACAAGCTCATTCAGGTAATAGTTCATCTCGAGCGACGTATGCTCCGACAGGGTTCGACTGCTCTCCCAATTCGAGAAATGCCGCTGCTTCTCTTCCTTCTCTCCCAGTAACTTAGCTGCTACCGAAATAAGATGAGGCGGCGTTATCGGCTTGACCAAATATTCTTTGGCTCCGAAACGGATCGCTTTCTGGGCGTACTCAAACTCGCCATGGGCGGATAAAATGACGATTGGAATCGTAGGATCTTCCATGAATATATTTTCAATCAATTCAATCCCATTCATCTTTTCCATCTGAATATCCGTAAAAACAAGATCGATTTTCTCCAAATGTATAAAATCCAATGCTTCAAAACCGTTATATGCGATAAACACCTCAGCGATGTCCAGGTCCGACTGTTTCAAAATGGCAGCCACGCCTTTACAAATCATCGGCTCGTCATCAACAACCAAAATATTAACCATGCGGCCACCTCGCTATCCTTATATGCATCAATTCCATTTTATTGTACAATAATTGGCTTTAACATGTGTTGTATTACGTTTATTGTGTCTTATGTTCCGAATATGAGGAGTAGCGGCTATGTACCTAAACCTTTCTAGCACCTGGGTGCGCGCATTGTTTGTATTTCATACAACAAAAAAAAGCCCCCATCGATTGCGATGAGAACGGTATGGGATTAATAGGAATTACGCCTTCAAACGGGTATGACTTAGAGTTATCGATAATCCAAACTACTCACTAATGACACCTTTTTTCAAAATAACATTCGCATATAAAGCTTTTTCACTCGTTGCCACGATCGCATAGGCTTTCTTCGCTCGCTCATAAAAAGCGAATCGTTCCACATACTCAATTTGTGGCGGCATTTGGGTACGAATGATATCTTCGTAAGTTGCCCAAATGGGTGTTTCCACGGTATCCCCTGGTACTTTGGCCATTAAAGCTACAGGTTGTTCACTGTAAGTATCCAGCGGGAATAACGATAAAACCGCTTCCAACAATTCCGGTACACCATGGCCGTCGCTGCGCAGCAAACGATTCGTATGACTGGCAGCAGGGAAATTACCATCTGCTAGAATAATTTCATCCCCATGCCCCATTTCCATCAGTACCTTCAAAAGCTCAGGCGACAGGATGGAAGGAATCCCTTTAAGCATATTCAAGACCTCCTCAAAAAATCAAGTGTTATCGATAACTCAAAATTATCAATTCTTAGCCTTGCTGTCAATCCTTAATTTCTATACAATAGACGAATAGGACGAGATGAAAAGGTGAATCAACGTGATTACAATTTATGATATCGCTGAAAAAGCCGGTGTTTCGGCAATGACCGTTTCACGGGTCATCAATAATACAGGTCGTATCAGCGAGGCAACGCGCAAACGGGTAAGGAAAGTCATGGAAGATCTTCACTATATTCCGAACTCGATGGCACGCAGTCTGGTACTTCAGAAGACGAAAATTCTTTCCCTGCTCATTACGGATATTACCAATCCGTTCTATACTACGCTTGCACGCGGCGCAGAGGATGCAGCTAAACGAGCTGGGTATCGGCTGCTTTTTGCGAATAGTGACGAGGATTACGCGAAAGAGAAAGACTACGTTGATATGATTTTATCAACCCGTGTGGATGGCGTTCTATTCGCCCCGACGGGCGATCATTCTGCCCAGAATCTCGGGCAACTGCAAAAGCACAATATCCCCTTCGTTGTTCTTGACCGTGAAATTCCGGGAATCGAGGCGGATGTGGTACTTGGGGACAGCAAGGAAGGCGCGCGGAAGCTTGTTGAGCATTTAATTGGCTTGGGGCACCGCCGTATCGCGATGATTAACGGTTCACAGGATGTTTCTACAGCCCGCTTGCGCTATAAGGGGTATTGCGAAGCGCATTTGCTTAGCGGATTATCTGTAGATGAATCGCTGGTTGCACATCTAAACTACCGTGATTTCCACGATGAATCCGCGTTAGATGCACTGCTCAATCTTGAAGATCCACCGACAGCCATCTTCGCGGCTAATAACATGCTCGCCGTTGGCGTCATACAATCATTGAGACAACGCGGCTTGCAGGTGCCAGATGATCTGTCCGTCGTCTGTTTTGACGATTTCGGCCACGCAGGTGCGATTAACCCGTTTCTAACCCTGGCTTCACAGCCTGCCTATCAATTCGGCTTATTAGGCATGCAGCTGTTGATCGAACGCATTGAAGGTGAAGCCGTTCATGAGAATCGGAAGATCATCCTGCCTTCGGAGATGATTATCCGAGCTTCAACGCAGGCGTTGAAGTGATGGTTGATTACACATGGAGTTGGCATTTCTACTCCACACTATTACCCGAGACGATGTTTTTCATAGTTAAATGCTGAGAAACGCGGGAGATTGCCATTTTAGCGATGTAAAACATGCTTAAGGTTCAGGAAGATGACCATTCTACCTTCACCTTATGCTTTTAGGAGATTACTAATGAACCCAAACGTAGAGCAAGCTTTACAAACCACACTAAAAAACTGGAATGCCATGTCGGCATCTGGCGATGAACAGGAAGCTGTTGCCGATCAATTCCAATCATCTTTCTATTTATTTATCGATGCTGTCCGTGAATGGGTTGATGAGTTAGAACCGCGGCCTCAAACCATCGATGTGTTATTAGAGATGGAGATGATGCAGGAAATCTTCGATGCACTGCCAGCACCTCTTCATTTGAACTTCGAGACGGAAGTTGAGCTCATCATGGATAATGTGGTTAGAATCGACGACGATAAATATGATTAAAATGTCCCATAGTTACAATTTATCGCCTCTCTAACTTAAAAGTCTAATCTTAGTTGGCTCATCATGCCCAAACAGCAAAAAAGCCCGATATCGAATCGGGCTTTTTCATCATATATGAACTTCAATGTCGCGCTAGTTGCACCTAAACCGTTTTATCCACAAACGTAATATGGTTTTGTTCAGCAAATTTTTTCAATCTAGCAGCCATAGCCGCAACGTCGAATCGATTTAGAGATTTGTTGTACACCCAACGGGGTGACTTCCCATTTAGGTCAATGACCACCTGACCCGGAGAGTATACGATTTCTTTAATTTTATCGGCATTTAGAATAAGCTCTCTGGCGAATCCTCTCTTCGAAAGACTCGTCTTACTAACCTTCAAGTACGGACGGCGAATAAAATAAACGAACAGTCCAACCGCCATGTAACTGAGTGTCGTATACCAGTACATCTTGTCCCCATCTGTTTTGGTCAAAGTAAACAATAAAAGAATAGAGATTAGAACAAAAAATAAAGCTAACATAATGCTTCTACCCTTAAATACTTCCGATCGATCCGGATCCGAAGAAATCGGCGCAATCCCTTGTTTAGAGCGATTCTTGTTTACTGTTTTCGTATTCTTACTTACCATTCTTTCCCACTTACGAGACATTCATTTCACTCCTTGGTTTATTCGTACTTATACAAGTACATCCCTCTTCATTTCAATAATCGATTCAAAACGCCTTCATACCATCTCCATGGCAAAAGACTTCTCGCCCACAGCCCCGCCCTTATACCGCGTCCCATTGGATAACGGAGCTTTGGCCGCGGGTTGTCTACAACTCGCACAATTTGGTTTGCTACTTCCTGCGGATCGGGTGCTGTCGCTGAGGCTTTCCTTGAGTAGTCAAGCATTTTGCTAAGCCGCTTCCAATAAGGAGACGCTTCCGCGGTATGGATTGCCTCGAACCCTTTTCGCCATATCTCTGTCTTATAGGCACCTGGCTCTACGAGCACGACACGCACACCTAAGGGCATCATCTCTAAACGAAGCGATTCACTGAAGCCCTCAATGGCAAACTTCGAAGTGCTGTATGGGGCATAGCCAGGAAAAGCGGATAGCCCGCTAACACTGCTAACATTAACGATACATCCAGATTGCTTAGCGCGCATGTGCGGCAGTACAGCCCTCGTTGTCGCAATGACGCCGAATACATTCGTTTCCAGCTGAGATCTCCACGCTTCCATCGGTACATCTTCCACATACCCCCCGACAGCAAAGCCGGCATTGTTAATGAGAACATCGATTCTGCCATACTTGTCCATCATATCAGAAACGACTTGTTCAATCGAGTCATGAATCGTTACGTCTAGAGTCATGGTTACGATGGCATTGGTTACACCAGCTTGTTCGGCATGCGCGAGCAAAGCTCCTCTTTTACCAAGGTCACGCATAGTTGCGATAACATGATATCCCTTTCGGGCCAAAGCTATTGACGTTAATAAGCCAAATCCGCTGGATGCTCCAGTCACCAATGCTGTCGGCTTTGTGAAACTCATCCAGGCTGCCCCCTATGTTCCAACTCACATTCCTACATAATCCCACACAAAAGGCATAATGTCGATATGTAAAAGAGGAGATTTGCTTCGCGCAGATGCTAACCTCCTAGTGAATGCCCATTTACGGCTGATTTTATCCTATCACACGTAAAAAACCTGAGGCTATGCCTCAGGTCGATCATATCGATTAGCCTTCTTTTGCGGCTCGATTTATAGTGATTTAGGTGAAAGAGTTCTTTCCTAACATCCACACTTGTACTTAATTTCAACGGCTATCCCTCCATATGAATTGTTTGGCAGCTACATTCGTAGCACAATTTACCACACCCTTTCTTGAAATGTTTGTGTAAATCCAAGGGTTTCCGGTGTTTTTTGCAGTTGTCATTTGTACAACAATTGGCTAGCGAATCAGCGTATCAACTTCCCAGATTCGCTGACCAAGTTCACGCAGTGGCAAGCTACATCTCCCCCAACCTCAAGCACAAAAAAAACCTGTATCCAGATGCTCTTTTCTTAAGAGAACAATCACAGATACAGGCTTTCGAACGTTCGTCTATACTTTCGCCTTCTCGAGCTGCTTATCAGCTGGCTCTACATGCTCGGGAACCTCTTTGCCCTCGGAAACGAGTTCCCGCGCAGAGTTTTTGAACTCGTGCAGGGTGCGCCCCACTGCGCGACCAAGCTCTGGAAGCTTGGATGGACCAAACAAGACTAAGACAACAACTAAGATTAACATGAGACCAGGAAAGCCAATATTTTGCAGCATAGGATCAACAACTCCATTTCATTAGTTTTGATTATGATGCTTCGGATATACCGCTACAGCTTCGATCTCTATAAGCCAATCGGAGCTTACGAGTCCTGCCACACCTACCGTAGAGCGTGCAGGCTTAACCGGATTCCCTTCATTACCAAAAAATTGCGAGTAAGCATCAAACCAGCCTTGATAGTCAAATTTGCCTTCTTTCGCCGCATCTGCTGTAAGATAGACGCGGAGATAAGTGACGTCAGCCAAAGTCAATCCCTTATCCTTCAATTGCTTCTCTATCTCTTTAAGAATTCCGGTGCCTTGCGTTTTGGTATCGCCATAACGCTCATAAATCGTTTTTCCCTCTTTATTTATAACAGGTGGTACCGTACCGCTTGTGAATAAGTAGGAGGAGCCAGCAGGTACGGACACTCCGGCAGAGATCGAGGAAGCTGGGTTTCCATAGAATTCCACTTCATTAATTGGCTCTGATGGGTATTTACTAGTTTTTTCCGTTCCGGCTGCATAGGCGCTGACACATATGAGGCATGAACCTAATGTGACGGCTGCCATGGTTTTCACTTTCTTCGTTATCATCATCGTTCATCGCTCCTCATCATCTACTCTTTCATTACACGCTCATGAATTTCAGTAACTACTTTCCTCGCAGATTCAATCGCCCCTGCCTGCCAAGCGGTAATATAGCTGATATGTTCCCCAGCCAAATAAATGCGACCGTCCGGCTTACACAAGGTAGGGTAATATGTTTTGCGGTCATCAGCCGTATACGAAGCCCATCCGCCTTGATTATATTTGATCTTCTTCCAATCTACAGAGAAAGAGGCCTCGAACTCTTTATAATATTGCGGATGAATTTTCGCCCCTTGGCTTAATGCGTAATCTTCCCTTTGTTCAGGTGTCATTTTACCAATCTTGTCAGCGTTACCCCCGAAGGCATAATAGCCTAAGAGAAGTCCCTTTTTGGCAAAATAATCAGTCGGCGGGTAATAAATACTAGAAATGTCCATATTAGTCAGCGAGCTACCGCCAAAAATAAACTCATCTTCTTCCCAGAATCTACGTTTAAACTGGAGCCCAATTTTACCTGCGGATGCGTAGTTAATTTTAGAAATAGCCGTCGACATGTCAGCGGAGAAATCAGCCTTAATATCCTTGAGGACAGACAAAGGAATCGTACAGATACAAAAGTCTCCTGCAGCCTCCTTGCTGGCGCCGCTATTCAAGTCCTTATACAGGATACGAACACCATCGGAGGATTGCTTAATTTCCTGAACCTCTGCATGGAATTCGATTCGGTCGCCCACACGCTTCTCAAACGCTTTAGCAATTTGGTCCATCCCGCCTACCGGATGAAACATCATCATTTGTTGATCATAACTGTATTCGCTGCTAAAGAATTGCCCAAAACCGGAATTTATGATCGCTTTTAAACTAAATGGATCTCTACGTACGCCCGCGTCGAATTTACCGCCTGGTTCCTCGTTATACCCCGCTCTCTCTGAACCTTTATAGAACAGATCTGCGTTCAAATCCCCTTCGGTTTTCAAATAAGTGACAAGCTTAGCTTTTTCTTCTGTTGTAAGAGGAAGATCCAGTGCTTTCTGATTCACCGCTTTAGCTAGCATTTCGGCGACATAGCCCCTAACATCTGCCTTCGCTTGGCGCTTCGGAATTTTCACACCCGACAATTCGCCCACATTTTCGTTATAATAGTAACCGCTCTCGTTCACATTGTTGAACGGTTCGATCGCGACACCAAATTTGCGCGCATATTCCAATGTCACATGAAACTGGGGAATCCGCATCGGTCCCGCATTCAAATACATCCCATTATCAAAGCGCGCAACCTGCTTGGTGCCTCCTAATTCCGTAACCGTCGTACCTCTGCGAACCGTCCAAGCTCTACCGCCGGAACGAGCTCTCGCTTCTAAAATTGTACACTGATATCCGGCCATTCCCAGCTCGTAGGCAGCCGTCATACCGGCTATCCCTGCGCCTAGAATGATCACCTTTTTCCCGTTGCGGTTCGTAGAAGTGAGATCCCTGCCTGAAGGCGGCGTGTAATCTGCCGCTTTCATCGTTTCTGGGGATAAGAGCCCCAGAGTCCCCATAACACTAAAGAGTGCGGCTGACCCTCCTATTTTGCCGACTGTAGTCAAAAATTGTCTACGTGTAATTTGATCTTCTTTGATCGGTGTCTTCTCCATGCTCCCATCTCCTCGTTCATGTTTGGATAAACCGCACAATAAACGTACCAGTAGATCAGGGTTCCGTCACTATTTTGTGTAAGATTACATTACATAAATATTGCTTATATCGGGATAAAAATAGGTTATTTGATCGGAAATGAGCATGGTGATAGAGTTAACTTGTAAATAATGTCATGTAAACGTTAATTTATCTAACACTTAAAGGAGGATGGATGATGTCGATGACGAAGAAGAAAGTAATTCAAATTGGAGTGGTAAGCGAATTAACCGGGTTAACAGAAAGGCAGATTCGTTATTACGAAGATCGCAAGCTTATTTTCCCGGAAAGAAGTAAAGGAGGCGTTCGTAAATATTCATTTGAGGATATTCAGACCATCATGGAGATCCACACGAAGCTGATGGACGGCTTCCACACCGTTGAGCTTAAGCGCATGCTAGCGGGATCTTAAGTCAATGACGATCATACATAGCTTTGGAGGTGTTTTCCATGCCAATAAAAGAAACGATGTCTCTCGTTGAACATCTTTCCGAACTGCGAACACGTATTATTCGAGTTCTAATCGTCATTGTCCTTACGATGATTGCCGGCTTTCTTGCCGCCCAGAAGCTCCTCCTGTACTTGAAGCAAACACCCCCGGCATCCGACATGACATGGCATGTATTTTCCCCCATGGATAGTATTCGCCTCTATATGATGATTGCTTTCGCGATATCCCTAACGGTCACTTTGCCTTTTATCCTCTATCAGATCTGGGGATTCGTTAAACAAGGCCTAACGAAGGAGGAGCAGTCAGCCACACTTCGTTATATTCCTTATACCGTCCTGTGTTTTATCATCGGTTTAACCTTTGCCTACTTCGTTGTTTTCCCCATGTGCATGGCATTCACTACCCAAATTTCCGATAACCTTGGATTAACCCCGACGTACGGTGTTGCCCAATATTTTAGTTTCATGCTGAACATCGTGCTGCCTTTGTCGATTGCCTTCGAACTCCCTATCGTCGTCATGTTTCTAACTAGACTAAAACTGCTGAATCCAAAACTCCTGAACAAATTTCGCAGATACGCTTATATCGTGCTAGTTATATTAGCTAGCCTAATTTCACCGCCTGATCTCATCTCACATCTGATGGTGGCCATCCCCTTATTCGCATTATATGAAATCAGCGTCGTGCTATCACGTTTCGTCTTCAACGGACAAATGAAGGAGCTAAGCAAACTGAATGTTGAGTACGGAGCCTCTTAAAATAGGGCTTCCCTATCATTGCCTATCGTCCGCTTTTGGGATATATTTACGACATAAATCGCTTCCCAAAAAAGGAGAACTATGCGGATTGAACAACTCCTCTATATTATTGAAATCAATCAAACCGGTTCGATCTCCCTAGCTGCCGAAAAGCTTCACGTCTCCCAACCGAATATCAGTCAGGCTATCGTGAGTCTGGAGGAAGAGCTTGGGGTGAAGCTATTTAAGCGTTCGCGCTTCGGAGCCGTTCCTACGGAAGACGGGAAATTAATTATAAGCAAAGCGGAAGAGATTATAAAAAAAGTAGAGGAACTTCGAGAGACGGCAGAATGTCAGTCCAATCAGCTCTCAGGGTTCCTTTCCATCGCTTCTGTGCCTAGCCTATGCTTGAGTGTTTTACCCTCAACCTTGGCGATTTTCAAAGCAAAACATGCTGGCGTAGAGCTCGAAATGGTGGAGCTTGATTATCCGCAGATTAAACAAGAAGTCCAAAGCGGTAATGTAGATATTGGTCTAATCGCCGTATCCCGGAATTATGAAGAGCCGAATAAACAATTGATCACCGAGACGTTAATGGACAGTAGAGTGATGGCATGTGTGGGGAAAAACTCCCCACTGGCTCATCGAAAAAGCATTTCCTTAGAAGAACTTGTCCATCAACCGATTCTCCTGAATTCTGAGTATCTTATTGGTAAATTAAAAAAATATGGAGAGCCGAATATTCTATTTAAGTTAGGGAATTCAGAGGCTGCCAAACGTGTAATTGCGGAAGGTATTGCCGTTGGATTTTATACGGAAATCGGCCTGAAATACGACCCTTATGTCCAAACAGGCAGCATTGTTGCCTTAGAAATCACTGGAGAGGATATGGATATTTCCTTCTGTTCCTTGCGTCTAAAGAATCGTCATCAGTCCCTGCCCTGCAAAGAGTTTACCAAAGAACTGAAAATGATTATTGCAACAATTTGATATCGCGACTATTGCTTGCAGCAGCGTTTGAAGCCTGTTTATTTATTCGGCGTTTGCCGACAATCTGCACATAAACGATAGATGCTGCGACAAGCACTATGTTGCCTACAATTAAAGGAGCCGACAATCGGCTGAGTAGTAAATAGCCTTGAAAGGCGAGTAAACCAACGGCTATGACGACAATGGTGTAAAGTAGACTTGGCTTCATAGTGAAAGGTGCATTGCGATAAAGCTCAGGGTATTTGCGTGGAAGCTGCACGGCAGAAAGTACGGGGAAAATGCTCGAAATGAGTAAAATGCCAACCCCTAGCTGTGAAATCGTGGTCAACGACACTCCTGTCACAATGGGCATGACACCAAGGAGATAGTAAAACGTGAGCAGCCAATGCGGTGTACCATACCTTCGATTAACGGCACCGAATGATGAAGGGAGCCAACCATCGCGACATGCCACCAGCATCCCCCTTGTCACCCAGGAAAACGTCACATTAAGTGTAGAAGCCAGTGCAAACATAGCCCCGCCTATGATAAAAAATAGGAACAATGGATTGGGCAATATCGTCCTCGCCACATCTGAAAGCGACTCTCCCGCAACTTCCGAAATCGGCAGAACGCCTGTTGCCACAATGCCAATGCCTATATAAAGTAAGGCAACTATGCCACTACTGATGAAAATGGTTAGCGGAATATCCCTTTGCGGCCGCTTCATTTCGCCTCCGAGCTCAACTACAGCATAAGCGCCACCAGATGCAAAGGACGTGATGCCAACTGCCGTAAGAAAGCTACCTATGCCCTGAGGAAAAATCTCTGCGGGATGAAACACCGAATAGTCGACCTCCGAAATTCCCCATACAATAAACACAAGAAGTGACAGCAGCTTAATCGCTACGAGCACCTTTCCTAATGATGACATAAACTTGATGCCAAACAGATTAATGAGATAGAAGAAAGTCAGCACTGTGAAGGCTACAAGCATGATCGGCGTATCCGGCATGATTCCCTGTAAATATTGTGCGAAGGAAATGGCATATACAGCGATGGTTAAATGACCGAATGTAAATAGGATTAAATAGACAAACCCTGCGTTCGGAGAAAGTAACCGACTCGTATATTTATACATGCCTCCAGTTGCAGGAAGAACTGAACCTAATACAGCAAGTGGAATCGTGATGATGAGCATAAAAACAGAGGAAAGCACGAAAGCAAGCGGTACTCCAGACCCCGTTAAGGCAATGGCGATGCCAGTGATTGACATGATTCCCGCTCCAATAATTTGACCGAGGGCGATACCAATCGAATCCCGTAAGCCTAACACCTTCTTTAATTTTCCTTCTTCATTCACCATATTCAGTAGCCCCTCCCTCTCAACTCCACCCTTACATATCTACACTCATTTTCTGCATAAACTAAGTATTCCCTTCTTCTTCATGAAAATAGAGGTATTTTTTTTATTGTAAATAGTCATAATCGATCAACATCCCACATAGAGTATATAGTTGCTTATTACTGAAAGCCGAATGAAAGTTTACTGAAATCCAATTTACACACTTGAAGGGATGCTGATTTCGTATTATTACATTAGAACAAATTCATTTTATCGAGACTCGCTGTATCAATCCGCAAGATGCCATCATCGTTCGTTTACTCACAGAGGGTATTGCCTCTCACGAAATTGTTTATTTGAAAAAGAACTCCTTAGATGCCAAAAATCAAATGCTTACTGTCACTGATGCTTTGGGAGCAAAGAGGCAAGTACAAATTTCACGAACATGTGCTGAACTCTATCTAAGTGCTCTTGCTCAAACGAAGTACATAGTCAACTACGGAGACCTTCCCAATAAACAACTGATAACCGATCTTCGAGATAGCGAGTATCTCATCAAGGTGAGCATGCGTGACTTTATTGCAAATCGCAGTATGATCACGGAGATGGATTCCGTTATTTTGCGAACGATATATATGAGACTTCGGCGATTAGCTGACTATTTCTCAACACCGGAACTCACGTATTTGACAACAGGAAAACTTGAACTGAAACAATTAGCACATGCCTAACAATTAAATTTGAATTGAAAAGAGACTGTCCCTCCGGTAATCACTACCCTACCGTTGGTGACAGCCTCTTCCTATGTATTACTCCAACAACTCGTCAAAGATCCCTCTGAACTGATCCGCTACAGCGGAAGAACCTTCCTCCAGCTCTTCACAGCTGAAAAAGTAGCGATGATGAGACTCATCCGTATCCAACATATCCGATAGAAATCCTCTGAAACCACGCGTTTTGCGATCGAACTCTAGGATGATCTCTACGCCGTCTTCATCTGGGTAGAAGATGAGTTCAAGTTCGTCCACTGAGCTGTGGTACTCACCATTTTTGTTGGGGACAAATTCAAACTTTTGAATAAAAGGTAAATGATAATTTCGTTGTAAATAAAACTCATTCTCCGCTTGATGCAAATGAAAACCGAGTTCTTCCAAAGCTTCAAAAACAACCACAGTATGCGGGTGTGCCTGAACTTCAATATCATCGCGATCCGAGGGATCAACTGCATTATCAATGTCTAAGCCTGTGCGCACCCAGATCGGGCTGACACCGATGGAGATTGGCGTCTCATGCGGCAAAATGAATTCAAAAGGAATTTCAATCGTTTCCCCCGGCTCAATAATGAGGCTTTCACCAAGCAAAATGTTGGCTATAACGATGGTTTCATTCTCCATACGAATTTCAGTGCGTCCATCGCGATTCGCATCTGTCTCTACAGGCTTCTTATATTCCGTCATGATTTGAAAGTAGATTTTATCCACCTTCTGCTCCACTTTTCCGCCTTTGGCAATAACGACGCCCTCAACCAGCTCTCCCGGAATAAAATCCTCCGTATGAAACTGTGTGTCGATATCGATGTTCCCAATCCCAACACTCGCTAACATTTTCTTGAAAAATGCCATTTTTGCTTCCCCCAGTTGATTAGTTGTTAATTGTCTATACGCGATCAGAACCGAGATTCCCGGTATGTTAATTCCCGTTGAATCCAATCAACAATGATTTGTCTCCCCCTATTCTCACTACTAGTACCATTAATAATAAGATCGGCATACCATTTTGTTGGTTCCACGTACTTATCATGACTGTGTCTAACAAGGTCCAAGTATTCAGCAACGATTTCATTTAAGTTACTTCCATCCTTCGAATCTCGCGCAATCCTTCTAACTAATCTCTCGTCAGATTCACAGTCGATATAAAACTTGTACGCTAGACGTTCTCTTACAACTTCAAAATGAAATATCAGAAATCCCTCAACGATTAATAGATTTAATTCGTTATTAAAAATTGCAGCATCAATATCGCCTATTAATCTTTCAACATCTACAGACTCCGGTTGATTAAAATCATCGTACTCTTTATTAGAGAAAGGTGCTCTAGTAACGGGCCTCATTTTCTTAAAGTATCTATCACTGTGTATGATTCGGACTTTGTAATGACTAAAATGTTCTAACAAGTACTGACTCCACGTCGTTTTTCCACTTCCTGAGCCTCCAGAGATACCTATGACAAGAGGTTTTTTCATGCTTGTTGTCCTTCACGATTTTTCTTGATGGATATTATACACCCGAGCATCCCTGAAAGAGCAATCCCAAAAACAAAACTGTATACATTGAAATAAATGGTGTTCGTATACTGATTGAACCATCCCCATCTATAAATAATTGAATTCGGATTGTTAGGTCCACCATTCAGTGTATCAAGATGCCATTTGACTTCGTTGATCTCTCCTAAAATACAAAAAATGAGGAGCAAGCTTATAAAAAAGATGATCAAACCTTTTTTTATCCTAGTTACTTTCTTAACGTTATAAAAAAACATCGAAATCATACCTAGTAACATCGCATATACGGGAATTGCAATAAACATGATGATGATCGCGGGATTACCATTCCCTGAAATTACGCCATTTGGCCTTGGTTCAAATGTCATTAGGTCTATTAAATAAAAACTTGAAGCACTAATGAACAACAAAATAAAAGCACCAATAATTCGAATTTTGATTACATCCACTCCCTTGAGACTTTACATAATATGGGTTGTCATCTTTAACTGTACACGATTAATAGCCATATCTCTACGAATTTATGCAATTTTAATGTTTGCAAAAATACAAAAGCTACCCCGCGTAGATTCATCTACATTGGGATAGCTTTTCTCTTAGACTAAAGATCGAATCAAAATATCTCTAACGGTTTCCCGCGTCATCATTTTGTATTGTCCCACTTTGTCCTTCATGAATGATTTATGGACTAATTCCTCAATTCTGGAATCATCAATCCCATAATCCCCTAATCGATTCGGCGCACCAAGGGAATTCCAGAAATTTCGCAGGGCCTCAATCCCTTCGAGTGCAATTTCATGATCTGTTTTATCCGATGGATCGATACCGAAAACAGCAATCGCCAGCTTCTTCATCCGCGAAGGATCTTCCTCCGCACAATGCTTCATCCAATTTGGGAAGACAATCCCAAGCCCTCCGCCATGCGGAATATCATAAACAGCGGACAGGCCATGTTCGATCTGATGAGATGCCCAGTCTCCGCCATCTGTGCCGCTGGACAGAAGCCCGTTAAAAGCTGTCGTTCCTGCATACATGATCGTTGCTCTATGCTCATAGCTGGTAAGATCTGCAAGCAGCTTCGGTGCAGCTTCAATGACTGTCAAAAGGACTGACTCCATGAAACGATCAATCATAGGTGTGTTCTCCGTCCGATGGAAGTACTGCTCCAGCACGTGCGACATCATATCCACGATGCCATAAACCGTCTGATCCTTAGGTACAGAGTACGTGTACGCAGGGTCTAAAATAGAGAAAGCCGGATAAGAAAAAGGGCTGCTCCAACCACGTTTTTCATTTTTCTCCCAATGGGTGATGACGGAAATATTATTCATCTCAGAACCTGTAGCCGCAAGTGTTAAAACCGTTCCGAAAGGAAGCGCTTTGTGAGGCACAGCTTTCCGAGTAATGATGTCCCAAACATCCCCGTCATAATATACCCCCACGGAAATCGCTTTGGCACAATCAATCACACTGCCCCCGCCAACGGCCAAAATGAGCTCGATTTGCTTATCGCGGCAAATTTCTATCCCTTTCCGTACAGTGCCCAGCCGCGGATTAGGCTCCACTCCAGACATTTCAAACACTTCTGCTTGCATATGTGTAAGCTGTTCCATAACAGCATCGTATACGCCATTTTTCTTAATGCTTCCTCCGCCATACACAAGCAATACTCGCTTGCCCGTCGTACCAAGTTCCTGCTGCAGCTGCTCTATTTGACCTTGGCCAAACCATAATTTTGTTGGATTAAACTGTAGAAATGTTTGCATGACTGTTTCTCCTTCAGTGACTGATATCTACAGCAGTATATCACAAGTAATTTCATTATCGAAATCGTTACAATTTACATAGAATAGCTTGAGGTGACAATCCTATGCCCAATTACCGAATTATTGTTGATCTTTCTGACTTTCAATTATATCTTTTGGATGCAAACATCGTTGTACGTGGATTCCCAGTTGGTATTGGTAAAATGCTAACCAACACACCGACGGGTGAATTTTTTATTATCAATAAGCAGCCAAATCCAGGCGGCCCTTTCGGCGTATTCTGGATGGGTTTAAGTAAACCACATTATGGTATCCATGGCACGAATGATCCTTCCTCCGTAGGCAAGAGAACATCTCACGGCTGTATTCGCATGTATAACGATGATGTGCTTGAGTTAGCTGCACTTGTGCCGATTCACACCAGAGTGACCATTCGACCTTAACCCAAAAAACCGTACACTGCACACAGAATCATGTGAAGTATACGGTTCTCGGTTCTAAATCCGATGCACAGGTAACGAGAACGAGATGCTGCAGCCTTTGCCAAGGCGGCTTTCCGCCCAAATTTGCCCGCCGTGATACTGCACGATCTCCTTAGCAATCGCGAGTCCCAGGCCGCTGCCGCCCGACGTGCTGCGGGATTTGGACACTTTGTAGAACCGTTCAAAGATATGCGGAAGATCCTCTTCGCTAATCCCCACGCCGGTATCGGTAACCCGAATCACTAACTCGCTCGGCTCATCCTTGATTTCCACGTGAACATCAATGAATCCGCCTCTAGTGGAAAACTTAATGGCATTGTACAAAATATTCGCATACACCTGTTCAATACGATCTGTATCTACCGTTAAGAGCAGTTCCTCGCCTTCTGAATGTGCCATGTTTAGCGTATAGGTAATTCCAGCATTCGCTGCATCCAGCTCATACTTCGCAAAAAGCTGGCGAACCATCGTTCCGCATGAGGTTGGGGCTAGCTGGAAATGGAACTGTTTAGTCTCAAGACGACTTAACTGATACAGATCCGTAATGAGCCGCTGAATGCCGACAATCCGCATGTGAACGACCGAAAGGTACTTTCTCTGTTCCTCAGGCTCTTGAATAACCCCATCTAGAATAGCCTCAACATAACCCTGAATGGACGTAAGCGGCGTGCCCAAATCATGGGAAATATTAGACAGCAGGTCGCGACGCGACGTCTCCATCAAGATCAATTCGTTCGTCCGTTCTTTGACTTTGGACTCCAAATCATTATAGAGTCTTGCATTCTCGATCGAAATTGCCGCCTGAGCAGACAACAGCTTGATAATATCAAGTCGGTCTGAAGTAAAGGCATTACGAATCAAATTATTTTCAAGATAAAAGACACCGACTAGATTGCCCTGATGCAGGATCGGCTCACAGAAGATCGATTTACTCTCCGTTGCCCGAATATATGGATCATGTGTAAAGAATCCCTTATTCTCGGCATCATCGAGTACAACGCCTTCCTTGGTTCTTGCCACGAATTGAATCACAGCCGTCGGGAGATCTTCTCTTGTTTCTAGTAGAACAGAGCTTACGGTACAGGAATCCTTGCCGTCAATGGCATGCATCTCAGCCTCCACGAATAAGCTGTCGCGCTCCTTCAAGACAAGGATGCTTCTCTCCGCGCCAGACGAATAGGTCACAATTTCCATTAACCGCTTGATCAATTGCTCCAAGTTCACTTCACTCGACAATGACCTAGACGTGTTCATAATCGTCATAAAATCAAGCGCCTGCAGTGAATAATCACTTATTTTGGTCGTGCCCCAATCCTTTGACTCCTTGAGTGATGTTAAATAGGCTGGATAACGCAGCATTAACTCCTCCGCCTTAGCCTTCGCACCCCAGCTTAGATAACCGTAATAAGCATCGACGAAATAGGTTTTGGCAATCTTTTCACGGCCAGCTTCCTTATACATCTTCCCTGCTAGCTCACAGGCAATCGCCTCATGTTGGATGAAACCCTGCTCCCTTGCTTGCCGGATTGACGTTTCGTATTCTTGCTCCGCTTTGTGAAAATGGCCTGTTACCCGGTTCCACTCCGCATGCATTAATAGGCTAATATGCAAAAAGTTTTCCGGACAATGGGCAGCCCATTTATCCATCTTGCGAAGCATCTTTTTCATCTGTTTGGCCATCATCTTCTGCTCTAACATTGCAGCCTCTTTATATTTTGCAGCTATAGACAAGGCATAGTAGAAATAGTTCTCAGGAATATGAAACAGCCCGAAAGAAACAGACTGCATAGGTTCCGCATCTTTACCAAACTTTAAAGCTTCCTCATATTGGCCAAATAAATAATACAGCATCATTTTTTTAACGGTATACTCATGAAAAATGACTTGGTTCGGGTGGATCTCCAGCTTTCGGACAAATTGATCTTCATCTTCCTCATCCTTGCCGACAATTAAGGGATTCTCAGACTTCCCTTCCAAATTATGAATGACCTTACCGAGCATTTCTAACATAAGAAGGGTGTCATGATGATTGGTCTGTTCCAATATCCGATAATTTTTAGCTAGATCTTCTTGCACTTCCGAAAGTACAACACCTTGAAAATCCTTCATCAAAACCTGATAAGTGAGGGCATATCCTGCGAAAACCAAGTCCCCATCTTCGATCCCGCTTCGGAACGACTCCTTTAAATGCTCCAAACAGAGCTGCAGAGGTTTAACCCAAGGTGTGACGAACAAACCAAAAGAGAAATGGCTTTTGCTGCGGAATTGATGGGATTGAAATCTGGCATTCATGCGATCACCAAGCTGCCCATATTGGTAGCCCAGCTGATAATCCCCGAAGCCTGAGCCCAGAATCAAGCCATAAGATCCATATACATATGCCATCATGGGCGTATTGCCATACTTCAAAGCATGCTTCGTCATGATGAACATGAACAAAACAAACAAATTCGTATTCACGAAATAGGCGGAAATGGCAATACTCATCATTAAATTCATCAGTTTGGTTCTGTATTCATCTTCCATTATCGGTAAATCGTACAGCTGCAGCGTATTCTTCCGTCCAATCATTGCTTTTAGCTTCATATATTCGAGAAAAATGTTCACGCCAGTAGGTTCTTTAGATATGCGGATACCTTGTTCAGCTAAGGCTTTCAATCCGACTTCCACACTTTTATGCTGCTTTCCGACGTTCGTGTACAGAATCACTTGTAAGTTATATATTTCTAACTTAAGTTCGTTCGTACGGGCATCTACAAGCAGTTCTTCATACGATATCTCGGCTTCATCCGCCTGACCATTCAGATAAAGCACTTCTGACTTCTCCAGTCGAATGGAAAAGCTAAGGTCATTTAACTCCGCACCCTCTACCAACTTCAGCAAGGCTAATGCTTTATTGTAATACTGCAATGCTGAACGATAGGCATTCGAGGATTTAGCTTTGCGGCCTGCAGCAAAATTAAATTCTAGAAGCTGGATAAGCTCCTTCCGCTCCGTTAGTAAGTTAGATCCAATATTCATATGGTTGACGATATCGAATAACCGGGGCTCGGCCTGATCTTCAGTTAAATGCTCCAACAGCTGATGTGCGATGTTCAAGTGCATCTCTGGCAGCATGGATTCCTCAATAGAACCATAGACGGCTTCTTGAATGGAATCATGCACAAACATAAAACGTATGTCCCGTGCAGTGGAGTTCCCTTGGATCTCGATAAAAAACTTATAATCCGTACCAACTGGTATCATCAAACCGTTTTGAATAGCTATTTCCAACTCGTGCAGAACATCAGTAAAGGACATCTTAGCAATAATACCAAGCGCTTCCAGGTCAAAAGAGGCCCCCAAACAAGCAGCTAGCCGCATTAAGTATTGCGTTCTTGGCGGCATGCGCTGCAGCTTCTCAGCGAGTAGGAACATAAGATTATCGGTAATTCTAAGCTTCTGAATTTCAACTATATCCCATATCCAACGATTAACTTCATAATTAAAGGTAAGTAAATTTTGTTCGTGTAAGGCTGTTAAAAATTGTTTGACGAAAAAAGGATTCCCTCCGGTTTTTTGCAGAACAAGCTGAGCCAGCTCAACTACCTGCTGCTCTTCCGTTTTCAACGACTCCGCAATCAACTGCTTGACATCCGCAATTTCCAGTGGCTGCAAAATAATCCGTTCCGTAACAAGGCGCTCTGGGAGCTTATCCAGCAATTGAACACGGGTAGACGATAACCAATTAGTGTCATACTCGCTTCGATAGGACCCTATGAAAAGGAAATACTTCATTTGTGAATCGTTCAATAGCAGGTCAAGAAAGTGCAAGGAGGCCGCATCTGCCCACTGCAAATCATCGAGAAACAACACGATGGGCCGGTCCTTCACACAGAAGATTAGCAGAAATTGCTGCAATAAGAAGTGCAATCGATTCTGTGTTTCTTGTGGGGGAAGCTGCTTCGCAATGGGCTGCTCACCGATTAGGAGCTCAAGGTCCGGAACGAGATCCGTCAGTACTTTGCCGCTCGTTCCCAGTACTTTCAGCAAACGTCCGCGATACTCTTCGATTTGATGATCTTTCTCCGTCAGAAGCTGACGGACTAACTGACGCAATGCCCTAGACAACGCATGATACGAGACATGTTGTTTGTTAGGCTCGAATCGGCCTGATAAGAACCATGCGTTGTCCTTCATGATCGTCTTCATCGTCTCGGCGATGAGAAACGATTTGCCATAACCAGATTCCCCCGTTACCCAAACGGCCTCCAGCGATCCATGCACCGCACGTCCATAAACATGCAGCAGATTTTCGATTTCTTGTGCTCGTCCGTACAGCCCTTGGGGTATCTGGAACATGTCCGTCATGTCATAGAGACCTACAGTAAAATCCGTCATTTCTTCCCCGGAATTGCTAAGCATCAAGACGTGCTCGAGATCCTGAATAATGCCGTAGGCGCTTTGGTATCGCTCTTCCGCATTTTTGGCCAGAAGCTTCATAACAATATCGGATAGCGGCTTCGGTATGCCCATCCGTAAGTTTTCGGGAGGAGTCGGTGTCACGGCAAAATGGCTATGAATCAGCTCCACCGGATCTTCCGTTTGAAATGGAAGACGTCCAGTGAGCATTTCATAGAATGTGACCCCTAAGGAATAATAGTCCGTTCGGTAATCGATAATACGATTCATACGACCTGTCTGCTCAGGCGACATATAGCTTAGCGTTCCTTCTAGCATTAACGGGTCCAGCATTTCTTGACGCTCTCTCGTAAAAGAGGAAATGCTGAAATCTGCCAGTTTCATGATCTGCTTATCGGGATTAATAATAATGTTGCTAGGCTTAATATCCTTATGTATGACGTACCGTTGATGAATATCCCCAACAATTTTGACCAATTGAATTGCAGCTACGAGAAAGGCTTGAATAGACTGACGAAACATAGGGAAATAAGCCGATAAGGTCTCACCGTCAAAGTCTTCCAAAATGAGAGCTAAGCTGTTTTGATACTTGGGTAGCGCGAGTGGCTTAACAATGCCGGGAAAGTCTAGCATGATGCCAATCTCATACTCACGTTTCAATCTCGCGATATCTGCTGATACTGGAAAGTCAGATCGCAAGGTTTTGATAATTACTTTTTCCATAGATGGCTTATGAACAGCACGATAAAGTACAGTCCGTTCGCCTTGATAGATTTGTCTGATCAACTCGTATTCAGGCAAAATTAGCATAAAATCCTCCTAGTAAAACTAGCTGCTAGGTATTCCTAAAAAAGCTTTCCATCCCAAGGAAGCCCCTTTTCAAACCGTCGCTTGTCATGATGATGAAAAGGTTTCAATAAATCAATATGCCCCAGCTCAAATGTGTACATCTCCCATATTTCGCAAGGCTCTTCCGCAGAATCATCTTGTTGTAGTATGGCATTAACTGCGCGTCTCGCCGCTTCATTAGCGCCTTCCATCGTCGCAAGGTTCGTATTCGTACGTACGTAATCAGCAGCAAGGAACAGATTCGGTATTGCGGTATACGCTTCAGGACGGTCATCCCAAGTACCCACACGATTAATAAGGAGGGGTTCCATATTCGTGCATGCATGTTCGGGATTCTCAAATTGAATATCCGTATCCAAGAACCAAGAATGCAGAACATCGTCTTCTAAGATAACGGCGCCATCCACGTTCAAACTTAATTTCATCTGTGCCCATACTTCGGCTTTGATCTCTTCAGCCGTGCAATGTGTAGCCGATTTACCGAATAATATCCCAGGAGAATCCCAGTCCGAAATATCGACGGATAAAACGCCCTTCACTGTGCCATCACCATACTGGCTAAGGTCGACGTCCGGCCAAAATTGCTTCTGGGATACCGAAGTCAGCGACCAAGGTGCATCTAAGTATATAACATGTCCATGTGTGATAGGCAGTTCTTCCTTCAAATAAAACTGAATGCCATTCATCCATGCGACGGAATCAACAAGCTTCTGCACACCTACAAGTGTAGGATCGGCTTGCACCATAGCGTCCGTAATGAATTTACCCATCACTTCAACGGGGAATGCAGCTATGTAATAATCAGCTTCTACATGGAAGGTCTTACCGTTCTCTGTCACCTTCGCACTGCGAATAACGCCATCCACACAATCGATGCTTTCAACTTTTGCCTCTAGATGGTAATCAACTCCCTGTTCTCGTAAAAATGTGAGCCAAGGGTTCACCCATTTGTCATTCGTAGGACCGTTCAAGAGACGAACGAAGCTCGTACCTGGTGTTGTGATGTCTAGTGTCATTTGAACAGCTACAGGGCCTACAGTTTGCGTATTTGCAATTTTGGATTGACAGGCAACGAGGGTTTTGGTGAATCCAGCGAATATTTTTTGAAATGCAGGGGATTGTTGATCCGCTTCAATGAAATTCCACCAATCGATGAGGTTATATTCCTCGCGAATGCGTTCATCACAGCTCGTCATAACTTGCCATAGCTTACGTCCGTATTGCTCCAGATCATCCATACTTAGACCTAAACCATTATCGAATAAATCTCTGATGACCACCATAAAATTGTCTAAGCTAAATTCAATTTTGGCGAGCAGCGGCAATAGCGGTGCAGTATAGGTGGCAATATCTAACCGAGTCACTTCTGTTAAGTTATCATATACGGTGCCATTCTCATAGGGAATTCGTTTCAAAGTATCGATGACATGTCTGTAAAAGCGAGGAAATAACCGGAAACCGTGTTCACCTGGTAGGTCCTTCCTCCCGCCAGTTCCGCTGCCTATGAAAGGCATACTTCTCGCTTTCCCGCCTGGAATACTTTTAAATTCGTAGACAGACACATCGTAGCCTCTTACAATCAATTCATGCGCGGCACTCATTCCGGCAACACCGCCGCCCAAAATAACGACTTTTTTCAACACAGTTCCCCCTCATATTGGATCAAATTGTAAAAATTTCTGTAAAACTATCATATCATCTAGGTCATTTGAATCATAGACTTTTAGCTATACCTTTCAACTCAATTTTCTCAAGCTTGTTCCAAAAAGGAGGAAAAAGGTGTACAGTAAATACCTAAATTCCTATATCCCGCCGAATCATATATAATAAAGGCAACTCCTAATGATGCCATCAAGAGAGAGGATGGATATTCCATGCATAAAAAGATGGGTACACGATATGTGCCAGATACACAGATCGTCGCATTACCTCATGGCACTCTGCGTTACGGCGATGATTTATTTCTAACTCGAAAGGTTCTCCTTTATCAAATAGAGCTTCAACCTGGACAGATCGGTGAAGATTACATTCGAACCCTTCATCATAAAGCAGCTTTCATACATGACGGATTTCAACATATCCTGGATACATCTGTAGAAGAAGATTCGGTTACGATCATTCTGCAAGCCAAGCCAGGCTCACTATTCTCCAACCATGTTAATAAGAAAAATATGTCTTTCCACACCATCATAGCCATGATTGCTGATCTAGGGGTTTCCTTGCTTGACGCGATGGAGGAACGTATAACAGGATTTTCAGTAGGCGCTGAAAACTTATGGTTAGATGATCACGGCAAACTTTCCGTCATTAACTATTGGGACAAATGCGATCCGCAGGCACAAGGTGCCATCGGGCTTTGTCGGTTGATGATTCAGCTCTTTACCGGCGCTGAGACGATTACCGGCGCTTTTGATGTGATGCATACACATCTGGAGCGCGCGCCTATTCCATCTGCGACATATGAGCAGAAATTAGCTTTAATTAAGCTGATTAAGCTCGTCTGCCAAGGTCACGCATCACTTTCTTCGTTGATTTTTGGATTGCGGAGTTTACCATCTTCCGGTCAAAAACAGGACGTGGGGCCTAGCCACAAACAAATTCATTACCAAAACCCGAGTAACATTCAAAACCACGGGGTGGATGAGGTTGATGTTGAGGATGAGGTAGAGGAAGTTGCACCCGCAGCTAAAAAGCGACATCAATCAATGAGCGCTTTAAGTAAGGCAGGGATAGGAGCAATTGCTATTTTGGTCGTCGTCTTGGTCACGGTTTGGGCACTTTGGCCATCTTCCAAAACAAAGACCGTAGTTGTGGTACCTATACCAACCTCCACACCTGTTGCGCCTACAAATACACCAGCCCCCTCTACCACGAAGCCACTCGGAGATTCCAACAAACAAACCGAGGAAGTCGCAATACCGAACTTGGTTGGTCTATCTCAAGCTGATGCCGAGGCGCAAGCTTTGGCTGCAGGTCTGCATTACAATTTTTTGATTGAAGCAAATGATAAGCCAAAGGGAACCGTCATTAAACAAGATCCAAAGTCAGGTACGAAAGGCTTGCAGGGCGACAATGTTACGTTTTGGGTTAGCAAAGGGAGTCAGTGATATGATTTTGGCGGTCGTGTTTTTCGCGATTGAGCCGTTTCTATATGTAGTGGGCTGTCCCAAAAGTCATATTTGGAATATTTCAGCTCCCTCATCGCGAATTTAGATGCCTCAATACGACTTCCATTGGAGTTAATCCAGTGAAAGTCGGAATTTGTCTGCGTGGAAGTCAATTCCATTGGATTTATTCCAATAAAATTACGAATTTCGAAGCCTTAGAGTCGATTCCATTGGAAAATTCCAATGGAAGTTTCGTGCTGAATACCATTTCGAGTGTCCCAAAAGGTCAAAAACGTTAAAGGGCTGTCCTCAAGTAGATTCATTACCTACTTTTGGGACAGCCCCATTCATTTTTACCTTTTAAAGATCAACTTAACAACTCTGCAATACGCAGCAGTCCTACCCTTTCACAGCAGAACCTACGGTTAACGCTTTCTCCACTTGCTCACTAAAAAGTACATACACAAGCACAGTTGGCAAGCTCGCAATCGTCATCGCCGCGCCCATCGCCCCCCAGTTGGTGGTGAACTGACCTTGGAAGAAGAGCAGTCCGAGCGGCAATGTTTTCAAGGATTCTTTGGTAATCAAAATTAATGCCATCGTAAATTCATTCCATGCCGACAAGAAGATGAAGATCACCATCGTTGCAATTGCTGGTTTAATAATCGGCAATATGATCGTATAGAAGGTCCGGTAAATACTGGCCCCATCCATACAAGCGGATTCTTCCAGCTCAACCGGAATACTGCGGAAAAAGCCGTAGAAAACCATGCTGGAGAATGAAATATTGAAGGCAATATAAGGCACGATCAGCGCCCAATACGTGTTCGCCAAATGGAATTCCCGTACAAGTATCGCTAGTGGAATCATAATAACTTGCACAGGGATGAACATCCCGATCACGACATAAATGCGAGCGGCTTCCTTCCAGCGCCACTGCATTCTGGCAACGGCATAGGAGAACGTAACAGAAAGTACAATCGTGCCTACAACGGTCGCCGCTGCTACAAGCAAGCTGTTGCTGAAGTAGACGGGAACATTAAACCTTGACCAAGCATCCACATAGTTCTCGAAACGTAGATGTGTCGGAAAACCGAATGGATTCGATACGAAGATTTCATTGTTATTTTTAAGCGAATAAAAGACCATCCACAGCAGTGGATACACCGACAACCCCGCATATACCCATAAGAAGATGCCCAGGAGCGGATTCTTTTTACGCAATTTGAGTATTCCGTTCATCTGTCATCCCCCTTAAAATGTAATCCGTTCTCTGGCGATCAGTCGGTTTATAGCCAAAGTCACAATTAAGCATTCGATGACCAAGAAAGCAGCCGCGGCGCTTCCATAGCCGAATTCACCAACGCGGAACGCCGAGCGGTACATGAGATAGGTCAATGTGTACGTGGAATTCCCTGGGCCCCCGCCCGTCATAATGAACATATTGGCGAAAGCATTCAACCCGCCTGTAATCGCCAGAACCAAACAAAACTTATATGTTTCAGCCAGCATTGGTATCGTAATCGCCATGTGTGCTTTGAACTTCGATGCTCCATCAATACGCGCAGCCTCTAGATATTGCTCCGGAACGGACTTTACTGCCGCCAGCAGCAACGCGAATTGGTAACCCATGTACTGCCAAGCATTCACGAAGGCAATGGCGAAAATCGCTGTTTTGTTGTTCGTCAGCCAATCCTGACGATACGAGATCCCGAGAGCTTCAAATATTTTATTAATCAAGCCGTACTCACTGTTATACATAGCTAACCACAGCTGACATACCACCGTAATAGAAAGAACCACAGGAATGAAGTAGCTAATTCTTAGAAACTTGCTTCCTCTGAACCCTTCTGCGACGGCAAAAGCAAGCACGGTGCCGATCCCGATTTGCACGATAGCCAAAATACCGGCAAAAACGAAACCATTGTAAAGCGAAGTGTAGAAAATACTGTCTTGAAACAAACGAATGTAGTTATCCAGAAAAATAAAAGTGCCTTCGCTTAACCCATCCCACTCGAATGTACTGCGATAGAAAGTTTGCAAAATCGGATAAAACACAATAACTGTATACAAAAGGAGTGCCGGCAGTGTGAAAAGCATAATAGCTGCCTTATTTCCCATGAATTTGCGCATGTCATCACTTCCCTTTTTTAGTAGAAAACTCACACCGGCTCAGAGCGATCCAGTGTGAGTCTCCTTTTCCATAGAAACTTCGTTTATTTCGCTGTTACTGCCGCTTTATTCAAATCTTTCACGAATTGATCCGCTGTATAATTACCAGTCATCAGGTTTTGCGTAGCATCTTCAAGCGCTGCTTTGAACTTCGGATTGGACAATCCCCAAGAGAACGCTGTTGTGCTTGTGATTTTCGGAATATCTTTGGAAAGCTGATCCATCATCGGTGGGAATGGCTTCACAATCGGTTTATCTACTTTTGTTGCTACAATTGGATTACTGCGGTTCGTGAATTTGTACTCCGCATATTTCAAGGAGAGGAAGGATGCCACTTTCGCTGCAAGCTCTTTATCCTTGGTGTTGGCAGATACCGCATATCCACCAGGACCGCCGCTGCCGCTGAATGCTGTTTTGCCTTTTTCATAAGCGGCTGCATCTGCAGCTGGAAGGTACATGTAGCCAGCCTTGTCACCAAGCGCTTTCGTCGCCGCTTCGATTTCCCACTGACCGTTAATGAACATCGCTGCTTTGCCTTCATGATAGAGCGCTGCTGCTTGATCGTAGTTCAAGTTCGTAGCGCCTTTTGGCAGCATGCCTGCTTTAACCAGCTCGATAAGTTTCTCAGCAGCTGTTTTGTAAGCTGTATCATCTGCTTTGGCAAGACCTTTATCAAGCTTCGTCACACCAGCGGGTTCAGCGCGTGAAACGAACATGTCATAAAGGGCTACGCAGGGCCATTTTTCTTTCGCAAAAATGGATAGTGGCGTAATGCCTTTCGCATTGAACGCTTTAACAGCCGTCATCATTTCATCATAAGTAGTCGGCACTTTCACACCATTTTGTTGGAACAAATCTTTGTTGTAGTAAAGAAGAGCTACTTCGTTACCAGCATAAGGGAAAGCATAAGTATGTCCATCATCTGTAACGAGCGTGTTCATTGCGCTTGGCTGCATTTTGTCTTTGAAGCCAAATTTCGTCACGTATTCATCCAGAACTAAAATATTATTGGATTTTTTAAACGTATCAATAATGTCTAGTCCTGCTTGGAAAATGTCAGGTAGATTGCCTGTTGCTGCATAAGTCTTCAGCTTTTGGCCATCATCTTGCGCTTGAATATCAAGTTCCAGCTCAACATTCGGCATTTCCTTCTTCAATTCCGCAACCGCATAGTCATAAGGTGTTTTCGTATCTTCATCGGCGTACTGGGCATAAATTCTAAGTTTGACCGGCTTTGCATCCGACTTCACGGGTGCTGCTGTTGCTGCAGCCGTTGGCGCGCTTGTTGCACCTGCATCTTTGGTTGTGTTTGTAGTTCCGCAAGCTGCAAGGCTAGTAGCCGCGAGCAAGCTTACGAGAGTGACTGCCATTTTTTTCATTTGTTGGACCTCCCAGGCATCATATGCTTTTCTCTTCTTTACAACCTGAGTATAAAAGGAAAAACCCCTTATGATAATGGAATAATCGAGGGGTTCTTGTAAAATCCGCACATTTAGGAAATTTCATTATAAGCGGTTATTTTCATACTCACTAGGGGAATAACCAAAAAATTTCTTGAAACTTTTACTAAAGTAACTAGGATCGTTAAAGCCGATTTGTTCAGCAATATCCGCAAGGCGTATGTTTCCTTTACCCAGTAAATCCTTCGCTTTATGCATACGAACATGCGTGACATAATCGGTCACCGTCATGCCGATTTCCTTCTTGAAAACAGCCCGCAGATAGCTGGGATTGATAAACACCTGCTGCGCAATTTGATCCAATTGCAGTTCGGGATCTCCATAATACAGCTCGATATATTCTTTGGCGGATTGGGCAATTTTCGACGATCGGGTCTTTCGGTGTTTACCCGTATAAAGGATCGCTTGATTGAACAATTCCTTGATCCATAGGGATGTAGCATCAATAGATTCCAACCGTTTGATTTCACTATAGGGAAAAAAGGCTTCTCCGAAGCAGTCTTCAATCGGGTGCCCCGTTTCCGTTACATAAGACAAACAAACAGAAATAAGTCCCATGCTAATGACATAGGTGTAATCTAAAGATAGCCGCTGATCACGAATCGATTGGAAAATTTCTTCCAACTTAGCATCTACCTTATCCCCGTTTTGCATACGTAATTGAACGAGCAGCTCTTCATTCACTTCTGTGGGATAAAAGGCTTGCGTCCCTGACTCCAAGGCTCCTGACCCGTAGGCAATAACACGATCATTCCCCAGCACAAACTTATTTTGCAACGCTTCAAGCGCCTCCAAATAGGAAGTACGGATCCCCCGATAACCGGATTGACTACGACCAACACCGACCGTAATCGTAAATTTCAAATATTTCTTGATCAGGAAACACAATTTTTCATAACCGCCTAACGCAGGAGTTTCATGCTCACCATTCCCTTGGTGCTCCACCAAACAAATAATGCGCCCCTCTGGCCCATTAAATATCAAATGATTCTCCGTTTCCTCCAGCGCCTCGTTCAGAATGTTCGTCACCGCATATTTCCAAAGCAATCGTTCACTCACTTTGTTCCATTTGAGATCCATGTTATCAATTTCTATACAAGCCACCACAAAACGGAGGGAGTCGAAGGATTCCCCAAATTGCTGAAGTCTTGAACTTGTTTCCTCATCGGAATGGTTGTAATCACTGCTTAACAAATAATTAAGAAAACTCTCCTTCATCAACAGCTGATTTTCCTTCAACGTGGACTTCTCTTCCTGAGCCCGCTGATGCTCCTTCTGAAGCTTAAGTAGCGTCAGCACCAATTCATCCTTCGAAAATGGCTTCAGAATGTAATCTTCAACACCAAGCTTAAGTGCCTTTCGAGCGTAATCAAATTCGTTATGGCCCGTAATCAGCACCACGCTTGTAGCTGGATATTGCTGCTTCAAGTGCTCGGTCAGCGTAAGTCCATCCATAAACGGCATGGTAATATCCACAAGGGCAATATCTGGACGATGCAAGTCGACTTGCTCCAACGCCTCGACCCCATTTTTGGCTTCCGCACATATTTCAAACCCATAAGCTTCCCAATCTAATGCCGTACGCAAGTATTCGCGGAAAATGGATTCATCATCAACAATTAATATTTTCTGCATATCTTAACCTTCCTCACTTTGAAAAGGGAGCCATAGTGTTACTTCTGTGCCCTGCCCCGGTTGACTTTCAATCTGTAGGCCATACTCATCGCCAAAATAAAGCTGTATACGATCATTCACGTTCCTTAACCCATAGCCGACAGCTTGCTCCGGAGATTCCGGCCTCTTCACAAGAGCCTCAAGCCGTTCCGGCATCATCCCAACCCCGTCATCGCTAACAACAATCTTGATTTTCCCCTCCACAATTTCACCTGTTACTCTAAGAAGACCCATGCTGCCCTTTGTTTTAAGTCCATGGTAGATCGCATTTTCAACAAGCGGTTGAATGGTTAATTTCGGTATAAGACCGCCGAGTACCTCGCCCCGGATATCAAATTCAAAGGTAAATACATCGGAATATCGGATACGCTGAATGGATAAATAATCCTTCACGTTGCGAACTTCTTCCTCAATCGTGATCGTCTCTCTACCTTTACTCAGAGCTGCGCGATAGAAATCGGCCAACGCTTTGGTTGTTCGCTGAACATCCCTTGCTCGTCCCATTTCTGACAAGGTATAAATAACATCCAAGGTGTTATACAGAAAGTGCGGCTTAATTTGCGCCTGAATAAGCGCCAGCTCGTATTCACGCTTCTTTTTTTGCTCAAAATTAATGTTCGTCAGCAGCTCTTGAACTCGCCTTATCATCGCATTAAAGCCTGAGGCCAATAAACCAATCTCATCCTCTGAATTTACCTGGAATTCGATGTCCAAACTGCCTTCTTTGACCTTCTTCATATGTTTGGTTAGCCCCATAATCGGTTTGGCGATTAACTGCGAAAGCATACCCGCTCCAAGCAAAGCAAAAAATAAACAGATCAACCCAATAAGCACAATAAGGACAGTGATTTTACGCGTATCCGCGGTTAAAGATTCCAGTGGAGCCATCGAGATAAGTTTCCACCCAAAGCTAGGAACATCGGAGCTTACTACTAGCGTTTTCTGATGTTGAAAAGAGGTTAGATCCGACGTATCCCTATTAGAAGTAATCCAGTTTTTCAGTGTTGGATCTGTTACTTCATGAAGCAAATCCTCCGAATGCTGCGATGAAATAACGACGCCTCCCTCATTCACGATAAAATAGCTGCCATCCTGGATGGAGCCGATTTTCTGATAAATCGCAGATAAGGAGCTTTCTTTGATATTCAGTACGAGCATACCGAGCTTTTGCCCTGTATAAATATTCACAATCCGCTTACCCAGCGTCATGACAATTTCTTGCGAATCAGGGGTCAAGTAATTACGCTGCTGCATGGGAAACCAAATATTATTGCCACTGGTGGCGTCAATCTGTTTCAGCATTTCACTGCTCGCGGTCAACTCCTGATTCCGTTCCATTAGGAGATTAGATCCAAATACCCGACCATTCGTATCTATATACGCAGCCGATTGGACATCGGGAAATACAAGCATGGCAAAGCTCAACTGATTCGTAATCTGCGTGTACATCTGTAGGCTCGTTTCCGATGCCCCCTGGGATTGCGGGTCTTCCACGATCAATTTGTTGAGATTGATCGTCAGCATATTGGCGCAGCTTTCTACATTCGTTAACATGCCCGTGATGCGCGTAATAATGAGGGACGAGTTATCCGAAACATTTTTTACCGTCTTTTTGACAATCGCATTCGTATATACTTGATTCGAGACAAAACCTAATACAAATAAAGGCACGAAGATGAGCGGAAAATAAATCATGATGATTTTATAACGAATGCGTTGATTACGAAACCAAGGCATGGTTGTATATTTTTGTAGAAACTGCATGGTCTGCCCCCTACTTATCAATAACTGAAAAAACCCTATACAATCTACCTCCAGGCAAGCCCTGTCGGTTATATTGTATAGGATTCGTCTACTCATTGAAACAAGTCGAATTTATATCCATTTTTATACATTAATTCGTTGAATCGACAATCGCATTTCATCCGTTAATCCGCTCAATGCCGTTGCTGAATCCGCTATTTCTTGAGCAATCTTAAGTTGATCCTGTGTGAGCCTGTGAATATCCAGCGTTCCGTCTGATGAAGCCTTGGCAATATTCGCTATGTCTATAACAGATGCTGTCACCTCTTCAGCTCCTGCTGTCATCTGCTCTGTTGCTGATGAGATATCATGAATTTGCTCCGACACATAACGGAACTGTTCCACGATATGGCTAAAGAACGCTTCCGCTTTCATCGTGAGGTCAGCCCCGGTCCGGATCTCCTTCATCCCCGATTCCATGGCCTCACCCATAAGCTGTGATTCCTTCTGAATATTTTGCAGCAATCCAGCAATTAAATGAGCTGATCCTGTCGCATTGTCCGCAAGTTTGCGCACTTCACCCGCTACTACAGCGAAGCCTGCACCGTGCTCACCCGCTCGCGCTGCCTCAATAGAGGCATTAAGCGCAAGCAGTTTCGTTTGTTCTGCGATATCCGAAATAGCCGATAAGGCTACCCCAATTTCCTGTGAGTGGCCGCGCAGCAAGGCAGCTCGATTAAGCGCTTCTTCTGTTGCGGAAGTAATGGTGATGAATTGACCGTTCATATTCTTTACGATCGTTTGTCCGGATTCCGCACTCTCCAGCGCATTCATCGATGCGTCAGATGCTGTTAAAGAAGCTTCCGAAATACGTTGGATGGCCGTGGCCATCTCCTCCATCGAATGTGCACTCTCATTGGTGCTTGACTGTTGCGTAGTAGCTCCTTCAGCGAGCATTTGTATCGATACGTTTACTTTTGTATTCATTTCCAGCAAATGATGAGCTTCCGTGTTGAACTTTTCCGTCGTCGCTACAAATTGATCCGAGGTGTGCGATACATTCGATACAATCGTTTTTAAAATGTCATTGATGTTGCCTGACATCTTGTTCATCGCCTGATACACGGCACCAATTTCATCTATCGAATGAACTGGATTTGCAGCTAATTGCTGCTGTGCAAGGAGAAGGTCTCCCTTTGCAATGCTTTCCGCACCTGCAACAATCCGTTGTAACGGACGCAGTGAACGGGAAATAAGCAGCATAACCGCGCCAAGTCCAAGTAAGGTGAGGAAGAGCATCAGCAGATAGACAGAGATGTTCCCTATGATCAAGCTGTTGGAAATACGTTCGATGACGCCCGCTTCCGTATCGATACCTAGGACTCCGATGGTTTTACCATCAGCGCTTTTCAAAGGTGCATAAGTCGAGACATATTTACCGTATTGCGGGTTTACGATCAAGGGTGAACTCGCCGAATTCCCTTTAAGCAATGCCTGAACAGCTTCTTCTGGAATATCTGTTACTTCATTGATTGGTGAAGCCGAACTTTCTCCTTTTGGTTGTCCGTCGATCATAAGGAGAGGCTGATTTTTCTCATCAATTCGAACAAGATACACATATAGCGCTCCTATTTGCGTACGGTATTGGTCTAGTTCCTGCCTGATATTCCAATACAACTCGTTCTCCTTAGGATCTTTTAAGAATTGTTCCCATTTTTTTGCATCGATGCCTTGGACGTAGCTCTCCGCTAATCGAATGCCATAGCTGGATATTGCCTCCATCCCTGCTTTCTTGGCATTTCTGATTTCAATGAAAATATTGCCTGCGGATAATGCCAAAATGACTATCATCACGGCCGCAATGATGCGCACGACCAATCGTTTTCTCATCCACATTACGAAACGAAACATCAAATTCCCTCTCTTCATTCAACATGATTCGATTATTTTCGACATGAAATTGGGAATTCCTTCTTCTAAAAAGAACTTATTTTGTTTTAAGGAAATCTTCAGATTGCTGTGATAGGTTACTAGATAAGGTTACACAATTTGAAGAAAAGTCAGGTGACATGATTGACAACGGCCGGTTTATTCGACTCCTTCCCCCTACTAACAACAGACCGTTTATGTTTGCGTCAAATGAACACGGAGGATGCGGAGGATCTTTACCTCTTCTATTCCGACTCTAAGGTCACCCAATATCTAGACTGGCATGGTCCTGTATCAGTACAAGATTCCAGAGACCTAATTCACTCATGGAATCAATATTTTCAAGATAAAAGGTTATTCCCTTGGGGGATATCCATGAAGTCCGATCCCACCTTAATTGGCACTGTCATGTTCATGCCGATTCGAGATACATTTGAAAAAAAGCCCCTTCTTCCTCTCAACGTAGGCTTCGAATTAAACCGACATTATTGGAATAAGGGCATCATGTCTGAAGCTCTGGAAGCAGTTCTTGCCTTTAGTCGGGAACATATTGGAGCACATCGCATTCAAGCGGAAGTATTCCCTGAGAATAAAGCCTCTTTGAAGGTTTTGGAGAAGCTGGGTTTTAAGCAAGAAGGACTGATGCATCAATATGTAATGCATGAAGTGACGCGAACATTTCTGGATGTGATCATGCTTGCTTTTATTAATAATACATAAATTCCGTCCCCAACTTCCTCATTATGTACTTTGCCTAACCATGAGCTTAGGTTCCAGAACCGTCAGTTTCTTTACCTTTTCCTTCTGAATAAGTCTCGATAAAATGGCTATCGCAAGGCTGCCGAGCTGTTCACTGTGCTGTGAAACGGTTGTGAGCTCGGGATTCATCGCATAGGACAATTGCGTGTCATCAAATCCTGCAATCGCGATGTCTTCGGGAATCCGCAGCCCGCGTGAAATAACAGCTTTCATAGCACCAATGGCCACGTAATCGTTAATACACAGAAAGGCCGTTGGACAATTCGGCAGGGTAAGGAACTGATCCATCAGCTTGTGTCCGCATTCCATAGAAAAATCTCCCAAGCGTACGATTTGTTTGCGAAAAGAAAGATCATTCGCTCCTAAAGTACTTTTGTAGGCTTGAAGCTTTTCCATTGTTGTTGTCGTATCAGCGCTTCCTCCCAAGAAGCCGATGCTTCGATGCCCGCGGTCAATGAGGTGCTGCATAATGAGCTGGGTGCCGAGATATTCGTCCGTTTTCACCCGATGACAGGGATGACCCGGAAGGCTGCCATTGATCAAGACAATTGGAATTTTCTTCTGAATATCCACGACTTCCTGGACGAGCTGTTCGGGACAATGACGCGAATTAATGCGTCCCCCCATGAAGATAAGTCCTTCCACCTGCCTTTCGCAAAGTAAATTCAGATATTCGGATTCTCTGCTGAAATTGCTGAATGTATTACATAGAAAGAGTGTAAACCCAAGCTTCTGCGCAGCTCTCTCTGCCCCTCCGAACACCTCAGGGAAAAACATGTTACTGCTATCTGGGAATAATACGCCAATCATGCCCGTTTTCTTATTCACTAGACTGCGTGCCAACGCATTGGGCTGAAACTTATGCTTTTCAATAATCGCCATAATTTTCTGCCTAGTCGAGGTTCGAACGGGTGCGGTATCATTGAGAACACGGGAAACTGTCGCGACGGAGACGTTCGCTTCTCGGGCAATATCATAGACGGTTATTGATTCCAAGTATACACTCTCCGTTACGTCAAAATGTAAAGATCGAAGGCCTGTTCAGAGACAGACCTTCGATAGCTTTATCCTTATTTGCTGCTTTCTACCGTGGTTTTGAAGGCATCCAATTGTTTTTGGACCTCAGCCATCAGCTTATCAAAACCTGCTGTTTTCAGCTTCGCGCGGAAATCATCAACCGCTTTAACCGGGTCTCCCGCTTTGCCATAAAGGATCGCAGGTCCCATTTGTCCAACAACTTGGGTAACCGCTGTCAACTCATTTGACACAGGTGCTTTATCGAAAACGAATCGGCCATATGGAAATGGCTTTTTGATTTTGTCATAGGACGCATAAAGCGCGCCTTTGCCTGACCAATCATTACCATCTGGGATTTCATTCTTATCGATGCGTCCCCCCCAGAAGTTGGAATAGAATTCGTCTCTTTGTACATCATAGCCATCTGGACGGTAACGTTTGCCATCTTTGATGACGTACTGTACGCCTTCCAAACCATAGTTCATCAAATGGTATACTTCCGGATCTTGGCGAATTAGCTCATAAACCATCAGGGCACGCTCTGGGTGCTTGCTTTTCGCACCAATGGAAGTACCGCCGTGTGTGATCGACATGGATACGAGATTGTTGCGTGTAGCCGAGAATGGGAAGAACTGAAGATCTGAGCCCGGCTGCAGCTTATCCATTTTGATACGCTCACCAAGGAAGGTTTGCGTGTGATGCTGATCAATGCTTGACTTACCAGCCTCAAGCTCAGAGCGGTTATCGCCCTTATAGTTCAGCACATCATCCCGCCAGAAGCCTTTGTCGCCCCAATCCTTCATGAGTTTGGCAAAATTCACGAAGGTATCATCGAGAACGGGGCTGTAGGCTTTATACTTCTCATCATAGGATTTACCGTAGATTAGTCCGAAGAGACCTGTGCTGATCGGAAGTTCAATCGCATCTGTGTAGGAATTGATGTACCCGCCAATATTACCAGCAGCTGTACCATTTGCATCCCAAGGAACGACGCCTGGCTTCTTATCCTTAACACCTTGGAGATAAGTCTCCATCGACTTCCAATCTGTAATCGGCGCCGTGATCCCAAACTCTTTGGCCCAATCACCACGATACAAGAAGCCGTGATTAACCCACTGCGTATAATGATCCTCAGGAATGAGCATGATTTGATTCTTGTACTTCGTCTCCGCCCAGTTTTCTGGCGGTACTTCCTTCCAAGTTAACGGCGCATACACAGGAAGCAGCTTATCCAGAGGCTGGAAAGCACCTTTTTGGGCATTCTGCCACGTATCCAACCAATCTGTTGCAACCGTGATTAAGTCAACAGGTTCTCCTGAAGCTAGCAATAGATTATATTTGGTTTGCCAATCGGCCCATTCCACCCATTTAATTTCCAGTTTCGCATTTGCTTTTTGTTTCAAAATAGCGTTGACCTTCTCCATCACCTTTTCAAATTGACCATTCTTCGGTTTATCCCCCAACATCACGTACGAAATCGTTTGGAACTCCGAAGTGTCAATTTTGCCGGCAGGTGCCGCTGTCCCTGTTGCTGCTGCAGTTGCTGTCCCTTTATCCGTTGAGCTAGTTCCTGTACTGCTAGGTGTAGAGCACGCCGTCAAGCTTACAGCTAGCGTCGCTGCCAGAGCTACACTAAGCGCTTTCTTTTTTCTCTTGAACATACGGATTTGCCTCCCCATAATTGTTTTGGTATATGTTTTTGCGTCAGCCTTTTACAGCACCAACGGTAATACCCTGGATGAAATATTTCTGCACCATCGGATAAAAGAGAATGACCGGTCCTGTTGCGACGACAGCGGTAGCCATTTTCATGGACTCCAGCGGCATATCCCTTGGCTGTACATTGGAGGAGACCGATGAGTTTTTGATAAAATCGGCACTTGTGACGACGTTATACAGAAACAATTGCAGCGGCCTATATTTTAAATCAGGTGATAGGAACAACATCGCATTGTACCATTCGTTCCAATACCCCAAAGCAATAAACAATCCAATGGTGGCCAGCGCCGGTGTTGTCATTGGCAAGATAAGTTTGGTGAAAATCTTGAAATCACCCGCCCCATCCATTTTGGCTGATTCCGTAATCGCATGAGGAATGGAGGTTACGAAGCTTTTCATCATAATAATGAGAAAAGGGCTCATCAGTCCGGGCAGCAGGACAGCCAAATAGTTATCCTTCAGATGCATCCACTGCGTCATGATTAAGTAAAAGGGGACAACTCCACCCTGAAACAATGTTGTAAAGTAAATGAAGAAGGATATCCGATTCCGATATGGAAAATCAGGACGCTGCAAGGAATAACCCGTCATGGCTACGATAAACAGCCCAATGGTAGTTCCAACTATCGTAATACCAAGCGTGACCCCATAAGAGCCGAGAATGACTCCCGGATTCTCAAACACAATTTTATAGGCAAAAGTACTGAACTCTTTGGGCCACAAATTGTAGCCGTGCAACGTGATCGATTTCTCTGCTGTGAACGACGTCCCAAGGACAAGAAGAAAGGGCAGTAAACAAAACAGAGCGAAAAGACCAATAAAGAAGTAGCCGAATGCCCGAATGGCCACGGAGGAGAAATCAGTTCCTCTTTGACGTGCGATGACTTGCTCCACTGGATGTCCCTCCTAACCGATTTAAAGTGGCGAACACTTGCCTGTTGATTTAGAACAGCGTATTTTCAGGCGAAACTTTCTTAACCAGCCAATTGGCTGTGATGACAATAAAGAAGCCAAACACGGACTGATAGAGACTGACAGCGCTTCCTAGAGAAAAGTTAAAGTTGTTCATCAAAGAGCGGAAGACGAACGTTTCAATAATATCTGTCGCGTCAAAAAGGGCTGTATTGTTGGCTCCGACCAAGTTATAGAACAATCCAAAGTTCCCTCGGAGAATACCGCCTAATGAAAAAAGCAGCAAAATAATGAACGTCGGCTTTAGCCATGGAAGCACGATATAGCGAATTCGCTGCAGGGCATTCGCCCCATCAATTTCTGCGGCTTCTACGATCTCCGAGTCCAATCCCATTATCGCAGCGAAATAGACGATGGAGCCGTACCCTGTCGACTGCCAAAGAAACGTAATAACGATGATAAATGGCCAGATCGTTGGATTCGAGTACGTCTTAACCGGCTCCCAACCGATCGATTTGAAAATCCCATTGAGCAGTCCAAAGTCATAACTGAGAATGTTATAAGCAATAAGGCCAACAAGCACGAAGGAGATGAAAAAGGGCAGGAACATCAGGGATTGTGAAAGCTTCTTAAACCACTTTTTACGAAGCTCGTTCAGCAAAATAGCAATTCCAATCTGTAAGATATTTCCAAATAAAATAAAAGCTAAATTGTAAGCAATCGTATTAAACGTTAATTTCCAAAGTGCCCCGGAGGTCACTAGAAATTTGAAGTTGTCAAACCCAACGAACTCACTGCCGAAGATCCCCGCCGTATAGTTATAATTAATGAATGCGAGATAAAGCCCTGGCATTGGAAGGTAAGACATGACTAAGAAAAATAAAATCGCAGGAACACACATAAGGACTAATGTTCGATACGTCCAAAATCTGCGAAGTGGGGTTGATCGCTTTTTGACAGCAATAGGCGCCCCTTCTAATGAGCTTGCTGAGATGGCAGCTTTCATACGTACTCTCCTTCCAAATTAAACTGCGGCTACGGGTATGAAGCGAAGAGGCTCTAACAAGGCATCTTCAGTGGCCGATACCGCCTCTAATAAGATGGCTATTTCATTGCTCAATTCGCCACCCTGAAACCATGGCCCCGGTAAATTAAAGGATTCATCGCTGCCGCCACGGAATATCGGTCTGTTGGTACCGCCTTGCGTCCACAGACGGCCAACGAGGTGCCCGTTGAAGAACACGGTCAACTTCATGTTGCTGCCTTTGACATAAACCCTCCAGCCTAATCCTTGGTTATCATCACGAAGGTCACCGTACAGCCATGACAGGGTACCCGGCATCAAGGAGACAGCTCCTTCTACGGGGAGAGCCCCTTCGCTTGATGCTTTGGCATGCTGCAGTAAGCCATTCTCTTGACAAGAGGATAATGTCCACTGTTTAGCTGCGGTTCCTTCGTAGAGATGAATACTGCCGCTTAGGGAACCATATGTTTTATCCAGAAATAGCGTAAACGTTGCCGTGTCTCCTGCCTTTACGTAGGGCGTGAGATTAAGATAAGGATTGAGCGGATTCAATTGTCCGAGTGCGTGCCCGTTCACGTAAGCATAGGCGTACGAGAAATTACCCGGCGTGTGGAGAATCCACGTATCCGCTTCTTTCGACAGCTTTACTTGTTTGCGGTAGCATTGATGGGCGGGCTGTTCAGCAGAGAGCCACCCTCCAACACTCACAATCGGCCATTGTCGATCGTCATAATCGGAAGCTGCGTAATTGTCCTTGTCTTCACCATATTGCATAAGCTTGAATCGCCAGTTTTGGTTTATTTCTCTAACCGACGTTACGCCAACTATGCCCGTTAGCCCTTTCAGAGCATTTAAGTGAAGGCCTGGCAAATTCGTATCGTGGAAATTGGTATGTCCCCAAATCTCGACACGAGCAACCAGATTTGACTCTACGCGCGAGCCAGATGGAATCGGAAGGAAGTGACTTCCTCCACCCGGTGCTGCTGTACCTAGGTACGTTTCACCGGTATAGACGGAAACGACATCACTTGCCTGCTGAACGAGAAGGCCTAAACAGCTGCTCTCCAGCGGTAGTGATAATTGCGAGGTGTACCAAGCGAAACCTCGATAAACACCATGCTTCTCCAGATAATCGGCAGTATCACCGATCGATAAGCTTTCATCCGCAAGGGTATCCAAGGGATTCACTATGCTTTGTGACCAGCTGAGTTCAACTTCGCGGCTTTCCGTATCTCGTTCTACGAAGTCACCAACATGCAGCACGCCATCATCATCCATATTTTCTAACAGCAAAGCACGTGAACGACTCATTCCGATTAATTCGATAACGTGACCGCTTAGTAAGCGAATCCGTGCTGATCTCTCTTGCTCGCCCGATTGAAAGGATACCGTTACCTGATCTTCTGCTTCGGCATCGTGTACCTTCATTGTGCCAGCCTCCGTCTGCACCTCCGTGTTAAAGATGAGACGAATTTCGCCTTCACCCTCCGTATGAAACACGAACAGCGTGCGCTGCTCAAGCTGCTTAACCAGCAGCAATTCTGCAGTTGCGTAGGCGAGCGTCCCCTCAGCGATCCCCCATGTCTGCAAAGGCACCTGCAAGGGAAGAATCGGACATCGGCTTGCTTTAGCCACAAGTGTGGTGTAACGGGGGACGATCTCTTCTGCTAAATGAAAGTAAGCGTCTTCATCTTGTTCGTTTACATTACATAAGAAGAGCAGCTCACCGCCTTGCTTTAAAGCTAACCGATAAGGGGATGAAGCATTACTCGTGAGCTCAGGCTTCGCCTCAGCCAAGGAAGAGCCATACGTGTGAATCACACGATGCAGCATTTTCCCTTCATAAGCTTCTTCTCGAATGTGTCCTTCCGGTGATATCATTCCACCGAAATCATAGTCCGAGGTAAGAAATGAAAGTGGATTTCCCCAATTGTTAGCCGCATTGGTGAAGCCAAAATTCGTCCCTGAAGCCTGCAAGTAGGGACCGAGCAGCTTCGCACCTGCCGATAACAATCTGCGAAGCAAGAAGTGCGAGCGATTCGTCTCCGTGACGAGTAAGGGCAGCCCGCGATGAGCCAACTCCTCTCTGTAGAAGAGCACCTTTTCTTCGAAAGCAGGGTCTTGGTCATTTGGATAGAAGTTGCATGTAGGCACCACGTCTTCAGCAAAACCAGAAGCCTCATACAAACCGCCTTGTCCGGCGCAAGCAATGAGCGGGACAGATATCCCATGCTGCAAAGCTAAATCCCTTAACGCCGAGATATACCCTTTGGGATCCGAACAAGGGTAGAAATCAAACTCATTGTCTAATTGGACAGCAATGATGGTGCCACCCCGACCCGTTTCATATTTCCTCAGTATGGGTAGAATCTGTTCGTACCACCTGGACACATGCCGCAAGAAGGCAGGATCGTTATCTCTTATGCGAAGATCTTCTTTCACGAAAAGATAAGCAGGAAGTGCTCCCCCATCCCATTCGGAGCAAATATACGGCCCTGGTCGTGCAATCACCCACAGTCCTGCATCTGCGGCATCCTGTAGAAACTGTGCGGCATCCTTCTCTCCAGTAAAATCCCAAGTTCCTTCCACGGTCTCATGATGATTCCAAGGAAAGTACACATCAATCGCGTTATATCCAAAAGCTTTAACTTTATTTAGTCTCTCTTTCCATAACCCGCGTGGTAATCGAAAATAAAATAAGGAAGCACAAAGTATAATTTCTGATTTTCCATTTATCCGCAGTGCATCTGACGATAACTGAATCACTGCTTCTTCACTTTTTGATAAATACAATGGCTAACCCCCTCGATCTGCTCTCATTTATTTATGAAACCCGTTTCATCCGCTAGGGATATTTAGCTTGCTGTTCTTTATGAAGTTAGTATAAGTTGTTTTAAAAGCGCTTACATTGAAAGAAACATCAAGTTATATAACAAAACTACGAAGATACAGCCTCACGTAAAACAAAAAAAGCTGCGAATTTTATCCAAATTCGCAGCCGCTTGCATTCTATATAACACTGATTTTTTATATAATTCACAGAATTTACGATTATTCATCTTGAATAATTAGCCATTGCGCCTAAATTCCTTGACCGTTTTCCCTTCCAACTCTTTAAATACCTTGCAAAAGTAGGATGTTTCTTGAAACCCTGTTTTTTCAGCGACTTCGTATACTTTCCATGCAGGGTCTTGAAGCAGCTGCTTCGCTTTCTGAATCCGGTATCGATTCATATATTCGACGATCCTCATCCCCGTCTCGCTTTTAAATAGATTGGACAGGTAATTCGCACTCAAATGGAGAACTTCTGCCAGCCTTGCCACCGTGATGTCTTCAGCGTAGTGCTCTTCCATATAGGCGATTGCTCCCTGGATTTCCTTGCGCATCAACGTGTGCTCAGCCTTATTCCCAGCGATTTGCTTATTCAAATTTAGAAATAACGGCTTCACTTGCTGCAGAGGCTGAAGGACTTCTATCGCTTGGCTTACTTGTTTGTACTCCTGCTCAAACGGATCTGTGAACTTATTCATCTCCATAGCCAACGTTTTCAGCTGCATGATTAACTCTGTCAGCAGGTTACGCAGATCTGATATTGGCGGCTTTCTTAGCATAAGGCTTTGAAACAAAAGCTCAGTTTGCGTCTCAATAGCAGTGAATAGACCGCTTTTCATCGCTGCAACCAGAGGCTGAATCGTGATGCCTGCCAGGGTTTCAGCCTTATCATTGATCTGAAGGGATGTATAGGCATAGAGTTGACCCGTTCCTTCATACACATATTGATCTAAGGCTGTTTCAGCTTGCTTATAAAGCACGGCCCAATCCTTCAATCCATAGCCGATCGAGCTAATTCCCATTGTTACTGAGCTTACTTTTTTCATTCGGGTGTATAGCTGCGATGCTTGTCTGCGTGTTTCCTCCAAACATTTGTGTTCACTCTTCTCATTCGGAAAATAGATAATGACTGCCGTTCTCTGCTCCGAAATCGGTATAATCATGCTGGAGTCCGCTGACTGATCTTCTTTAGAATCATCCGCAAGGACTTTATAGTTTGCATCAATCACTACAACTGCTGTAGGACCTCCATGAATTGGAAAATGTACAGCGTTCGCTTGTTCTTCGATGTCCTCTGCTCGCTTCAACTCGCCTAAGAGAAGCTTCCGCCCCAATAGGAAGCGAACCTCTTGAAAGCTGGCATCACGAATACTCGCTTGTTTTCTTCGCTTATGATCTTCCATAATCTTGCCGTTCATTTGTTGTAATAGCTGCTGTAACGCGTTAGGTTCGAGGTCATGTTTTAACAAATAATCCTCTGCCCCGAGTTTCAGGGCTTCCTTCACGAACCGAAAATCATCGAAGGAGCTGAGTGCCACAATTTTAATGGATTCATCCTTTTGCTTGACCTGCTGGATCAGATCAATGCCGTTCATTTCGGGCATCGAAATGTCCGTTACAATAAGATCAACCTGTTGTTGCTGCAGAAGATCAAGTGCATGCACACCATTAAGTGCTTCACATACAATTTGGAAACCATAATCTTCCCAACGAATGATCGTTTTAATCGCATACCGATATATCGCATTATCTTCAACGATCATGGCGTTCAACATGCTCATTCCCCCTTTGACGGTGCGTTCTATGCGGAATCCGAACAATAGCTTTCGTACCTAATCCGGGTGCACTTTCGTAGCTAAGCCCATATTTCTCCCCATAATACAGCTGAATGCGTTCATTCACATTATGAATACCGATACTCGTCACTCCTGGAACCGATTCTTTACGTGCTGCTGTGTTCAATAGATTAAGCGCTTGTTCAGCTTCCATACCTATTCCATTATCTTCGACAATGAGTATGAGCTGCTTCTCTTCTATGCGGGCATAAAGGGCAATACGTCCACTCCCCTTGGACATTTCGATGCCATGAAGAATTGCATTTTCGACCAGCGGCTGAAGAATGAAATACGGAACCTCGCTTTCCAGCAAGCGTTCATCCACTTCATAGTCCATGCGAAAGGCATCGCCATAACCAATTTTTTGAATATAAATATAGTTTTTCAATTGGTTAATCTCTTGCTCCAAGCTGTGAAATTCCCCAACACGCCGAACCGAAGATTTCAATAATTCAATAACAGAAGTGACCATTCGCTCAATCTCGGCTTGATGGTTCATGCGGGCGTACCATTTCACCGTACCTAGCGTGTTATAGAGGAAATGTGGATTAATCTGACTCATAAGGACGGTAAATTCGGCCTGTTGTTTGGCAATTTGCTCTTTATACACCGTGTTTATTAAATCGTTAATCCGTGACAGCATAAAATTGAACCGTATAGACAAACTCCCAATCTCATCTCGCCCAAGAGGAATAATACGAACATCGAAATTGCCATCTTCAACTCGGCGCATCGTTTGCTCCAAAATTTTGATATTTCGCGTCGTAGAATTCGAAAGTAATACGGCAATGCCGGTAGATATCAGTACGGCAAGCAGTGAAACGAGAGCAATCACAAGAACTAATACGCGTGTACTGGACAAAAGATCAGACATCGGAATAAAACAAAGCACCCGCCAGCCCAGCGTTGATGTTCGTTCTTGGACGAATAAATGACTGCCTCCCTCAGCATTATCGACAATGGCCATGGAGGTATCATTCTCGTTAAACGAATAACTTAAGCTTCTTGAGATGAGATTGTCCATACCAGGCGTTCCGCCACCCGCTAACAGTTCGTTCGAAGGGTTGAGAATCGCAACATTGTTTTGCTTAATGATCGAGCTATTGCTCCCAAGGGATAAGAAATAATCCGAGTCGATACTGATAACAATCGTGCCAAGACTACGATCTACTTGACTCAAATCAACGAAATCTCTGATCAGGAACACTTCTTTATGCTTTCTCAGAGAAGGCGACCAGCTCATGCTTAGTTCATGACTTTTCAAATAATCAGAAGATTTGCTTGTCATCATGGTGACATCTTCCTGATTTAGTGTATGACCCAAGCCTTTTTTATTTTCCCACCAGTACACCTGTCCCTTATTTGTTTGAATCATAATGGCATTCATATAAGGATTTCCATTCCCGTACTGAGCGAGCAAGAACTCCATGCGGCTGCGGAAAGCCGGATAGTTGTCAGCTGTAACTTGTTCACCTTGTTCAGCAGCAATTTGCCGAATATTACTGTCACTAAGGACGTAAACGGAGGAAGTGAATGCTTCCTTCGCCCTAATTTCAATATTGTCGGAAACTTGATGAATGACCTGCATCGAGAGGTCTCTCGTATTCGATTCAATGAATTTCGTAGAGGCGTAGATGGCAACTCCGCCAATCGCCGATGAAATGAACAATATAAGAATCATATTAGATAGAAATATTTTCGTTCGGATGCGAAAGTCCTTTACCCGATTTAAGTTCCACGGGGTGGCTGTCATACGCAGATCTCCTTGCTGTCATTTGGATGGTTTGCGAATCCGATCGAATGCTTGATCTAATTCTTGAATACAGATATCCACATTGTGGTTGCGATCAATAACGAATTTCGTGAGGGCATTTACAAACACTTTTTGCAGATCCTGATTCATAAAATCTGTCGGCAAACGCGACCAATCATACGTTTTGCCTGTTTGGATATACGTTTCATCCAGTTCCACATAAGTGGGATCAAAGTCATTCGGCAAGCCTTTAATCACAGACAATGCCTTCTTTTTCGTCTGAAAAATCGTTCCCATTTCCTTCGAAGCAAACAGTTCTAGTGTTTGAAGCGCCGCTTCCTTATGAGGTGATTGGGGATTGATCACAATCCCTCCTGTTGATTTTAGTCCAAACTTAGCATCTTGTGGATTATTCGAATAAGGGAAAGCGAACAATCCTAGATTGCTCGCAGGATTCTTGGATTTAACACCGTCAACCGTCCACGTGCCATTAATAATCATCCCGGCTTTCCCCTCAGCAAGGAGCTCTTGGGCTTGGTTCCAATCGGTTTCGAACGGCTTGTTGTTCACATAATTCAAGCGTTCTCCATATCGTTTCAAGATGTCTTTGAAGTGAATTTGATCCTCAGCGAACGACGTTCGACCAGCTTCTATATCCGCCATCCAGTTACGGCCGGCGGCATACTGATTAGCCAGAAGATCCGCTGCAATGTCCCAAGTCAGGGTCCAACTATCCTTGTAGCCTACTGCAATAGGAATAATGCCTGCCTCCTGCAGCGCCTCGCATGCAGCTAAGAACTGCGGCCATGTTGTTGGCGGACTTTGAATGCCTGCTTGGGCGAAAGCCACTTTATTATAAATGACTCCCGCCCCATTCACGTCAATCGGAAGCGCCCATATTTTCCCATCGGATGTCTTCACACCATTCAGAAACCTTTCGTCGATTTGCGATAAAAAGGGTTGACCCGTTAAGTCCATCGCATATCCTTTGTGTATCAGATCCTGAGCGGACTCCATATTATCCAGCATATAGATATCAGGCATGTTATTAGAAATCACACGCGTGCGAAGCAAGCTCATATAATTGCCACCATCTACGCCCGTCAGCGTAAATGCATAAGATGGATGCTGTTTCGTAAATAGCTGTGTCCCCGCCTCCAGCCATTTCCGTGCCCCCTCCTCATCAAAGTGATGTATCCACGAAAGCGTCTGCTCCTGAAGCTGCTGTTTAGGCACGACCGTTACTGTCTGGGGTTGACAAGCGGTAAGCATCAGAGTTACAGTCATGCCAATAGCTAATAACCGAGTCTTCATCGATCCCCCTCATTCCATGATAACGTTTACAATCAGTATAACGGACATGGCCGATTAAAAAAACAGCCTATTTCCTCTTCAGAGAAAATAGACTGTTGTCTGTTGTATATACAAGCGAAATATCGCTTATTGAATGCTAGTTATCCCTATCCTTCATTCGATGAATTCCAACGATCATTGGCTTCAATGAAATCCATCATTTTCTTCATCGAAAGCTGAATCTGTTCAGCGGAGGGCAAGGTTACGTTGCAGTACGTTTGCTTCACAACATCCGTTAACACAGAATCGAACATGCTATCAAATTGCTCCGTTTTCATTATGAATCCCCTCCTTATTTTCTTAATTTTGGAAAATCACCTATACTTATCATATATAGAAACGCTAACGATAACAGCGCAATATTTTCTTTCGCAAATCCACATTTTTTTCCAGAAACACGCAAATTTATTTGCGTTAACGAAAAAAGACGCAAAAATAGATAAATAAAATCTAATTTGCAATCTTTTTGTGAAATTTGGTAAAATCAAGGAATGACGATAACCAGCGACGTTGAACTCAACATTCGGATCCCCCTACCAAATCAGGAAGGAAGTATCATATGATTAAGAAATCGAAGATTCTGATCGTAGATGATCACCCCTTAATGGCGGAAGCGACATCGAATACGCTGCAGCAAATCGAGGGTATACAGATAATAGGGATAGCTGGTACTGGCAAACAGTGCTTGGAACTCGTAGATTTGCATGTACCGGATATTGTTTTTTTGGATTATAATCTTCCGGATCAATACGGCGATGAGATTGCCAAAATCATAAAAGGGAAATATCCCGGCATCCACCTTGTTATTTTTTCGGGCATCGAATTATCACATCTTTACAATTATTTGATCGGACTTAAGGTTAGTGCTGTAATATCTAAGGAATCTAGCGGTACGCTTATTAAAAGCTTAGCTACTCTTTTGATAGAGAATTTCACGGTAATCCCTGTTCCTGTTTTTCACAAAATGAAAGTGGACAGCGGTAATTTGCATCAGACGGATTCATTGGATGACGATGAAGTGCACATGATGACCATGATTGTCCAAGGCTTAACCAATGAGCAAATGGCCGAGGAAGTGCATATGAGTAAACGAACCGTAGATAATTATATACGCAAAATTTATGAGAAATTAGGCGTGAAATCAAGGGCGCAAGCCGTAGATAAATTTAATCAGTTCAAGCATATTTATGAAATTAACCGGCGGCCATAGATGGTCGATGTGATAAATGATGAAAAAAAGACTAGCCACTTCGTGATGAAGAGACCAGTCTTTTTAATTGCAGTTCTTATGGTTAGGATTCTTCTCGGTGATGCTGATGATGTTCCACAATATTAGCCGCTTCCATTAATTCTCGCATAACATCGGACTGCAGCTGTGGATTGATATATAAACCTTTCACAAATAACTGTCCTTTTTCACTGGAAGTATATCGCGGAGGGATTTTATTTAAAACCAAAGCAAGCACGTCTTCTCTGCAAGTAGTGCAATCGCATTTCATTTCATAGTTTTTTTGAAACTCATCAAATAAATTCATCACTATCGTTTCCATTGCATTGAAGACTGCCATTGTAAGGTACCCCTTCTTTGTTCAACTATATCTCTATTATAACTCATATCCTCCTAATGAAAAAGTTATCAAAAAGGACCTCCCCCTATTGGCGGAAGTCCTCATGAATACGTTTCTTCAAGGCAGATTCCCCTCCAGGTCTATAACCCTTTGGGACAGCCTCATCTAATATCCTCATTTCTCAACAAATAATGGTGTAAGTGCCCGATCCAAGTTCTAACCGCAGCTCTCCATCACATTCCTCTGCTGATAGAACTCCTGATGCTGCCTGGGCTGCTTGATCATTAACAGATGACATTGCTAATTTCGCCCCTCTCAAGGTTGCAAGGCCTGTCGTATTTGGAGGCAGCTCTAGCTCATAAACTATTTTGCCATCAGCCTCTTTCTTCCACTCACTACGTATCTTACCGTAGATAGATTGGAGCGATGCTTTCGCGTAGTCAAGGCCGGAATCTGGTCGCGGACGGAATTGAATCCTTTTGTATCCAGGCTGCTGATCATCGGAATCGAGCCCCGCCACTACGCGGTACAGCCAATCCCCGATGGATCCATACGCATAATGGTTATAGGAGTTCATATCATCACTCCAAAACGATCCATCCGGCTTGATGCCATCCCAGTGCTCCCAGATGGTCGTGGCTCCCTTGTGAATCGGGTACAGCCATGATGGGTAATCTTCCTGTTGAACTAACTGAACAGCCAGATCATGGTAGCCATTCTCGGACAATACATGGCACAGATAAGGCGTACCTACGAAACCGGTCGTTAGGTGATTCTTCTGCTCGCCTACATAATCTGCTAACGTCTTCGCTAATCGATCACGCGTACTTCCTTTCACGAGTCCAAACATCAGCGGGAGCACGTGTGCTGTTTGTGTATGCACGGCCAAACGCCCGCTTGCTGTAAGGAATTCTTGCGTGAAAGCTTCAACAATGCGCTCATAAAGCTCACTGTACGTAGCCACATCCTCGCTGCGTTCCAGCACTTCCGCAGCTTTCACGAAAAGTGACGTCGAATAAGCATAGAAGCATGTCGCGATTAAGTCTCTAGGGGTCGCTCCTACATAGCTGCCTTCTTTGGCATCAAGCCCCAGCCAATCACCAAAATGAAAGCCCGTATTCCAAAGATACTCATTCTCTCCTTGGCTTCGCATGTACGTAATCCACGCTTTCATGCTGTCATATTGCTGTTCCAGAATGCGCTTATCGCTGTATACCTGATATAACGTCCACGGGCATATGACTGCTGCATCCCCCCATGCAGAGGAAGAGTGGTCATTCGGACCAAGCACGTCCGGAATGACGAATGGAACGCCGCCATTCTCATGCTGATCCGCTTTTAAGTCGCGCAGCCATTTGGTGAAAAACAAAGCCACATCATAATTAAATGCTGCCGTGCGAATAAATACTTGCGCATCTCCTGTCCAACCGAGTCGCTCATCCCGCTGCGGGCAATCCGTCGGTACGTCCAGGAAGTTGCCTCTTTGTCCCCACACAATATTTTGCTGAAGTTTATTCAGTAACGGATGGGAACATTCAAAAGTACCGCTAGCTGCCATATCCGTATGAATGACATGTCCCGTGAAGCGCTCTGCCTCGAATGCTGCATCCTTGGGCCATCCTATTACTTTGACATATCGAAAGCCTTGGAATGAGAAATGGGGTTCATAATGTTCTTCCCCGCCACCTTTGCATATATAAGTAACTGTCTGCTTTGCGTTACGCAAGTTCCCTATATAGAAGTTCCCTTCTTGATCCAACACTTCTGCATGCAGCAGCTGAAGTCGAGTTCCGACCGGCAGCTCCAATCGCATGTGCACTTTTCCGACCATATTTTGCCCAAAATCAAGAACCGTTTCACCAGAAGGTGTTTCAATAACAGCTATCGGCTTCAAATGCTGGGTAACGCGCGATGGCTCATTCTCTTGCATGACTAGGATGTCTTTGGAATGATCAAGAACCGTTACCGAGTGCCATTTATCGTCCTGATACGCCGGCATGCTCCACCCGCTAAGCTCCAGGTTAGCATCGTAGGTTTCACCATGGTACAGCTCAGACATCCGAACCGGCCCTAATGAAGCACGCCAAGAATCATCACTAACAGTTATTTCTGAGCTTCCATCTAGGTATTCGATATGTAATTGGAGGAAAAGAGCTCTAACGTCCCCAAATATATTTCGTTGATTCTTCCAAGCCAAATTGCCTTTGTACCAACCGTTTGCCAGCACTGCGCCAAGGGTATGGTTTTCACCTTGCTGCAGCAGGCTCGTAACCTCATACGTCTGAACCTGCAGTCGGTGGCGGTAGCTGGTCCAGCCAGGTGTGAGCTCCCAATCTCCCACACGAGCTCCGTTGAGCTCAAGCTCATAAATGCCTAGACTCGTTGCATAAATAGTCGCTTTACGAATTCCCTTACGTGCTGTGAATGTCTTCCTCAAATAGAAAGCTTCTTCTGCGTCAGGATCAATGGAGGCTGCATCGGGTGTAATCCACATGGCAGACCAGTCATCTGGACTAAGCTGTCCCATTTCCCAGAAAGCGATTTCACTCCAAGGCGATGACAAGCCAGTATAATCCCATACTTTTACACGGTAAAAATAACGCATTCGCGGCAGCAGCTCTTGACCCTCATAAACGACATGCACCGATTGTTCCGATTGTACGTGACCGGAATCCCAGACCAATCGACTCGGTTCGAATGAATTTTCATCCATACTAACCTGGATCTGATAAGCTGATTGCATGGTATAATGATTGTCCGAAGCAAGCTGCCAAGTAAAGCGAGGCAAAGTCGTATCCAGTCCAATCGGGTTGACGCGGTATTCGCATGTTAAATTAGAAATATTGAGTGTCGTCATTCAAAAACGCCTCCTTCTATTATCAAAAATATCTGTGTCCTGTTCTTCAAGTAAGCATCCATACGACCTATTGTAGAGCATCAGATGATGTGATATGAAGGTGGATTCAGACAATCTTATAGGTGGAATACGACACGGCATATTTAATTTTGGGCCTTCCCCTCAATTCAGGATCCGCATGCGAATAGTATACAGTTAAAGTTAAATCACGTAAGGGTAGGAGTTTAAGATGTTACAAAAAACACACAGTATTGCCGGATTCATTTCCGCGGAAATCGTTCTCACGTATCAAGATATTAGTTTCTTCACCTGGGATGCCGCTGGGGCTCTTTTACTTGGATGTTTGGCAGGCACGTTAGCGGATGTCGACAAGCCAGGCTCTACCATGGCGAAGGTTCTCTTCCCTTTATCTGCTCTGCTGCGGCTGCTGAAGGTAAAGCATAGAACGGTTACTCATTCCCTGCTTTTTCTACTTCTCTTAGTCGTCATTGTAATGCCCTTATCCCCTTTATATTTCTGGGTATTCATCCTGTCTTACGCGTCGCACTCATTTATCGATTTATTCAATGATAGAGGAGTTCAACTCTTCTGGCCTATTCCCTTCAAGATTCGTTTACTCCCTAAATGGATAGCCATTGACACGGGTTCAGTGAGCGAGACCGTCTTCCGCTCTCTACTTCTGGTTTTGAGTCTAATCATCCCTTTTTGGACTTATGTACTTCCGCAAATCTTGAGTCATACCGCTATGTTTTAATGTGTTGCAACAATATAATCCCCATTGCTATTTAGCAGAAATTGCGCATGATAAGCTCCTTGAGCATCGGGCTCAGCTAAGCTCTGCACGATCTCGCCAACAGCAGGAACTCCTAAGAAGTCGTTCAATTCCTTCTTCATCGTCGATTGGAAAAGGATCTCGACTTCTTTTCCCTGATTTCTCGGAAAAATAACAGGATGGCTCAAATCAATCGGATTATTCTCATCTAATAATTCAGAGTGGTTCAGCAGTTGGCTCGGAACTTCCAAATTATCAGGAACGGAGACCAATAAAACCGTTTCCGTATCATTGGTTTTTACTTGCATGACCGTTCCTGCCACGTAAGCCGGACCCGATTGAATTTCTTCCATCGACATCATACTTTTTTCTGGAGAAATGAAAGCAAACAACGCAAACAGAGGAAATAAATGAAAGAGACTTTTCTTGAACTCTTCCTTGTAGCGGCATTTTGACATGTTCATTCTATGCTCCCCCTTAGCGATTAAATCACGATTCATAACATTCGTTAGTTATCCTTACCCCGTTTATAAGTTTTTGAAAACTAAAAGTAACAATTTTATCCTGACGGAACGACGAATCGTTATTTGGACGAAAAACACCGAAATCAAGAGGAAGCGGAACGTTAGAAGCGTTATTTCGCGGTTTATGCCTTTGGATCGCTCTTTTTTGCTCAATTAACGTCCTCTGGTTCCTCTCATTCGATTTCAAGCGCAAATTCCCCAAAATAACGAATCGACGTTCCGCTTACCTAGTGGCTGGGTGGTATTCATCGGCAAAGAAACAAAAAAAATGAGAAGGGGCTGTCTCAAAAGCCAATTTATTATTTTCGAGCCCCCACTAAGAGTCTAATTTTATAAACTAAAGAACCTCCATCTCCCACTGTGCTAGTGGAATGGAGGTTTTTTAGTAATATTTGGGACGTTCTCTATCATGCGAACATTTTGAGACAGTCCCATTTTCCGTACTCGGGAGTGAATCCATCCCCCCCAATTCTGTGCTTGGGGACCCGTTTAATGCGTTCGATATGGAAAATAGGGCAACCGAAGCTGCTTATTTGTTCGAATAGCTCTTGTTATGGATACTTAAGCAAGCTATGTTTGCTTATTGATTACTAATGCGCCCAGAAAGTCATGTATTTGTAGAACATAAGCACAATCTGTGGTCTTATCTCATGAGTTACCATGATAGTTAGAAGGAATTAGCACATCTAGCTTGCCTATTCATTCCCGATCACAATGTAAATATTTTAATGACCAAGACGCAGGCTGGGTTTGTATGCGAGATAGATATTGATATGTTTCACAAGCCAAATCGGCTATGAAGAACCTCCATCTCCCACTATGCTAGTGGAATTGGAGGTTCTTTTGCGTAAAATTCGGGGCGTTCTCAATCATGCGAATACTTTTGAGGCAGCCCCATCTCATTTTTTTCTGTCCCTCTGAGGGCTCCCCCTTTATTAGTTACCCCTGAAAGTCAATCTCAAATATCGTATCAACGACAAGAGGAAGATGATCTCGTAATGAATTAGCCCCTAGAACCGATCGAGCATGGGCCCCCATTTCGCCGAATACCTCCTGCATAAGATCAGAGAACCCATTTAAAACCAAATGATGCTCGTTGAAATTAGGATCTGCATGGACGAAGCCTTGTACCTTTACAACCTGCGTAATCCTATCCAAGCTGCCAAGTGCATGTTTGGCTGCAGCAAGCACTTCAAGACCTGCCAACCGTGCCAGTTGGTAGCCATCTTCTGTTCTGTAATCCATCCCAAGCTTCCCTTTGGGGTTCCCGGTTGGCCCTTTTCCCGAAATAAACAACAATTGACCGGTAACAACATAATTAACATAGTTTGCAGCAGGGCCGCTGTGCTCAGGCAGGACAATACCTAATTGGTTTAGCTTAGTCTCAATCGATTCTGTCACTATACTTCACCTCTGACTTTATTGATCATTGCTTATCCTAGAGTCTATACTATAATTGACCCTCCGATTAGGTTCAGTTTCCTACAAAAAATAGGGGTCAGATTCGAGGTTTTCTATGTTCGATATTTTGCTTACCAGCGATGAACAAGGTCCGCTTTATATACAGTTATATCGGCATATCCGAGGTCTTATCCAGCGCGGCGCTATTCCAGACGGTACGAAATTACCTTCCATTCGCGCGCTAAGCCAGCAGATTCATTTCAGTAAAAACACAATTGAAACTGCCTACCAAATGCTTATTGAAGAAGGATATGTGATTAGTAAACCGCGTTCTGGCCTTTATGTGGTCGCTCCTTTATTGCTCCAAACGAACACTAACCAACATGCGTTCAATCTATCTCAGAACACCAACGAGAAAGCTCTGCAATCTCCATATGCTCCTATTGATTTTAGTCTATTAGAAACAGACAGTGAGTCTTTCCCGCTTCAAGCGTGGAAGGCCTGCTTAAACGAATCCTTTAACTACAACAGCTGCCGTATTCACCAATATGGCGACTACAAAGGCGAATACGCGCTGCGACTCCAAATTGCTCATTATTTAAAGCAATCCAGGGGTGTTACCTGCTCCCCGGAGCAAATCCTTGTTGGAACGGGAATGTCTAACAGCCTGCATCTCCTCTCGAAGCTAATCGGACAATCCGCACGAGTTGCTTTTGAAAAGAATGCCATAGCTCAGGTCGGTGATCTATTTTCACAGAACGGATACACGGTGGTCTCTTTTCCGCTAAATGAAAATCTTTCTATTACGGAGATCATGCCTGGAAATATAGACGCGGTATACGTTACTCCTTCCCACCGTCCTTCAGGAAACCATTTATCCTATGCGATTAGGCAGGAGCTGATTCACTGGGCCTATCATAATCAAAGCCATATTATTGAAGATGATTACGATGGGGAGTTTCGCCATGCCGGCAAAACCATTCCATCCCTTCAAGGCCTTGATCCGCATGGTGTGGTCATTTATATCGGAACATTTTCCAAAGCTTTCACGCCTGCATTACGTATGAATTATATGGTGCTGCCTCCTCAACTTTTGCCTAAACTTCAATCGATGGAACGTACACTATCAAGCCCTTCACGTTTGGATCAACTTGCCATGGCTCTGTTCATGGAACGTGGACATTGGTACCGACATATCAGGAAAATGCGCAATACGTATCGGAAAAAGCATGAGAGAATGCTCCAGCTCATACACACTCATCTAGGCTCTCATGTTCAAATAGAAAGTGGAGGCGCAGGCCTGCACATTGAATTGACGGTCAATCGTACATGTTCAGCAGAAGAGTTAAAAGAACTTGCCCATGCTAAAGGAGTTCGTGTTTACAGCTCACAACAGCCGGAGCTAGTACCCAATAACAAAAAGCCCAAGATTTACTTGGGCTTTGGTGGAATAACTATTAAGGATATGGAGCGCGGGATTCCATTATTAAAAGAAGCTTGGATACGATGATTATTGCATCGGAACCGATATTTGGAAACAGATGCAGCCGTCTGCGACAGACACTTCGATGGTCCCTTTGTAATGCTCGATTCGTTCCTTCACAACCGATAGACCAAGCCCCTGGTGCTCACCGTCACCTTTGGTGCTGTAGCCAATCGTGAACATTTTGTTATAATCATCAAGATGGAAATCCGGATGAACCGGGTTAGTTACTGATATGGTTAAATGGTTCGACTCCGACCATCCGTTAACCATCACTTCACGTTCATCAGGCGGAAACTTATTGACTTCATCAAACGCATTATCAATCAAGTTCCCAATAATTTTCACGATATCAACGGATTTCACACCTAATGACAAGCCTTCTAGTCCGGTAAAATGGTAATTGAAATCGATTTTGGTTCTCATGGCAAGCGCAATCTTGGCTTGAATAAGAGCTGCAATAGCCGGATGCCCGATTCGAATGATATCGTTCACTTCGTTGATTTCTTCAATTAATTCCTTCATATATTTCATTTGGTCTTCTTTTTTCCCATTAGACAGCAGAGCATACATGGTTTGTACATGGTTTAGAAAGTCATGCCGTTGACTGCGTATTGTAGCAAACATGTGATCCACGTTTTGAATGTACATTTCTTGTGTGGTCTGGACAGCTGTTTCTCGGCTTTTCGTAATAAATCGGAATACAAAATAGATAAACACACAACTAAAAATCGTAAACAAAAGGATAACAATAGTAAGCTGAACGAGCTGTTTATTCAAAGTGCGTTGAATCGTTTGATAATCCGAGACGATCGTAATGACATAAGGAATTTCCCTCTGAACTTCGGTCAATTTATTCTTAACAGGAACAAACATAAACGTTTTCAGAATGGGCTTCCCATTCCAATTCTCCACTAAGCTAACTGGTTTATTTTTTAGTATGGACGCCTTATAATTTTCCAAATCTTTCGTACTCGTGATGTTATATGTACCAAATATAACCGGGCGGTCATAGACCGATATGAATGGAACCCCATTACTGTCTTTATACTCAATCGGCTTTGTACCAAAAGTTGTCCCGTTCAGTCCCGATATTTCCAAAATATCTGGATTCGAAGCGAGCGTTTTCTTCACGATCGTATCCGCGCCTACGATTTGCTTGAACTTCTGAATTTTATCCGCATTGACAAACACACAGATTAAATAATTCGTGCTTCCATCATAAAAGTACCCAAACTTACTAACATTGCTTGAGCCTGAAGCCGGAACTTCATAAATACCCGACCAGAAATTAGGCAGCTTTTGTCCTTCAGCAATCGTAACTTGATGGTTATCAAGAAGCTGGCTAAACGCCGTAAACCAATAACCGAATGATTTTGTACTTGTTATCTGAAGTTCCTTGGGCTCGGATGACTTGCCAACCATGATATCATCACCATTTCGCTTCATTAACGAGAAGCCATCGACACCTGCTTGCCTAGCAAGATCAATTAATTGTTCATTCGTAACTTTATTAATATCCGGATCTAACTGACTCTTGGCGAAAAGAGCGACTGAACGAAGATTCTCACCAATCAAATCTTCTACAAAAAATGAACCTTCCTCTGATTGTTCAATGGATGTGCGAATTTGACTCGCTGTCGATTCCATGCGTTCGGATAACGCTTGCGTTAGGAGTGATTTCGTGATCCAGTAGTAAGATGTGTTATTCGTTACCAGCAATAAAATAACAATTGCAAAGGTGACATAAATGACTTTGGTGTTGATTCTCATGAAGTTTCACACTTTCCTTTTTATGTAAACTCAATATTACAACGTAGACGTGAGATAATTTTCGACACGATTCGAGAAAATATCCCTCTTTCTGTAGTATAGTTGGATACGAAAGCATTGTCTATCTATTAATATACACGCATCAAACCGTTTGGTAATATAGGGAAGAAACCAATAGAATTAGGATCGTGGGGGACGCGTCCTCCCTAGGAAGACCATTGTCAAATTGTTTGGCTCTGCCATAAGGAAATCGATGACAGCCCAATAAACCATGCAGTCCATTCTCCTTTTGGAATTGGGCTTCATTTTTTTCATCATGTGTATACTTGATTTTCCCGAGAACGAATGTTTGCTATAATGATTTCAACCCATAGCAATTCCGGAATAACGATGTTTCAAAAGGAAGGATTTCAGGTAATGAGTTTTCAGTTAACAGATGGAGTCATTAAGTCATTGTGCGGCCGGTTTTCTTATGAAAAAGGAGAAGCTTACTACCGTGAACGACAAGTAACTTTCCTAAATCAAGATCCTGAAACACCGCTCTATGAAGCCACGGTCGAAGGATACAAAGGCACTTACCTAGTGACCGTTGAAGACGATACAAACGGGGATGTTATTGCCCATTGCACATGTCCTGCGTATGATCCGGACGATACGTACTGCGAGCATATCGCTGCCGTGCTGCTGAATATTCATGCTATTCAGCATGAATCTCGAGTTGTCGGAACAACAGCCCGACATTTTGGAACGCTAGATGGAGATCATAGATTGACGAGCCATATACTGGATTTGTTCGGGAACAAACCGCAGCGTCCAAGCCGTTCACAGCCTCTTTTCGATACTAGAGCTGTTCTAGAGCTGGAATTTACTTGCAAACCGTTCCAATACGGCTATCGGAAGTTCATGTTCGGGATTGAGATGAAGGTCGGTCCTAAACGTCTGTATATTGTCCAACGATTAAGAGATTTTCTTGATCATATTGAGCGGAAAGAAGCCTATATATTTTCAAAGCATTTCACCTACGACCCTAAGCTCCATAGTTTTCAAAAAGAAGATGATGCGGTCATTCGGCAGCTCATCGAAATCTATCGCAATGAGCAGATGTACCATGAGACTTCAACTAAGTTCTCCGCTCATGCGAATCATTTGAGTGGTGATCGGATGCTGCTGATCCCTCCTTTCTCATGGACAACTTTTCTTCCTGCGCTTACCGAGGCTTCGACTGTTAAACTTGAGCAGGATAACCGCATATTCGATGGAATTCGTGTATCCGATGAACCGATCCCGCTTCACTTTGAGTTTGACCAAACGGAAGCCGAAGGCTTCCAATTGGATGTCCAAGGTCTGGATAAGATCACGGTTATGGAATCGTATGGCGTTGTCCTTTCCGAAGGAAAGCTGCTGCACCTCCAAGCTGAACCGTGCAAGCGTCTTTCGGAGCTCAAGCAAATGCTCGAAAACTCCAGCAAGCACCAAATTCAGATTCCACTTGCGCAAATGGAACCTTTTATGGAAAAAGTGATTCCTGGCCTGATGAAGCTAGGCAGTGTCCATATCGCTGGGGCCATTTCCGACCGCATTATGCGAACGCCGTTAAAGGCTAAGTTGTATTTGGACCGAGTGAAAGATCGATTGCTTGCCGGTCTGGAGTTTCAATATGGCGATATTGTCATTAACCCGCTGGAAGGTAATGAACAGCGGCGCGGAACCGACCGCATTCTCATGCGAGACGGAGATCAGGAGCGACGAATTCTGGAGCTTATGGAGCAAAGTCCCTTCGCTAAGACGGAGGGGGGATATTTCATGGATAGCGAAGACGAGGAATACGAATTTCTGTACCACGTCGTTCCGCAATTGGAGAAGCTGGTAACTGTTTATGCCACGTCTGCCGTGAAAACAAGACTTCTCACCGGACATGTCCCGAATGTCAAAGTTGATGTTGATGAACGAACAGATTGGCTTGAATTCAAGTTCGATATAGATGGCATTCCTGAATCGGAAATCCGCAAGCTGTTGAAATCCCTAGGGGAGAAACGCAAATACCACCGGCTGCCAGATGGTGCGCTGCTGCCGCTCGAAAGCGCGGAGTTTCAAGAAATTGTTCGCGTCATGAACGAAATGGGCATTACCAAGGAGGACGTCAAAGCAGCCGAGATCCGCCTCCCATTAATCCGCGGGCTCATCTTAATGGATTCCGAGAGGCAAGGAAATTCGGTTACGCTGGGCAGATCATTCCGCCAGTTACTAGAAAACATGCGGAATCCGGATAATCTGGATTTCACTGTGCCGGCCAGTCTGGAATCTGTTCTTCGGGATTACCAGAAGTATGGCTTCCAATGGCTGAAGACGATGGCCCACTACAATTTCGGCGGCATCTTGGCAGACGATATGGGCCTTGGTAAAACCATTCAAAGCATTTCTTTTATTGTTTCTGTCCTGCCCGAGATCAGAAAGCAGGCGCTGCCGGCGATCATCGTTGCTCCCGCTTCTCTCATTTACAATTGGCTCAATGAGCTGAAGAAATTCGCGCCTGAGATTCGGGCCGTCATTGCCGATGGAAGCAGAGAAGAACGCAGCAAGATTATGAAACATGCGTCACAAGTGGATGTCATTATAACCTCTTACCCGCTTCTGCGCAGAGATATCGACCTGTATACGAAGCAATCCTATCATACGCTCATTCTGGATGAGGCGCAGGTGTTCAAGAACCACACCACACAGACGGCCCAAGCGGTGAAGGAAATTCAGGCTGAGTACCGTTTTGCTCTTACAGGAACTCCAGTAGAGAATAGACTTGAAGAACTTTGGTCCATCTTTGACGCGGTGTTCCCTCAGTTATTCCCAGGGAGAAGGGCATTCAATGACTTATCCAGTGAAAGTGTTGCCAAGCGGGTACGTCCGTTTCTGCTGCGCAGGTTGAAGACCGACGTTCTGAAGGAACTGCCGGAGAAAATCGAGTCGCTGCAAACTTCCGAGCTGCTGCCGGAGCAGAAGAAGCTGTATGTCGCCTACTTGGCTGAACTACAACAGGAAACACTGAAGCATCTGAACAAAGACAGCTTTAATAAACATCGGATCAAAATTCTGGCTGGCTTGACCCGACTTCGCCAGCTTTGCTGCCATCCATCTCTGTTCGTTGAAGATTATGCAGGAAGCTCAGCCAAATTCGAGCAGCTCATGCAGATTATCGAAGAATGCAGAAGTGCCGGCAAGCGGGTGCTGATATTCTCGCAATTTACAGCGATGCTGGGAATGATCGGGCGAGACCTTGGTTATCAGGGAGTGCCGTTTTTCTACTTGGACGGTAAAACCCCAACTGCCGAGCGTGTAGAGCTGTGCAATAAATTTAATGAAGGCGAGCGAGACCTGTTCCTCATCTCATTAAAAGCCGGCGGTACTGGACTTAACCTTACCGGAGCCGACACCGTTATTCTCTACGACCTATGGTGGAACCCTGCAGTGGAACAGCAAGCAGCCGACCGTGCTCATCGTATTGGGCAGAAGAAGGTTGTGCAGGTGATCCGCCTTGTTGCACAAGGCACCGTAGAAGATAAAATGTACGAACTCCAACAGAAAAAGAAGAACCTGATTGATGAAGTGATCCAGCCGGGACAGGAAGCATTGTCCGCCTTGACCGAGCAGGAGATTCGGGAGATTTTGATGATCGGATAATGAAATGGGAAAAAGAAGGGCTTCCTCCAAGATCATTGTAAAATGATAAAGGTAGCCCTTCTTTCGTTGGGTTACTTAACTACGATTTCAACGTTATGCTTCCAAATGATCCTTTCCCCGATACGAATGACGACACTAACTTGGTGTGTTCCGTTCGAAAGCGGTCGGGAAGCCTTTAAACTAAACAACGTGACTGGCGCAACACTAGCATCAGGATTGTTAACGATCCCATTGATTTGGGTAAGATGTCCTTCTCCGCCATGGTCTCCGTTCTCCTCAATGAACATCTGAAGCGGCATCTGATTAGACTTATAATCTTCTCGACTGGTCCAATCATCAACAAAAGCTTGTAACTCTAGTCGGCCCTTTGCCGCACTGGTTGGGAGCTCCCCTAACCTTACTTGATACATTTTCTCGAACAGGCTGTATTCGTTCCCAGCAACTACCTGCGTTAATCCAAAAAGGGCCTGAACGTCTTTCAAATTCAGATACCAGCTATCGCGGGTATGACGCGGCATCTCTGCTAATTGAACACTTTTATCCTTAGTACCGTGCCAATTCAATGTCGCATTGCCCAAATCAGCCTGCAGCACAAAGGAATATTCGCCCTTACTCAATGAGATTGCATTCGTATTCGGTACCTTTTCAACTTTGTACTGAAAATATTCGGCAAGCTGGATGACATCCAAATAAGATTGATTATTTTCCGTATACCCGATTCGCTGACCATTGGAAAGCTGTAATCCACCATTCGCGGCAGGTGCAATTCCTAAACTATTCATGTTCATTCTTGAAATATGAAATATCGTATTCGCATCTTCATCCCATATGTTGTCCTGACTATAATTCCAGAAGGGAATCCATCCGGATCGACTATCGACCTGAACTTTCAACCACAACCCACCGTTTGGTCCATTCCATGCCTCTGTAGCCTCCACGGTCTGATCACGCAGCAATAATGTCGACGTGCTGAACGGTATTTCCGGGTAGCGAAACAGCTCCTTTTGATCATTAACCTTTACTTTCCAATGAACGGGTAGCGATGATTCCGGCTCTCCGAACAGTTTGTTTATCCATCCCGTACCTTTCGATGAACGAACATGGTACCAAGTGCTGTTGTTCCAAATCGAATAAGGACCTCTACCGCTCTCCAATCGCTCATCGATCTTCTCAAAAGCGGTTACCGTCTCACCTTTTATCACAGCATCTTCTTTCTTGTAACCATCCCAAACATCATGAATAAGCGGCGTTTCACGCGCAATCGCAACCGTTTCATTCGCACTCAGAATAGTGACTCCCTTTTCGCGTGTCCATGTGGTCCCTTGATCCGTTTGAACTTCGAATGCACGATCATAGATAGTTGTGAACTCCCTTGTGATCGTGTAATCGCCTGCCTTGGAGTTTGACCAATCTTGCTGCTGCTCGCCAACCCCCATGGCAGTACCGAGATCACTATTGGCAGGTAGTCCGTAATAATGTGCTTTTCGCTGCACCTTTTGTACAGTCCCTATTTGATTGACGGGTATATGTGCCCAAAGATCACCTAACCAGGTGGTGTGCACCTTAATCCAGGCTTTACTGCTGGGATCGTTCGTATAGAACCACTGTTTTTCGGCCGCAACAACCTCAACCTCTTGTGCAGATAAGGAAGCCACAGATCCGCCTTTGGTGCTTTGACTGCGATATAGCGGAGTTTCTTCCAAAAGTGTAATTCGCTTGGGCGGCTCCATGCCGATTTCCCATGGATTTGGTCTGATCCAACGCGGCCCGAACATTGTCTCAATCTTCCAGGTAGCTTTACCTATCGACCAAGAGCTTTCAACCGTGAGGACATTTACCTCCTGTGGTGCAAAAGTACCTTCCGGCTCATCATCGGGCTGATTAGGATCTGAATAATAAGGTGTGTCAGCCAAAAGCTCGATCGTGGCAGGGAACCTAATCCCTTCTGGCGCGTAGGAGCCGCCATAGATGGTTTCAGCTTTCGTCCGATGCGCCAAACTGCCCAATCCTAGTCCTGCAGCTAGGATCGTGATAGCGAAAATCTTCCTTTTAATCATCTGGAACAATCACATCCTGACTTAAATGAATTAGGGAAATCTTACCATTTATTAGACGCCTGCCATAGCCATAAAGTTGCTTACACCTACACCAGCTTATGAAAAAAGCACAAACTAGACAGTTCCCTTGTCTTACTTACTTTACTTGCCTCCGTTACTTTAGTAGTATAACTAGTATCGAATACATGAGGAGCTGCAAAAAATATGTCCAATGATGAAATTATTCTAACTCCAGAAGGATTACGCAGTTTAGAATTAGAGCTTGAAGATCTCAAAACCGTCAAACGCAAAGAGCTAGCCAGCCGTATTAAAACAGCGATTAGCTATGGTGATCTCAAGGAGAACAGTGAATATCATTCTGCCAAAGAAGAACAGGGTTTTATGGAAACCAGAATTTTGACGATCGAAAGAATGCTGAAGGTGGCTAAAGTTGTTAAGAATATCGGCACATCCACAGTTCAAGTTGGCTCTACTGTTGTCCTCAATGATGTCGAGTTCGCTGAGAAAATCGAGTATAAAATCGTCGGTACGCAAGAAGCCAATGTAAATGAAAATAAAATCTCCTACGAAAGTCCACTTGGCGTTTCCCTCATGGGTAAGTCGGTTGGTGATTTGATTAGTGTGAATGCTCCTATGGGTGTCATTAACTATGAACTGCTTGAAATCAGAGCGTAACTCTGACAGCCCTAAAACAAAAAGAATGAGGTGGCAAGGTTATCCTTTCCATCTCATTCTTTTATTTTCTGTCGATGATAAGTGCGGACATTCCCTCAGCAAATTCTAATGACCTCGAATGATCTCCAAGGCCTTTTCCATCTTCTGCATGTAGGCTTTATCCTCGTTAGAACACATGAATTTGACGTCAGACTGCCCCACGCCTGGCAATTCGTTTCGTTCACTAAGCAGCTGTATCAACCGGTTCACTGTGCCCGCGCTTCCATCAACAATTTGGATATGACTTGGTAATATTTTTCTTAGAACGCCCCTATAAAAAGGGTAATGCGTACATCCTAGAACAACCGTCCCATACATCCTCAAGTCGAAGGGCTCCAGCTTGGCATGAAAATAATCAGTGACTTGTTGACTCTCCACATTCAATTGTTCACAGAATTCAACCAATTCCGGCAGCGGCACCGAATCCACCATACCCATATCATCCATACGAGAGACTAACTCTCTATATTTCGATTGCTTGAGTGTTAATGGCGTAGCGAAAACGAGCACTCTTTTACCAGATGAACGATTCATTTCGAGGGCTGGCTTTACCGCGGGTTCCATGCCAATAATCGGTATCTCATAGGTTTTTCTTAACTCCGTAATGGCTATACTGGTTGCTGTGTTGCAAGCAATGACGAGGGCTTTAACCTCTTCTTTGATAATCATGTCTACGGATTTTTTGACAAAAGCAAGAACCTCGTCCTTCGATTTCGTCCCGTAGGGAACATGAAGGGTATCCGCAAAATATAGAAAATCTTCATGAGGCAATTGCTTCATGGCTTCGTGTAAAACAGTAATTCCGCCAATCCCTGAATCAAAAAAAGCTATTCTCATTTTCTTCACCCTGTATGTATTGTTTCTTTTCTATAGCAATCCTGCAGTAATAAGTCCGTTTCGAATGCCATCTTCATCCACATGTGTCGTTACATGATCGGCATAAGGAAGTAAGTCTTTGTGCGAGTTCCCCATTGCGATACCAAATCCAACATACGAAAGCATCTCCATATCATTTAACCCATCTCCGAAAGCGACAGCATCTTCCGGCTTCAATCCAACAAGCTCCAAAAGCGCGGCAATTCCTTGTGCTTTCGAACCACCAGCAGGTAATACGTCTATCGCATGCTGGTGCCAGCGAATCAGCTTAAATTCCGATTGCAGTTCCTCGTACAAATGCTCATCTGTGTCTTCAATATGCAGGAAAATTTGATAAATGTCGTTTGTTTTCCAGAAATCCGGGTCATACGCCGGCAAATCAACCTTCAATGAGGAAACCGATCCAACAACAAAAGGATGGTCTTCGGTATCCGTGAAGAAGTTGTGCTCCCCTTCAAATACGAGGGAATGCTTATGCTTAGCCGCCAATTTGACTAATGCTTCTATGCTGCTCTTTGCGATAATCCGCCTGTAGAGCGGTTCACCACGGTAAACGGCATAACCGCCGTTCAAGCAAACATAGGAATCAATTCCAAGCTGTTCAGCCAAAGGTTTGATGAAGTAAGGAGCTCTTCCTGTTGCAATGACCGGTTCGATCCCTTGCTGCTTTAATTGTTGAATAGCTATGATCGTACTGGCAGGAACTTGTTTTTCTTCGTTAACTAATGTGCCGTCAATATCAAAAAATACAATTTTGTACACGGTATGGATCTCCTTTTCGTTAGGGGGCAGCACGGCTGCTCCTCATCTCTCTATCTTTCAATTAAACACCAAAAGCAGAGAAAAAACAAAGAAAAAGAGAATCCCTCAGGCTTCTCTCCGCCATGTTTATACAATTTCATCAATAATCCCAAATGATAAGGCCTCATCTGGACTCAGATACCAATTTCGTTGATTCTCCTGAACATGATGCAGCTCGTCTGTATGCAGCTTCGTTTTCGATAAGATATACTCATCATAAATGTTTTGCAGCCTTTGTGTTTCATCCACACGATTCTTCAAGTGTTCCAAATGACCGTCGATATGTGTTGATACCGAGTGATACATGAATGTACTGAGTCGGCCAGCGTACCTCTTGTGACCACTAACGGCGATTAGTAAGCTCATGCTGGCAGCAAGTCCATACACGTGTGTATGCACCGGCGTTTTACTGTTTTCAATCACATTAATCAATCCTAGACCATCATAGACACTCCCCCCATTACTATTAATAATTAAGTCGATGGGCAGACGCTTGAAGTCTTTTTCTTTCTTATCCTTGTCATCATCATATTGATTAATTCTCATGATTTGCTCGATTATGATTTTCACAGAGCTTTTATTAATGCCATCGAATAGATATAAGGTCCTGTCATTCATAGCATGCCTCCTGTCCAAATGGCCTACTGATACGTTAGTCTATTCTCGTTTTATAGACTTTGTAACTCTTTTCCCTTCTTTTTCTGGATTTTTGGGCAAAAAACAAAGGCCAACCCGTTTCTGGTTGACCTCTCTGCATCTATGCCAAGCTTTTATAAAAAATTAACGAGTTTTGAATCTAGCAAGCGATTCTTGCAGTTCTTGCGCCATATTGCTTAAATCTTCTGCTGAGGCAGATATCTCCTCCATGGTCGCGTGCTGCTTCTTCGACCCTTCAGAAATACCTTGTCCGTGGTCACAAGAAGCTTTGGTCATGTGCACAATTTCGCTCATGGACGCCGTTACTTCCTGAGTTCCTGCCGACATTTCCTGAGAGGCTGCCGAGACTTCCTGAATTTGGTCAGAAATTTCTTGGAATGTCGCGGTAACGCGATTAAAGACCTGCCCTGCTGCATCAATTAGCTCGGACCCTTTCTCTACGTCCAGCACTCCTTTATTCATTGCTTGTACGGCTCTTGACGTCGAGGACTGTACTTCCCGAATCAAACTCGAAATATCTGCTGCAGAGGATGACGACTGTTCAGCCAGCTTCTTGACTTCGTTCGCTACCACTGCAAAACCGCGTCCTTGTTCGCCGGCGCGTGCAGCCTCAATAGAAGCGTTGAGGGAAAGCAGCTGGGTTTGGCTTGTAATTTCAGTAATAACAGATACAATTTCACCGATTTTTTGTGAGTACGATTCAAGTGCTCTCATATCATCCGCCGATTTCCCGACGGATTCATTTATGAACTTCATCTGTTCGACAGCCTGATTGATTGCAACGCGTCCTTGTTGAACTTCCAACAGCGAAGCATGAGATGCTTCTGTCACGACCGACGAAGATTCAGCAATCCTTTGTACCCCAATAGCCATTTCCCCCATCGCGGTAGATGTCTGCTCCGCTCCTTGCAGTTGGCCTTTACTTGCATTGAACACTTCTTGAATCGATTCGGATATCGTAGTAGCAACGTCGACCGATTCCGCAGCGCAAGCCGTAAGCTCCTCTGACGAAGCGCCTAACTGTTCCGCGGTGTATCTAGCTTTTCCAACAATGTCTGAGAAAGAATCGAGCATAAGATTCATGTTATCAGCAAGTTGTCCGAGCTCATCACTTCGCTTGATAGCAAGACGTGGAGTTAAGTCGCCATCAGCCATCTTTTTCACGGCTTCCGTAATAGCAATAACTGGTTTCGTTGTTTTCGTCGAGACAACCAGTGCGAAAGCCGCTACTACGATAGTCGTGATCACAGTCAGCCAGATCGATACTTGATTGGCTGTTTTTACCGAGCTATAGACTTCCGCATTGACTAAATTCGTAACCAAGCGCCAACCCGTAGAAGGAATTGTATCATAGCTAATTTCTATAGCGACCCCATCATCGCTTGTAAATTGAAATGTTCCTTTCTCTTCTTTCAAAACAGTCTCTTTAATCTTAGCTGCTTCCGACGGCGTAAATACATCGTCCATTTTTTTGCCTACTTTACCCGCGTCAGGATGGGTTAAGAGCATTCCGGTAGGAGATATTAAATATCCGTAGCCTGTCTGGCCCATTTTTATCGTCTTTGTGTAGACGGAGAGATTATCCGTTGTTAGTGGACAGAACAACCCGCCGATATAGTTTTGCTTATCATCCAGCAGCGGGACAAAGACAATGATGACATTTTTACCTGAAGCTTTACTAACGAGCAAATCACTACTCACAGGCAGCTTCGTCTGCTTGGCTTGCTTAACGTAATCGCGTTCGCCTATAGGAATCTTTTGCCCTGCTGAAGTAAGCGCAATATCGTCTTTATTTGCATAAACATACTGTTCAACTTCTTTGTTGGCTTGTTCAAATTTCTTAAGTGTCTTCATAATTTCTTGTTCATTGCCACTTTTGATCTCATCAAACTTTTGCATTTCTTTCAAAATCGCTATGTGACGCTGGATAGAATAATCAATGGCTGTTACATTGGCTTTAACGACACTCTCTTCCTTAGAGTGAACTTCACCTGTCACGACTTTATTCAAATAATAAGAAGAAAAAATAATACTAAACAGCATCGGAACAAGTGCGATAACGAGAAGCATGGCCGTCATTCTTGCTTTAAACGACTTAAATGATACCTTTCTTACCCATCCTTTTACATGTACAGTTTTCTGTGGCTTCATTCCTTATTACTCCTCCTTTGTCAGACAAGTCCCCCACTTGTACAGCCGTGGAATCTTACCTTTCTGTTGAAAAAACTGACTAGTAATTAACATTTGATCATTAATCTTTTCTGTGAATTCGATGAATTTTGACAAATCCCTCTATAATTCGACATTAACGATATCAGATTAAACGAAAAAACATGCCCATCCGCAAGCTTTTCGCGGTTTGAACATGTTTTTCACCCGACTATTCGGCATCAATTTCAACTAACTGAACAATAAAGATGGAGCCTTTGCCCAGCTCCGTATCAACAACCACTTTCCCATGATGGGCTTCAATGATCTCCTTGACTATAGATAACCCTAGACCCGTACCTCCGATTTTCCTGCGATCCGAATTATCAACACGATAAAACCTCGTAAATAGTTTGTCCAAAGCCTCGGCTGGAATGCCCAGACCGTAATCTTGGATCTTAATTAACACTTTTCCGTTATCGGTTTCCACATAAATATCAATTTTCGTCGCACCCGGCGAATACTTAATCGCATTGGAGATCAAATTATGGAAAACTTGCTTTAAACGATCTTCATCCCCTTGGATAAAAATACGCTCGGTTGCTGCATGCAGTTCAGCTTCATGATTGTCTTTCCCCTGCCACTGCTCAACGATTTCGCGGAGTAAGAGGACAGCGTCCAAAGATTGGAAATGAAACTCTTGCCTGCCCGAATCCAACCGCTGCAAATCAAGAAAATCGTTAATCAAATTCGATAGCCGCAAGGATTCCTTATGAATCGTTTCGATATATTTGGCGCGCTTCTCTTCCGTGACTGCACGTGTTGCCAGGATTTCAATAAAGCCAACAATCGAGGATAGCGGAGTCCGAATTTCATGAGAAATAATGCTGACAAACTCATTTTTCAACTCATCAATTCGCTCTTCTTCCGTACGATCTCTGAATCCGACCAGATGTCCCCTGAACGTCCCTTCCATTTCACCTGAAATGGGGTTGACATAGCATTCATAGTGCCTTGTTTCACCTATCGACGTCAATCTAGCTATTCGCTTACGAAAAGGCGGGATCGTTTGACCGAAATAAGCATCGATAATCTCCCCAAAAGCAGTGTCTGAGGTTTTCATTCCAAGACAATAGCTAGACAACCGTTCTCCGCTTTCAAGTGGACGTTCAAAAAAATGTTCCACGCGGCGATTCGTAAAGATGACCCGTCCTTCTGTATCACACATGATAATTGCTTCATGGCTGGATTCAAGCATCCGCTCAATAATATCGCTTTGTTCTGAAATCTTTCTCTCCGCCTGCTGGCTTTCACCAAGCAGCACCTTATATTTATTTTTACTCTCCTTCACCTGCTGGAAGAGCTCTGTCATACTCAGATACATTTTGGTAAACTCATAAATCATCCCCGCAAGCACTATATTTGCACATACAAAGCTGTTCCACCTTGCCACATACCATCCCACACTAAAGCGCCCGCCGCCACAAAGAATAATCGCCACATCAAGCATGGAAGCCAGTATGGCTACGCATAGCCAGGTCGAAGTGACCGTACTCGCTTTGGTTCTTTTGTAATAGACAATTAGTGTAAGTAAAGTAATGAAGACTATGGGCAGCCCAAGACCATATATAAACAAAGGAGTTAGCTTACCTTGATACAGCACGATCGGCAGTTGATTTTTGAAATGCGTGGTGATGTAAGTCAATCCTGTGATTAGTAAAACGACACCTATCAGGGTGTACAGACCTAATCTCTTAGCCTTGAGAGCACTATAATGAACATTCACAAATTTCGATTCCATCATCATATAGAGGGCAATCGCTAGAGGAAAACCTGCGTGCAAGAACACGTATAGCCAAACCGAAGTTTGCGTTCCAGCATGGAACAAGCCACTTTCGGTGAAAACACGAGGAAACGTGAGGATATAAACCAAATTCATACCGCCGGAGAACAGATACGCTGCAAACAGGACGAGTACCGCCGGTGATCGATTGATTTTGAATTGACTATAAATCACGTAGGCTGTAATTAGTTCAAAACAAATTATGGTAGAAAAAATAGCCGGCTGATAGGCCTGCAGCTCAACCAACTGTATCCTTACAAACGGCACAGAAAGCAGTGAAATCAACGTAACAATAGCTCCAATCATAAAAGCAAACCGCCGCTGTGAAGGATTTGACTGCATCGTTACTAAATTATATATCGCTCCTGGTAAAGCTTGCTCTTGATTCATAGAAACCTCCGCGAATTGATCTTTCATTTACCCTGATTCGACAAAGTTTAGCACACTTCCTCCTTGCAAAAAAGCCTCACTTCCAGTTGCAAGAAGTGAGGCTTCCTATGTACATTCATGCATCTTCTTGCATTTGATACTGATAGTGCTCAAGGGAAATATACCGCTGATCCGTAATAATGACACCTTCAGCTTGCAGCAAAAAACTTTGCATATGAGATCCTTCGTCATCCATGATCGCTATCTCTCCCTTTGCGTTAATGACTCTGTGCCAAGGAAGACGATGTTTCTTGCTCATTGCATGCAAAATTCGTACGACTTGACGAGCCGCTCTCGGGCTTCCAGCATGCCTGGCAATCTGACCATAGGTCATGACTTTGCCCTCGGGGATACACCGAATAATGTGAATAACTCGCTCCGTGAAATGTGTCATTCTACATTAGCAAACTTGATGCAAACAGGTTTAGACACATTTAGCACACTTCCGGTTGGAATGAGCTTCCCCGATTGAGTGTCCCGAGAGAATGATACAATATGATCCGAATCTTTGTTAGCTACTAGCACAAATTGTCCATCCGGCGATATCGCAAAATTACGCGGGTGCTTCCCTAACGTAGGCGCGTGTTCCACGACTGTTAACTTACCAGTTGCTGCATCGATGGCATACACAACTATACTATCGTGTCCGCGGTTAGATCCATATAGAAACTTTCCATCAGGTGAAACATGAATATCCGCGCAGGCATTTTCCCCATCATAAGACAACGGGAGTGTGGAAATCGTCTGGATTTCCGTCAGCTCTCCTCGTTCTTCCTCATAGCTGAATGCCGTAACGGTGGAGCCAAGTTCATTAATAACATAGCCAAAGGCATAGGACGGGTGGAAAGCAAAATGCCGCGGACCTGAACCAGGAGTTACTTGCACTTCATTGTGAGGAATAAACCTTTTAGCAGGGATATCCAGCTTGTACATAATGATCTTATCCAAACCTAGATCACAGACTCCCGCATAACGGTTTGCTCGATCTAAGAAAACGGAATGAGCACGAGGTCTATCCTGAACCGATAGGACGCTTGCACCCTGATGCTGCTGAATATCAGCCGTTGTACCCAAACGGCCATCCGCTAGCACAGGAGACAAGCCTACCATACCCCTGTGATAACTAGCTACCATCACTACTTGGTTTGTATGATCTAATGTAATGTGGCACGTCGTTGCTGGCAGCGTGATCTCGTTGTTCAGAAACGTTAATTCTCCTGCAGCTGTATCAACATCATAAGAAGATGCCGCTCCGCACCGCTGCTGATTCTCGTCAAGCCCCTCTGATAAAGCATATAGTTTCCAATTCGTCGCATCCACTGTCAAGAACGTTGGGTTTTGCAAACCATCTACTTGATGGGTGACTTCCAAGCTTCCATTCTCTTCATTGTATCGGCAGGAGTATACCCCAGGATTATTCGAATCCGCATAAGAACCTATAAAAGCTAACGTTTTTTTCTTCTTTTCCAAAAATGTCACACTCCCATTCTTCTGCTATTCCTATCAGCATTATCTCAAATCAACTTCTATGGAGCAACAAAACTTAAACTTATGTAGGAACCTTCGGTTGAGGCGTGCTGGCGATCCCATAGAAAAACAAATGCACCATTTCCTCGATCAACGTGTCCAAATCCCCATGCTTTTCGGCATAATCCAACATCGTGTCCGCCTGGCTCGTCAACATTTGCATATACATCATGATGGTGGAAGTAGAAAGCGCCGCGGTGATTTCCCCATTTTTCTTGCCGTCTTCAATGAGCTGAATGACAAGTGGAACACCTTTGGCCATATATTCCTCTTTGAGAAAGCGCGTCATTTCCGGATCGTCGTGCCATATCTGCTTCATGACCTCCAGACTGAACGTTCTGGACGATTTCTTCTTCTGGAAAACGATGTACTCGATTTTCTCCTTCAGTGAGTGATCGCCGGAGAGAAACTCCCCAAATTCTTTCAACGCCGTCCGTGCGTAATCTTTGAACACTTCCACCACTAAAGCTTCCTTGCTGCCGAAATAATTGTAGATGGTTACCTGCGATACGCCAGCCGCTTCAGCGATGTCGGTGATCCGCAGTTTTCTAGGATCGGACGTTTTCAGCATTTTCAAGGTTGCGTGCATGATTTTTTCTTTTTTTTGCTGGGCTCTTTTTTCGTAGCCGTTCATTCGGATCACCCGTTTTTTGGAATAATGAAATTATAGCACAAATATATTTCAAAAGTATTGACGACGTGAACATTCAGGAGTAACATAAGTTTTGAAATTAACATCAATAAATATTTCATAACTTTCATATTTGGAGGTGGCCGCGCATGTTGACTGTTCAGCAGCTGACCAAAACATTCCCGAACGGGAAAGGGATATTTGACGTATCGTTTTCGGTCAAAAAAGGAGAGGTGTTCGGATTTCTGGGTCCGAACGGAGCCGGCAAATCCACAACAATTCGGCATATCATGGGATTCATGAAACCGGAAAAAGGCTCGGTTAAGGTTGGCGGACTGGATACCTGGGCTAAACAGGGGACCGTCCAGCGGTATATCGGTTATTTACCCGGAGAGATCGCATTTATTGAGGGTATGACCGGGCGAACGTTTCTGGATTTTATGGCGGAAATGCAAGGGTCGAAACATTCGGCGCGACGTGAGGAGCTGATCGACCGCTTCCAGTTCGATGTCAGAACCCCTATCCGCAAAATGTCCAAAGGAATGAAGCAGAAGGTTGGCATCGTCGCCGCTTTCATGCATCAGCCGGAGGTGATCATCCTGGATGAACCGACTTCGGGACTGGATCCTCTCATGCAGAAGGTGTTTATCGATCTGGTGCTGGAGGAGAAAGCCAGGGGCACAACGTTCCTGATGTCGTCCCACAGCTTTCCCGAGATTGAGCGGACATGCGACCGCGCGGCAATTATTAAGGACGGAGTCATCCTTACCGTCAAAGATATCCACGAGCTGCAGTCGATGCAGCGAAAGTTATTTGAAGTGACATTCGAACGTACGGAGGATGCGGAAGCATTCGTACGGACTTCCGGCGTAACCGTCGAATCGCGCGAAGGCAATCGAGTGCGGGTGGCTGTGCAGGGTGAGTACGCTCGATTCCTCTCGGAGACGTCTAAATACCTTGTCCGAAACCTGGATGTATTCACGCAAAGTCTCGAAGACGTGTTCATGAACTATTACGACCGGAAGGGGACCTTACAATGAATTCCGCTCTCTATAAACACATGATGAAGATTCATATCAAAGGGATGATGAACTATGCGTTCGGATCTGCCTTCTATATCCTGCTCATGTTCTGGCTGTTCCCGAGCTTCGCAGGAAATAATGCGGCCCTAGACGAGTTGATCAAGTCCTTGCCGCCCGGCATGACCAATGCGTTCAACTTGGGCAGCGGCTTCGGCACCGTGGAGGCATTCATCTCTGGCGAATATTACGGACTTCTGCTCGTACTGATCGTATCGATTTTTTGCATCATGTTCTCCACGCAGCTGATGGCGAAGCTGGTTGACCAAGGCTCAATGGCGTATTTGCTGGCGACTCCCACCACTCGCGGAAAAGTGGCGATGACGCAGGCAGCTGTTTTTGTAACTGGGCTTTTGTCCATCATGGCGGTTACGACATTATGCGGGTTTGCGGGATATGCCTTGTTTATCGGTGATTTGAGCGACTTTCACGGAGCGGCATACCTTCGTATGAACCTGGCGGCATTACTGTTGTTCTTCGCGGTTGGCGGAATCGCCTTTCTCGTCTCTTCTTTAGCCAACGACGAGAAAAAGGCTCTCGGAATATCGGCTGTGCTTACCTTCGGGTTTTTCAGTCTGGATTTTATCGGCAAACTAAGCGAAAAGATCAACTGGATGCGCAACCTGTCTTACTTCTCGTTATATGATCCGAGCGGCATTATCGGTGGACAGACGGAAACCGGGCTTGCCTGGTCGGTATTGATTGTGATTGGGCTCGTGACCTTTGCGGCGGGAATTGCGTTGTTTCGTAAGCGTGATTTGCCTTTGTAAGCAGAAAAACCTCACTTCTGCGATCTTCTTCCATGACGTGACGCCTCTCAACTTCCCCCCTCCAAGGTGGAGTGGCACGATGTTATCATTTTCCACTATACTAGAGATATTCAAACAAGCTGGTCGTGAAGCACACGCCGCTTTCATCTATGTTCGTAAGGAGTCATCTCCTCGTGAACTTTGGTGAAAGCGGCGTTTTGTTTTAGCCAACAATCGCAAAGAAAGTAGGACTAATGATGATGAAATTTGAGCAAGCATTCGAAAATTTGGGAACCGCACCTAAATGAGACGCTCCATATACAAAAAAAGAAGGCTAGACTCTTCGTCCGCCCTCTTTCTGCCAACCATTATATTTTGCGAGATGTCAGCTTCGCTTGTGTGAGAAGCATGAGGTAGTCGTAACCGCCTGCTTTGGAATCCGTTCCCGACATATTGAAGCCGCCAAAAGGATGTACGCCCACTAATGCGCCTGTGCATTTGCGATTAATGTACAAGTTACCGCAGTGAACAGTGTCTAATGCCTCAGAAATCCGCTCCTCATTCGTGGAGAAGTATGACCCCGTCAAACCAAATTCCGTATCATTGTACATCGCGATGGCTTCTTTCCAATCCTTCGCTTTAGCGATAGCCAAGACAGGTCCGAAAATCTCTTCCTGCATAACACGCGCTTTGCCGCTTACATCACCGAACACAGTCGGTTGAATGTAATAGCCGTTTCCATCGGCCTTACCGCCACCCGCGAGCAGCGTTCCTTCTTTTTTACCAATTTCAATGTAATCTAAAATTCTGTCATAAGAAGTTTTATCAATAACCGGCCCTGCTGCGAAATTGTGCTCGGGCAGGCCGCTTTGCAGTTGGTTCGTCAGAGCAACTACTTTGTCTACAACTACGTCGTAAACAGATTCAACAATGATAGCACGTGAACCCGCCGAGCACTTCTGGCCTTGGAAGCCGAAAGCAGAAGCCACAATAGCAGCGGCAGCCGCGGCCAGATCCGCTGTTTCGTCCACGACTATACCATCTTTGCCGCCCATTTCAGCAATCACACGCTTGATCCAAATTTGACCAGGCGCCACGTCAGCGGCCAACTTGTTGATGCGCAAACCGATCTCTTTGGAGCCGGTAAAGCTAATGAATCGAGTCTTAGGATGAGTCGTCAAGTAGTCTCCTACTTCCGCACCGCTTCCTGGAATGAAATTAATTACACCAGCGGGAAGTCCAACTTCCTCCATAAGAGCTACGAATTTGTGAGCAATAACAGGCGTTGTTGAAGCTGGTTTCAATAACACGGTATTACCAGAAACAACCGCTGCAATCGTCATACCTACACAAATCGCTAGTGGAAAATTCCATGGCGGGATGATAACACCGACACCTAGTGGGATATAGCTAATTTGGTTGTTTTCACCGGGAATTTTGGCTAATGGCTGCGTCTCGTTGATTTGGCTCAAACGAATCATTTCGCGTGCATAGAACTCGATGAAATCAATCGCTTCTGCGGTATCTACATCCGCTTCTACGTAATTTTTGCCAGACTCCAAAATCATCAACGCTGAGAATTCATGCTTACGATCACGCATTAACGCAGCAGCTTTAAATAAATACTCCGCACGCTCTCTTGCCGGAACCTTCTTCCAAACTTCGAAAGTTTCAAGGGCAACATTCATCGCTTTTTCAGCAAGCTTCTGGTCTGCTTTGCTTACATATCCAATGATTTCATCTACATTCCCCGGGTTAATCGATGTGATTTTAGCCTCTGTTACTACTTTCTCAGTACCGATATATAACGGATATTCGCGCCCTAGCTCACTTTTCACTTTGGCAATAGCAGCCTGCATCGCCTTCACATTTTCCTCTAAACCAAAATTAGTAAAAGGTTCATTTGCAAAAGGACTAACTTTCGTAAATGTATTCATAGTATTGCTCCTCTCCGAATGGGAAACTTGGGTGTTATTTAAACATATTTTTCAGAACAAACCAGACATTCGCTGGGCGCTCTGCTAACCTTCTCATGAAATATCCGAACCAATCTACACCGTAAGGGACATAGATACGAACCCGATATCCTTCTTTCACTAATTGCTTTTGCAAATCTTCACAAATCCCATAAAGCATCTGGAATTCAAACTGATCGATAGAAATAAGATTTGACCTTGTAAATTCTTTCGTAAAATGAATGATCGCCTCATCATGGCTCGCAATAGCTGTATAATGACCGTTCAACAGATGTTTTCGAATGATTTTTTTATAATTTTCATCAACTGCGCTTTTTTCTGGAAAAGCAACTTCCGGAGATTCCTTATAAGCACCTTTCACAAGGCGCAGATTGGCTCCGATTGCATGTAAATCATCCATATCCTGCATGGTGCGGAACAAATAAGCTTGAATGACGATTCCTACGTTGTCATACTCTTGTCGAAGCTCTCTGTAGATATCAAGGGAGATTTGACAATGCGCATAGTCCTCCATATCAATTCGCACGAAATTTCCATGCTGGCGCGCACAATCAAGAATACGTTTCATGTTGTTAACACAAAGCTCTCTGCTGATATCTAGCCCCAGTGAAGTCATTTTAAGCGAAAGATTGGATTTGACGCCTGAACTGGCAATCGCATCTAGCGTTTGAATACACATGTCTGCTGACTCCAACGCTTCTTCTTCACTAAAGACGAACTCACCCAAATGGTCCAGGGTCGCTACGCGGCCATCTTGGTTGAGTCCGCGCACAGCTTCGATGGATTGCTGGATGGTTTCTCCTGCTACGAAACGCGCTGCACCAAAGCGTAAACCATACTTTTTGGCTAATCGATTCGCTGTGCGGCTTTTACCTAAAGATTGAAACATATTTTTCAGGATGAGTTCCATTTGTTATTCCTCCAAAGGAATTATACAATAGTGTTTAAATTAATAAATATATTATACACTTCATTTTAAAATTTGAACACTATTTGTTTATGTGTGTATTTTCCATTACTTTGAACAGGTATTAGTCCTTTACCTTTATCATACTCACTATCTTGGCTTCCTGTGTTGAATCTCCCTTGCTTTCATGGTAAATTTAAAGCAAATAAATGGTACAAACGAGGTTAATTATGTTCATTAATGAACACTTTCCGTTGAACAACCCTATGATCACACTCCCTGTTGAAACAACACTCGAAGAGCTATCTTCCTATCTAAACAAAGGAACGGCGGTTATCGCTCATTGGCAAGACGAAATATGTTTATTTACACCGGAAGATGCAAGCCTTATGACGGCCTTTTCCGCTAGAAACATCCAAGAATTAGCAGAAAGCAGCACATACTTTGTATCCGCGATTATTTCTGTAGACGACAACACTCCTTTGTCACGTGTGCATCAACGAACAAATCGACCGGTCCTTTTCAAAGCTAAGGATGGGGCCATCAAGGGATACTCCGTTTTATCCACGTATCTCAATTTCGCCATTTCCGAGCTGCAAAAGTGGTCTGCCTATTTCAATGCACTCGCAGATACCGTCACCGATGCTGTCACAGTCGTCGATCGAGCCGGCGCTGTGATTTGTTGGAATACCGTCGCTGAGGAACTCTATCATCTTCCGGCCGCAGATATTTTAGGCAAACGCATTGGCGAACATTTTGATATCGAAACATTGATGGTCTTGAAAATTTTGGACGAAGGCCGGATGATTCGGAATACCTACCACCGTCCACGGCCGGACACCCACGTCCTTATTAATGCGTCACCGATCAGAGATGCTCAGGGGCATATCATCGGAGGCATTGCAACCGAGCAGGATATCACGCAATTGGTACGATTGAATGAACAATTAACAACCGTCGATTCCTTCGGACTCCCACATAAAGACCAGGCTGAAGATCTCTTTACCTTAATCAAAGGAAAAGGACCTGCGATCGGTAAAGTCATCCAATGGGCCAAGAAGGTGGCAGCAACAGAAACACCCGTCCTCCTGATTGGAGAATCGGGTGTTGGCAAAGAACAGCTTGCTCATATTATCCATCAGTCGAGTTCGAGATCCGAGCAGCCTTTCTTGACCATCAATTGCGGCATCGTTCCCGCAGGTTTATTGGAGGCCGAATTATTTGGCTATCAAGGTGGCGCCTTCACCGGAAGTGATAGTGGACAAGCTGGTAAGTTGGAGCTAGCCAAAGATGGCACTTTGTTTATTAATGAAATCGAGAAGCTTCCATTAGAGCTTCAAGCAAAGCTTTACCTTTACATTACACAGCAAACGATCGTTCGCTCTGGGGGAAGTCAACCGATCAGCGTGCGTACCCGAATCATTATCGCAACTACACAAGATTTAGCCAGCAAGCTAGCCAATCAAGAATTCCGCTCGGATCTGTACTATGCGCTCAATGTGATTTCCATTCGAATTCCGCCTTTACGGGATAGAACCGAAGACATTCCAGCGATGGTCCACATGTATCTCAAGCAGTTTTCACTGCAATACCAGAAGCCGGTTCCTGCACTTTCTCCAGAGGTCATATTGGCTTTGTCCAACTATTCATGGCCTGGGAACATCCAAGAATTGAAAAATGTCATCGAGCGGTGCATTATTCTTAGTGATGAAGACCTGATCAGTCTAGAGCATTTGCCAGCCGCTTTACAGGAGCAGCAACCCAGTCTGGCTTCTTCAGAAGCAGATGCCGCGATTTTGTTAAAAGCGAAGGTATCCGATGAGGAAGAAATCCATCTGATCGAAGACGCTTTGGCCAAAACAGCAGGCAATAAAAGCGCGGCAGCCAAACTGCTCGGCATCTCCCGCGGTACCCTGTACAACAAGATGAAGGAATATCAGCTGGAGTGAGAAAAGGATCATGATTTCTACACAAGTAGAGTTCATGATCCTTTTATATGTGCAAGGAGTAATCGGATGGTCCGCATTACTGTTTTATTTGTGTTAATCGGTAGAATCGCGTTGCAATTTCCGATACACTTAAATGATTAAGATGTTCATCAAACGTTATTGGGGAGGAAATAGGTTGGACACCGCTGCAAAACCACAGCAAAGTAAACGAAGAGCATTGCTTGAAGTATTCCTCGTATCCACAAAATTAGGATTAACATCCTTCGGTGGGCCCATTGCCCATCTAGGCTACTTTCACAACGAGTATATCCAGAAACGTAAATGGATGGATGAGAAAAGTTACGCCGATCTCGTTGCGCTATGCCAGTTTCTCCCTGGCCCCGCCAGCAGCCAAGTAGGTGTTGGTATCGGTACAATCCGGGCCGGATTGTTGGGAGGCGCAGCTGCTTGGCTAGGATTTACGTTACCTTCTATTATCCTCTTACTCCTCTTTTCCCTGCTGATGAAATCCATGGATGTCAGCAGCACAGGCTGGATTCACGGCCTCAAAATCGTCGCCGTTGCCATCGTCGCACAAGCCGTTCTCAGCATGGGAAAAAAGTTAGCATCCGATAAAAGCACGGCCTCCTTAGCTATTGCGGCAGCTTCAGTAACCTTGCTATGGCAAACGGTCTATAGCCAAGTTGTTATTATAGCACTCGCCGGACTCATCGGACTATTTGCCTTCAAAAGCTTTTCGAACCCAGAAAACAGTTCTATTCAAGTGCATGTTCATCGTTCTGTTGCGATTTTTTGCTTGGTCTTGTATGCGCTTCTGCTCTTGCTGCTTCCAATTATCAGCGGTTTATGGCACTCGCAGCTTTTCTCCCTTTTCGACTCGTTTTATCGGGTAGGTTCCTTGGTATTCGGCGGCGGCCATGTCATTCTCCCTCTTTTGGAACGAGAAGTTGTCCCGCAAGGTTGGGTAAGTAAAGAGGCCTTCCTAGCTGGCTATGGGGCTACGCAGGCAGTTCCTGGTCCGCTTTTTACATTTGGCACGTATTTGGGCGCTATGTTTGCCGGATTCAGAGGGGCTCTAGTGGGAACATTAGCTATCTTCCTGCCTGCTTATCTCCTGATAATTGGCGCATTACCTTTTTGGAATTCATTACGAACAAATGTCAAAATTCAGAGTGCCTTCGTAGGCATTAATGCGGCCGTTGTCGGAATCCTGCTCGCGGCACTTTATAACCCGTTATGGACAACCGCTATTATTCGTCCTTATGATTTTGCATTGGTTATCGTGTTATTTGGCCTGCTGGTGTTCTGGAAATTACCACCGTGGTGCATCGTCCTCTTAGGGGCTGTTGCGGGTGAGGTTTTTTTATAAGTAATGAAATGGTCCTCTGAAAATGTTTAGTGGAGACGATGAATTTCATCGTTACAGTTTGTGGAGCTCGTAATTGCGACTCCGTAGCGATGAAAAACATCTTTATAGTCAGAGTCTAGGCCTGAAACCTCAATTCTCCGATTATTTCTCCTTTGACTTTTGGTAGGCTCAATAACTCTCCCCTCGTAGCCAAACCTTCACTACCTCACATATACAAGCGTCTCACCCGGTTGAAAAATATGAAATTTCTGTCCAGGATGCTTCTGAAATAAACGATCCACGAAGGGAGCGATCCCTTCACTATTGTTGGCATACATATCGAAGTGCACGGGCACAACGATGTCGAACTTCAGGTGAGCCGCTAAGTCTGCCGCTTCAAGAGCGTTCATGTTGCCAACGACTCCGAGGCGATTACGGAAAATGTCCCTTCCGTTAATCGGCAGAAAACCTACATCAACGGTGAAGCCGGACAGCGCCTCGACTAACTCCTCCGTCAGTAGCGTATCCCCTGCATGATAAATGCACAAGTCATCCCATTGTAAAACGTAGCCTAAGTAGTGATCCCAGCCTTCACTATCTCGTACCCGCTCCTCGTGCCAAGCCGGAATAGGGTGAATCATCAGATCAGCGCCGTATGTAAACGCCTCCTGGGTCCCAAGTGCATGCAGCCGCTCTGCCGAGATGCCGATCGCCATAAGCCCAGGCAAACACGACTTCGGAGCGCCAAACTGACAGTTGGGAGATGCCACAGCGATGGCCCGCAGCGTATCTGGATCCATGTGGTCCATATGCTCATGCGTACAAAGCACGAGATCCAAATCCGTTAGTGTTTCTGGCTTCATAGGAGGCGCATACCTCCGCATCCAAAAACCCTCAGGAAACCCAGAAAGCTGATCAACGGAATCCGTCAAATAAGGATCGATCGCGATAGCGGTACCGTTTTTACGCAGAATAACGCCGACCTGACCGATATACTGAATCGTTAAATTACTGTTCTCTACTGACATAGACCCTACCCTTTCCGTTCCTCATGCTGTACTCCGAATGAATGCGTCTTCGTGCCTTTTACACCTGGCTTTACCGCAAAAATCCCTCCAGCATGCGGCTGATCCCCCACTTGATCTTCTTGAACACCCTTGCGGGCTGTCGTAACGTACAAGGTGTCTAGTTCGTCTCCTCCGAAAATACAGGAGGTTACTTTAGCTGCGGGAATGGCAATGCTGTCTATCTTTTGACCTGTTTTAGGATTCCAACGAGAAACCTGCCAGCCATCCCAATGGGCGATCCACAGATTGCCTTCTTCATCGATCGTCATCCCGTCAGGGAACCCTTGTTCATTCCGAAAATCGATCAATATTCTCGGATTGCTAATTTCCCCTTTATCCGCCTCATGATCAAAAGCGAGCACTAACTTTTTCATAGAATCGATATAGTACATTTCTTTCTCATCTAAGCTCCAAGCGATCCCATTGGAAACGCCTACTCCCTCGTAAACCTTGCGATAACTGTGGTCGGTTTCTAGCACATAGAGTGATCCTGTTGCCTCTTTTTCGATAATCTCCATGGTGCCCGCCCAGAATCGTCCCTTAGCATCACATTTCCCATCGTTAAACCGATTTTCAGGTAAATGAGATTCTGGATCAACAAGAGGCGTAAGCTTATTCTGCTGCATCTGGTACATTTGGAAGCCAGATTGTGTCGCTAACACAACCTCATTTTCACCGGCGCAGACCACTGCACCGACATATTCTCCAATGGGAAAATCTTCGTTTAGCCCTGTTTCAGGATCAAACCTGCCAAATTTCTTTCCTATAATATCAACCCAATACAACAAACGCTGTTCCGCATTCCAGCACGGGCCTTCAGCCAGTGTGGCTTTGGCATCAAGAACCAGTCGTACGATTGGTGATCCCATTATGCATCAACTCCTCTCTCTAATTGTAAACCGTCCTCGCAGAGATTGGAAGTTTCTACCGTCTCTGAAAAATTCGCCTTATTTACTTTGGATTCTTTACCATGACATGTTAGAATGTAGTTTTACAGCATCATTGTACTAATTTATCTGGGAAGGTTAAGGTCATCATGAATTCTTCAAATTTATTGCGTTCGTTTAACTTTTTGTATTTTGCACTTCTGGCCATGTTTGTTTCATTCCTTCCCGTCTATTTAGATGCGCAAGGGCTTCTAGCTACGAAGATTGGTCTCATCATAGGAACGGGAGGCTTCATTGCCATCTTCTCGCAACCTTTATGGGGGATGATCAGTGATCGAACGAAGACCATTAAGAAAGTTATGTTACTCCTCTTAGGATGTTCAACCATTGTGGGGTACTTGTTATACGCCTCATCCAGCTTTATTGTGCTTCTTCTTTTTACGATGCTTATGTACTTTTTCTTAATGCCTCTTGATCCCCTGACAGAAAGTCTAAATTTCCAAACAGCGGAGGTTAACGGGGTAAGCTACGGTTCCATCCGAACCTTCGGAGCTGTTGGTTATGCGGTCATGTCCTTGGCCGTTGGTTATACCACTCAATATTTCGGAATCAATAGTTTGGCGTTCTTGTTCGCTGCAATAGGCATTATTAGCATTCTAATCTGCTTGCCATTGCCGGATGCGCCGGTAACTGGGAAACCGATCTCTTTAAAAACTCTGCGACAATTCCTAGGAAATAGGGAAACCATTTGGTTTATGTTACTTATCTTTATTGTTGCCGTGCCGCAGCGGATCAACGATACTTTTCTTGGCGTCTATATTCGAAAATTAGGCGGAACCCCCGACATGGTCGGATTAGCCTGGTTTCTAGCAGCAGGAAGCGAAATTCTCGTATTCGCACTAAGCTTTTGGTGGCTTCGCAAAGGAAAAGAATTAGCAATCATTTCTTTTGCTGCAGTGTTTTATTTCATCCGCTTTTTTCTATCCGCGTGGGTGACGGATCCTCATATTCTCGTTTATCTTCAGCTGCTGCAAACCTTCACGTTCCCCATATTTTATTCAGCTGCTATCCAATATTTATACCGTATTGTTCCTGAAGAATGGCGTGCAACGGGACAGACTGTGCTTGCAATCCTTTTCTTTGGCGTATCGGGTATTGTCGCTTCCTATTTGGGTGGCTGGTTCTACGAAAGCTTTGGCGGGAAACAATTATATCTATGGATTTCAGGAATGTCCTTTGCAGGTTTACTGTTTAGTTTCGTTCTAAATGCAGTCTATGGAAAACGGAAGCTGGTATCCTAGGCATTTTCTGATAGAATGGAAACACAGAGACGGAAGCGGGGGCTACATCATGGATTACATTATTTTGGACATTGAATTCAACGGTCGCAAGTTTGCGAGTGATTTACCTATGGAGGTTATTGAGATTGGAGCCGTCCGACTAGATTCTTCCCTCCAAGCTATTGATGAGTTTTCATCTTTAGTCAAACCTGTTTATTTTTCCAAATTAAATGGGTTTATCAAGAAAAAAACGGGCATTCCTCAAGAAGATATCGATCAAGCCGACGGCTTTCGTAAAGTCATTACGGATTTCATGGACTGGCTGAATAAAAGTGAAGATCTCCTGCTAGTCACCTGGGGTGGCGAGGATTTGAAACGCATCGTGTTTGATACGCGGATGCATAAGTTGGATGATGCTTATTGGATGGCGGCCAGCTATTTCGATCTGTTGAAAGGCTTTATCCGCTATAAAAATGTGTCGAATGATGTCAGTGTCGAGGCTGCTCTGATCGATCTTAACATTGCTGCTGAAGGCTCTGCCCACAGAGCATTGGACGACGCACGTATGACAGCTGAGGTATTTCGAGCTATTTTTACGGAGTTAGATTTCGAACGTAAACAGCAGTACATCGACGTATACACTAATGCCAAGGAACGAAGGCTGGTTAAGACCGCTATTCGAGCCATGACGGCTCAAAAGGTAACCCCTACGTGGGAACTGCTCGTTGAGCATTATTTCGCTGACAAAGTGACACTTACGGATCCCAGAAAAATCACAGAACTACAGACTCTTTTTGCCGCGGAAGTCACGAAAGAAAAACAAGTCTCAAACAAGACACCTATACAATAAAGCGGAAAACAAGGGAAACATAACTAAAAAGCCAATCCATTAGCTAACATGCAGGACATGTTTCTTGGATTGGCTTTTCTTTTATACGCCCCATTAAAACTGATCAACACCTAAGCGGTTATGATAGTAGGACGGAAATACATCACGCTCGCCGCGTTTCGTGCCATTTTGTTGAATGGCGAATAATTTCGCTGACAACTCATTGAACCATTGCTCATCTCGTGTTGTTAGCGCCACATCGATCAAGCTCTTTACTTGATCTTCTATATCAAACTCACTTACCGGTAATTTCTTAACGTCTTGACTGCTTACTTCCAATATTTTTCCGATGGCAGTTTCACGATCCGATGCAATAACGTGCACCCGAGCAATGCCGTGCAGCATATCTATAGACTCAATATAACCATGCAGCATTTCATCTTCATTTGTAGTTGCCACAACCCAATCACTGATTACAAAGTTCATGATTATCACCGCCATTAGCTAATTTTTTGTAAGGACTTTATACTGTAATTATAAATATTACAGTATGGTTTGTCAAGACCCACAAATCCTTCTTTCGAAGGCCAATGGCCGTGATTGCAAAAGCGAATATAGATGTATCCACCTATCATGCTAACGAATAAATACCTTATAAAAGAAGCATATTAGCTTATACAATTGAAAGGGTGAGAAGCATAGATAAATCAACTAATCACAAAGACACAAAATTTGAATCTACGGCCATTGCTGAGAGTAATTTGAATAATTCAGATGAAGACGGGCCAGATGATACGATTATTAGAAACTCCGAGCCTACTACTCCTGAAACATGTCGAGCAGGTATTGACGATTAATCGTTAAGAAATTAAATAAGCGCATGTTGGTTTCTGGAGATTCCCCAGAGTCAACATACGCTTTTCCCTATTTTATTAGTGATTATTCATCATTTTTCTTGTGTTCTTTTTCTACATCTTCAATTGTATATTTCAATCCTCCACTACGAGCATGATCCAAGACGACATTGACCTCCTTGGATTGTCCGCTTTTCGGATCGAATGAAGTGACCGTTTCTTTTTGCTCATCCATGGTTTCTTTCACCTCCGAATATAGACTGCTCATTTCCTTGAAAAATCATCCGCATCCCTCACCCACCAACTAGTGGTTTTTCAAGCTATCGTTAAAGCAGCGATTCAGCGCCTTCAATGAACAACTCCGTGCCGGTGATATGATTCGAAGCTTCCGAGGCAAGGAATGCTACCAGATTAGCCACCTGCTCTGGTTGTCCTGGCGCGTGTTCCAACGGTTGGCTGCCTTGCGGATATTTGACTGGGATTTTGATTTTCTCGAGCTCCGGTGTGTGCTGCGTATTTTCTCCAATGTTGGTCTTGATTGACCCTGGACAGATAGCGTTGACGCGTATTTTGTAGCGGGCCAGCTCTAATGCGGCCATCTTGGCGAATGCTACTTGTCCCGCCTTAGAAGTGCTGTAGGCCGTCATCCCAAATCCAGAGAAAGAACGGCTGCCGTTAATGGAGCTTGTGATAACGATGCTGCCGCCGTTCTCTTTCATATGCGGAATTGCATGTTTGACGCACAGGAATGTGCCCTTCAGATTGACGGACAGCGTACGATCCCAATCCTCTGGTTTCATATCTTCGATCGGCGCCAAAACCCCGTTGATGCCTGCATTAGCAAAGACGACGTCTAGGCGTCCCCAGGTATTTACCGTCTGTTCGAACGCCTGGGCAACACGGTCCGGATCAGAGACGTCGACATCAACCGTGATCGCCTGACCGCCTGCTGCCACAATTTCCTGCTTCGTCTGTTCTAGCCGTTCGTCCTTCAAATCCACAAGGCATACCTTCATCCCTTGCTGCGCAAGCATCTCGGCGGCAGCCTGACCAATTCCTGATCCCGCTCCGGTAATCAATGCGACCTTATCCTTCAAATCCGGCAGTCCCATGCGCGGTTTTTGGCTCGTTTGCACGCTAATGAGCTATCACCCCTAACCAGCTAAATGCGAATTGAAAAACAATCCATGCTTGGTTTGCCCGATAGGGGTGAAAAATATGTAGAAGTTGAAAAGTGTGCACCTCTTTTAGGGGGGCTTATTGAGATGTTGTATTTTTTACAACAATTGGATCGTTTATTGGGGATATCCCAGCAATTGTTGTAAAAAATGCAACGTTTTCTCCCAAAAAGAGCCTAAGTGGTTGAAACAAGGCTAAATTGTTGTACCACATACAACACCTTCAGCAAAATGAGAAGAAACCTCTGAATATTGTTGTACGAAATACAACATACCCTCACAACTCTATCATCAGATTAAATTTGCCTTAAGTTACTTTGCAAACCAATCGGGGTGGTCGTCCTTCGTTAGGACAGCATCCAATGGAAATATCATTTCGATAAACTCACCCGTATACGCATTTACATAAATACCAACACCATCGATGGACACAGACCATGTTCTGTTGCCTGTAGCAATATTCCAAAAAGTATCTTTATTGACATAGCTGTACTCCATATTGTTTATTTTGAAAGGAGTTCCTTTTTTTACCTTATCCTACTCCTAAGTCCCTACTACCCACTTACTCGCCGTGTTCAAGAATTTTATTCTAGTGATCTTTCTAGGTAACCGTCACTGCATGACGCACATCTCCCGAAAAGAATTGCTTAACTAGAAAATTCCTGTGCAATGATTTTAATGTTTTCTTCGTGGCATTCTTCTGTAAAAGAAGATTTAAAGGCATGCTCATCACCAAGAGCCGCGATAGCACTCTCATCTTTTGCAATGACCGCCTTAATAAGCCGTTCCAGATGATCAGAAGACATGTCCAAACGCCTTTTCATCTCCAAGGTATCGGTGGTAACTTGTCCATGCCCAGGAACTAGCAGTTCAATGCTGTGTTGATCTAAAATACGATATGCCGTATTCAACGTTTCCTTATATGCTTTGGCACTATGATAAATAAACGGCAATTCGAAATCCGATAAATAGTCTCCTGCAATCCAAATACCTAACGGTTCAATGATTGTAAACAATCCATCCGGTGTATGTCCCGGGGATTTATAAAAAGTCAATAATGTATCCCCTAACCTTAGTTCCTCGGCATCTTCCGAAATGACGATATCAAGAACCGGAAATTCAACGGGGTAATTCCGATTGACATAATGTTCCCTATCAAATTCTTCTATCAAAGAAATCTTATAGTCTTTCTTCGGGTGACAGCTTAGTGCGTAACTCCCAATTGTTTTAGCGCCGGGAAATGCTTTGTACCCAATAATGTGATCAAAATCACCATGCGTAAATAACAGGTATAAGTCCCGATCGCCTCTTACCGAATTGACATAGTTTCGTATGTCATCAATTTCATTTGGAAGCCAGTTAGGATCAACAATTAATACCATATCCTTCGTTAGCACAACGGTTGATGTCGTTTGAAATAATGCGCTTTGAAAAACGGTTGTATGTTCATTTTGATATAGAATCATGAGTTGGCTCCCTTATTCGTCTATTTATATGGGTGTAATCCTTTAATGATACCTCTTACCAATATAACATTTTCCAGGTTGCGGTTTATAGTTTCCTTCCACAAAATGGTATAATGAATTTATAAATACAACAGAAATAACGCCTGTTCATCCTAATCATGTAGGAGGAAATGTTAATGAAAAAGTTCTTTGTTTTTCTATTAGCTTTATCGCTTGTGATAACGACTGGCTGTACACCGAACAAGCAGGTTAATGTACCATCCCCAGAGCAGACTTCAACTACACAATTGGATATTCCCTATAAAATAGAAACAGTCGCCGAAGGACTTAACGTCCCTTGGGAGATGGATATCGCAAAGGATGGCCGGATTTTTTTCACAGAAAGACCAGGTACACTGCGTGTGATTGAGAAGGGTCGTCTGAACCCAAAGCCACTAATCACTTTCGAGGCCCCCTTCATCAGCGAAGGCGAGGGAGGACTTTTAGGGCTTGCGCTTGATCCCTCTTTTATGGAAAACCATTATATCTATGTCTATCACACCTATCGCGCGAAGGATCAAGTCAACAATCGAGTGTTGAGGCTTATCGAAAAAAATAACAAAGCGCAGCTGGATAAAGTATTAATTGCCGGATTACCAGGAGCGGAAAACCATAACGGCGGAAGAATTAAAATTGGAGCCGATAAGCTGCTCTATATCACCTCCGGCGATCGGTATGATCCTCCTTTAGCACAGGATCCAACTAGCTTGGGTGGCAAAATATTACGAATTGCCCTAGACGGGTCTATTCCTGCCTCAAATCCTTTTAAGAATTCACCCATCTACAGCATGGGACACCGTAACCCTCAAGGGCTCGCTTGGCATCCAGAAACAGGGCAATTGTACAGCTCCGAGCATGGACAAACTGCACATGATGAGATTAACCTTATTGAGCCTGGTGGCAATTATGGTTGGCCATTAATTGAAGGTGAAACATCCTCGAGTCCAGTAAAAGCTAATCTGAAAACGCCAATCCTCCAAAGCGGAAAAGAAACGTGGGCACCATCAGGTGCAACATTCGTAAGCAAAGGACCTTGGAAAGGCAGCCTCCTAGTGGCAGGATTGCGGGGAGAAAAGCTTTTAAAAGTAAACCTGAAAGGGCCAAAATACGATACAGTCGCGAGCGTGGAACATTTATTTCAAGGGAAATTCGGCAGGCTTCGCAATGTCTATGAAGGACCCGACGGATCGCTATATCTCATGACGAACAACCGTGACGGTCGCGGCAAGCCAAACAAAGGCGATGATAAGCTCATTCGTTTGAAGCCAAACTTTTGACAGTACGACAATAGCGTTGAATTTAATGTGCCTCCTTCTTTGAAAATCACGCATCGTTGTTATATTAAGAACTGCAGAGATCTTCTTCCCATGGATCATGCTTTTAGCATGTGTTCCACTTTCGTGATTACAAAATGCTTTGTTTTCCAATAGGACTGATTATTACGGTCTTATCGCTTGTTGTGAATCCAAATACAGCATTTGAAGCTAAATGGAATAACTTAACCTACATTCCCTTTGCTCTCCTTATTGGAATTGTCTATCCTCTCTTGATCGTACTGATAGGTTGGATGCGACAATCATCCATTCCTGGTAATTCCCATGACTAAATGCGCTTATCGCGATGCAGCCAATACTTGTCTACACAAAAAGCCAGTGTTATCCCTATGACATATCTAAATAAATCAACTGTTACATATCCTTTTCCAAGAATGAGGGCTCCAAGGACCGTATTTCTTATTTCAATTAGCCATTCAGCTTGATATAGCTGACTAAATTCAATAGCAAAGCTAAATACGATACTGATTCCTACTGCCCATGTTAACTTTCTTTTTACGAAAAAAAATCGAAACCCAAAATAAACCATACTTGCCCAGAGCACATCCCCTGCATGTTTAACAATAAAAAGAGGGATTAGGCCGGAGAACCTTCTTGAGCTTAAGCCTAAAACTACGGTAGTTATTACCGCTAATCCATATTTTATCCGAATATTCATATAGAATCATCCTTCCTGTTAAATGGACTCAATTTACATTATCAGCTTCACTATTTATACTAAAAGATGGTTTTGATAATTGAAAGTGGAAAAAAAGGAGCTATTCGATGAGTTCTCCCATTTTAAACGATGACCAATGGTTGAAGCTGCTGGAGTACGTAGCCGAAGCTTTTAATGACGTTACCCTTAGTCGAGGGTTTACTTACTTTAAACAACAACGGGTAGCTTCCCTGAGCATATCTGAGACTCGAGTCGTTCAGGCAAGAGTGGCAGAGGAAGAATCAGGAGAATATCGAGTCATTCTGAACTTAGACAAGCCCGGCTCCAGTCAATGTAGTTGTCCAGTACCAGCCGCTTGCAAGCATATGGCAGCAGTCTGGATGGAGCTTGGGGATCGTCTGGGTTACCCCGCTTCCCAAATTATGAATGCCAAAATGCATCTCAAGCGGGTTACGTCAACTACCTCCTTGGAGTCTACGCTCCTACAATTGCCCAAAATGGATGTATCCGGCTGGCATAAGTTTCTGAACCAATTTACGTCCCTCATTAAGGCGACATATGATCTAGGAAATTACGTAGACATGCTGAGGCAGCACTTACTGAACATCAAGAAGATCACTATTCCTTTTTCTGATATGGATCAGATTTTTTTTGACATGCATCAGGAATTATTTATCCTTAGAAAACTAAAAGAGCAGAATGCACAAAATGGCGTAAGTTACTACACATCTTCCACCCTTTACCGGGTTTACGATGAGATTCATACTTGGCTGAAGCAAAAATCGCCCCTCCTTGACTTCTCGGTTTCTGGAGAGCGCCTTGAGCAGACGTTAAGTTATATCAGACAGCAAATGGCTGAAGAATCAGGTCATAGTTATCAAGATTATGGCGTCTATACCGTGCTTTGGAAACACTGGGTTGCCCCAGATCCCAAGGCAAGTCATTATATAACTAAGGAAATTGAAGCTCTTGAGACGATTGATTTGGATAGCCAATCACCTTCTCTCTCTGCCGCAAAGGCTTTCTTGTACTTGCAGCAATCCAGGAGTAAAGAAGCCTGGAGGGCTTTAAAAGAGAATGATAGTTTCAAAGAGGCCCCTGCCAAACTATTCATTCCGTTCCTAGACCATCTATATAACACCCAGAACTGGGAAGATTTAGTGAATTGGTTGCGCAGATCAGCTTCTTTTTTTAATAAGAAACGGACCAAAGAGCTTGATGTTTACGCTGATTTTTGGACAAAAGCCATCGTGCATCTCCCTCAAGCGGAAGAGTACATGTGGAGCGTTCTAGAAGAGCTCTTGCCTTATTCGTTCCGGATTATTGAGGACATGTTATACGAACAAAGAAAATGGAAGCCTTGGTTAGAAATGCAGATCCTACAGGGCCATGACCCTCTCTACCATCGCGTCAATGTCCTGCAGCCAATTGAAAAGGATACACCAAAGCTCCTCCTACCCTATTATCATCAAGCAATAGATTACTATGTCAGTCTAAAAAACCGGCATGATTACAAATTAGCGGTAAGGCTCCTCAAGCGGCTCGATAAAGTGTACAAAAAAATGAAACAAACGGAGCGATGGGAACATTTCTTTTCTGGTTTCGTGGAACGGCACAGCAGGCTGAGGGCGCTGCAGGAGGAACTTCGGAAAGGAAAGCTACTCGGATGAGCACTAAATTGCATGATATGACATTGAACGTCACCTTAACGGACAGTGGAGACGCCTTACTCTGGGGGCTGCAGGACGGACGCGATGTGCCCGGAGATAAATTTCGTAAGCTGCTGTTTGCGTGGCACGAGCCATCTTACTACGGCACCATTCTGGACCAACTGTTAGCGGGGGAGTTGACACTAACGGTACTACCTGTCGAGATGGTACTCCCCTTCTTCGCAGAACCCTACTTCATGGACGTCCTCCGATGGGAAGGGGGAAACGAAACCACGAAGGGATTGCTGGAAGTGGCACCGGTTCTATACCGGGAAGCTAAAGCAGGTCATTACGTACCCAGTTACAGCGCATTCCGGGATGGGAATCTGGCTTGGACTTGGGATGTTGAGGCGGAGTCTTTGAAGGAATTGGATTGGAAAGTGCTAAAAAGCTTAGATGGCTTAGGTGAGGGAATGTCCGGCTTGCGCGCAGCCTTCTCCGCCGTGGTTTCGGCTGAACACTATCCCAATGAAGCTGCCCTTGCTGATCTTCGACGAGACTATCCAGCCCTTTTCCGAGCACAGAAATCGGCATCTGCCTCTGCAGATGCTTTCACGGACGAAGAATGGCTTGCATCTCTGGGCTGGAGACCTGACACCGCTCCCTTCCGCCCTGCCCTGCAGCTGTTGGAACCGGATGAGAACGATGACACTTGGCGTCTCCGCTTGGTACTTCAAGATAAAAATGAAGGATCTGTGTTGACGCCAATTCGCCTTTATGCGGATGGACGTGCTTCAGGCACATGGGCGAGTGATTGGAGCCCTTATATCCTGGAGCGTTCTCTTGGCTGGGCTACAAGATTAACTGAAGCATTGCCTAGGCGGAATATCGGCGGCGAGCTATTTGCTGAGCCATTAAGCGACGAAGCGGCATGGACGTTTCTGACAACGGACAGCCGCCTTTTGTTGGAAGATGGCTGGAACGTCATGCTCCCTGGTTGGTGGGAGGCTGCCTCGAAACGGAAGCCTCGGCTGCGTGCAAAGGTTTCCTCGGAAGCTGGTGGCAGAGGCGAGTCGCTGTTCGGACTGAACTCTCTGGTCAACTTCGATTGGCGAATTGCCATAGGCAATACTGAACTGAGCGAAGCTGAATTCGCCAGTCTGCTTAGCCGCAATGAACGGCTTATCCGCTTCCGTGGTCAATGGGTGTACTTAGACCCTGCCCTGCTGGAGCAAATCAAGAGACTCATGGAAAGCGTGAATCCAGAAGAAGGACTGTCCCTGCAGGATATCTTTCAGCTTCACCTGTTAAGTGAATCGGAAAAGGAAAAACACCAGAAGGAAACTCTTACAGCGGAGGAAGAAGCGGATCATGAAGAACGGCTGAAGCTGGAAGTTGAGCTGAATACCCACCTCTTGGCGCTGCTGCGTCAGCTTGGAGAGCCTTCGGAATTGAAAGAAATCGCTGTGCCAGAGGGATTGCGCGCTGAGCTTCGCGGGTATCAACGCGAAGGCTTCACATGGCTGAGCTTTCTTAGGAAGTTTGGGCTTGGTGCCTGCTTGGCCGATGATATGGGGCTTGGTAAAACCATACAATTCATTACCTATTTACTGCATCATAAAGCAGAATCGGAGCACCCTGCCCTGCTTATCTGCCCCACCTCCGTGCTTGGCAACTGGCAGAAGGAGCTAGTCCGCTTTGCTCCGGATTTAAAGGTTTTTCTTCATTATGGGAAGGGACGTCTAAGTGGTGAGGCACTTTCTGCGGTTTTGAAAGAAACGGACGTCGTACTGACTTCATATACGACAGCGCTAATGGATCAAGAGACACTGCAGGAGACCACGTGGAGTTCCCTTTGCTTGGATGAAGCTCAGAATATCAAGAATGCCCACAATAAACAATCCGCAGCGATCCGTACGCTTAAAGCTAAGCACCGGATTGCACTGACAGGAACACCTATTGAAAATCGACTGTCCGAACTGTGGTCGATCTACGATTTTCTTATTCCGGGTTACCTCGGAAACCAACGCGAGTTTCAGCATCGATTTGCGAATCCGATCGAGAAGCACCACGACGAGGAGCGAACTGCACAGCTGCAGAAGCTCGTCAAGCCTTTCATGCTGCGCCGCAAAAAGAAAGATCCTGCGATCCAGCTCGATTTGCCTGATAAGCTTGAAATGAAAGTATATATCAATCTAACAGCTGAGCAAGGAGCACTCTATGAACGATCCGTCAAGGATCTCATGGAACGTATGCAGAAGCTGGAAGGCATGGAGCGCAAAGGAGCAATCCTAGCGGCCTTAACGCAGCTTAAGCAGTTATGCGACCACCCTGTACTGCTCACGAAGGAAGATATTCTTTCGGAGGAATCTCATCTTTCCGAGGAGAGCCGCGAAGCCTTCGTGATGCGATCCGCGAAGCTTGAGCGGCTGGTTGCCATGGTCGGTGAGCTTCGGGACGAAGGCGACTCCTGCCTGATTTTCACCCAGTATGTAGGCATGGGAAAAATATTGGCAGACGTGCTGCGGGCACAGCGCAATGAACCGGTATTGTATCTGAACGGAAGCACGCCTAAGCTAGAGCGCGATAAGATGATTGATACGTTCCAAGCCGCAGATGGTACTGGGCCGGGTATCTTCGTTCTATCGCTAAAAGCTGGCGGAGTCGGACTCAATTTGACCGCAGCGAACCATGTGTTCCACTTCGACCGTTGGTGGAACCCTGCCGTAGAGAATCAAGCTACGGATCGTGCCTTTCGGATGGGACAGACGCGCAATGTACAAGTTCACAAGTTCATCTCCCTCGGGACCTTGGAGGAACGAATCGACGAGATGCTCGAGAGTAAGATGAGTCTGAGCGAGAACGTAATCTCCACTTCTGAAGGCTGGATTACGGAACTCTCAAATGATGAATTGAGAGATTTGTTTGCACTTCGTAAGGAGTGGTGATTAAAGAAAGATAGCCTTCTCAGGACGCAACATGGCGCCCGAATTCACTGGTAAGAGGAACGTCGATTCGCTAATTCAATGTTTAAGCAAGAAACCTACACCGTTTATTAAATAAGGGCTAAGCTTCGCATCCCACCTTCACTCAAAAATCTTATAGACAAATAAAAACCGGTACTCGTTCCAAATGAACGAATACCGGTTTTTAAATTACGCTAGATACTTCTTAAGCGGTTCCCAATAGTTCGTATGCCAGCCTGGAGCCAAGTGAGCTTCCTGACCTTCAGGAAAGCCTGTATGGCTAAAGACTAGGCGAGTTCCCTCGCCTTGCTCTTCCAATTCGAACTTCACAAGGGAATATACGCCTTCTTCCCAATTCGCGACACGCCATGCTTGAACGATTCGCTTGTTTGGCTCCAGCTCAATATTTTTCCCTACAATCATCCCACCGAAGCAGGAAAAAGAACCGCCAGCCTCCGGAGTTATTTCTGTAGGAGCTCCTCCTGAGACTTTGCTAAACTGCGCAGCATCAGTCAGTGCTTCATAAATGCGGTTCGGGCTTGCTGCGAACACAACCTCCTGATGAATGGCTGAAGAATCGCCTAATTGCTTGTCTTTTCCCATCAACCATTGTGCAAGCTGCTCTACTGACATGCTTTTCAACATATCGGCATGATCGTGAATGGCATGATGCCACATCTTTGCCTCTACTTCGTACCGATTTTCCTCTTCTACTTTGAACCCACAATCGCAAGATAAAGTCGTCATTGTCTTCCATCTCCCCATAAGCTTCTTAATGAAACGTAATTTTTAATGCATAGCCTTAACAGACCACGGATCTATACCAGGATCTCCGCCCTCAGCCAACGTTTGGAGGCGAGTTGTATAGTGCATCCAACCCTCTGTGTGGGCGGCGACTTCTTCGAGCGGCAAATCGTAGTGAGTTAATAGCAGAACAGTTCCTTTATCTTTCGCTGTGAATTTAAATTCGAGCGTGCTTGAACCAGGTGGAACCACCTTGGACTTCTCCCAGCCCCACGACATAACGATTTTCTCGTTAGGAATAATCTCTTTATACTCCCCCATCGCAATATCCGATCCATTCACATCAATCCGATATTTCCCTCCGATACTTGGCTCGAGCAGAATATGCCTGCCCATCCAACGAACCATCTTCTCAGGGTCTGTAAAAAAGGAGAATAAAATCTCCGGACGGCAATCGATAAACATCTCTTTCCTAATCGTATCACTGGTCTGATTCATTTGATTCACGGTTACGCTGTCTCCTCTCTTCTTCTTCTGCGGCTTCCTTCAATAGCAGTAGACTATCATCCCAGAAACGGTCAATGTACGCTTTCAGATCAGCAAAACCTTCCCTCCTCATTCGATAATACCGCTTGGTTCCCTCTCTCCGAACCACTAGTAGTCCGGATTCCTCAAGAACCTTAAGATGTTGTGATACTGCTGGTGCCGAAATGTCAAAATGGGACGCGATGGAGCTAGATGTAAGCTCTCCATCACGTACGAGATATAAGATATCTCTGCGTCTTGGCTCTACGATGGCTTGGATCACTTTTTCGATCATGACGTTAATTTAGCATACACTTAATTAAGTGTCAACTTAACTTATAAAACTATTTAAGTTGACACTTACATAAGTGATTGCTAAAATACGAGTGTCAACCATGACTTTTATTGACGAATTACGATAAGAAATAAGGAGATTATAGATATGGGAATTGATGTTTCGGCCAAGTTGGTGATTGCTCAAAGCCGCAAAGAGGTTGCTCGGTATGCGATGGAGCCCACCAACGATCCCAATTGGACCAAAGGCATTAAAGAGGCTGAACTCCTCACTGAACGCCCTATTGGCTTGGGAACTCAGGTAAGACGAATGGCCAAATTTCTGGGTAAGGAAATTCACTATGTACTTAAAGTAGTTGACTATGTACCCGAGAAGTTGATGGTGATGCAATCAATTAAAGGTCCGTTTCCGATGAAAGTCACCTATCAATTTGATGATGCAAAGGAAGGAACATTGGCACAAATACGTGTTGAAGGTACCTCAGAAGGTTTCTATAAGTTAACAGATCTTATTATGTCTCCCCAGGTCAGAAGTAGCATTCGAGGTGACTTGAAACGACTTAAGACGATTATGGAAGTTTAACATACACATCGAAAGGGAGTTTTCTATATGTCCATGCCTCGTCCTGATGAGGAGATGAAACAATTTTTCGCAGCTGTTATGCCCAGCAATCCTCATATTCATATTCGTCCCGTGTTCGGCAATCTGGCCGGTTTTATTAATGGCAACATGTTCGTAGGACTTTATGGACAGCAAATCTTCATCCGCCTGCCGGAAGAGGAGCGTTCTCGTCTTGTCGAACAAGAAGGTGCCTCGTTATTTTCTCCCATGCCAGGCAAACCGATGAAGGAATATGTTACCTTACCGGAGCAGTGGCGGGAAACACCTGATACTGTTACAGCGTGGATCGAGCAGTCCTTACAATGGGTCGCAGCAATGCCGGAGAAAACACCTGCGAAGAAAAAACCAAGCACGAAAAAGAGTAAAGACGTATAGTTGTACTAACCTGACATACCAAAGACCATCCAGTACAATGGATGGTTTTTTTATTGGCATATCCCAAAGTTGATCAAACTATACGGTTTATAAGGATAGTAGAGCATTACGTTCGACCGCACCGGGCATCTTTTCCATCCAATTATTCTTTATCGCGAGTTCTGCTCCATCGTCTGCATAGGTACCAATTTCACTTGTAAGCCGCAAGTATACCGTTGTCAAATCCCTCCTCATGCTTGCTGAAATAGCTGCTCCATAGTTCCCAATTCCTACTGCTGAAAGAAAGATCGTATGGTAGAGCATTAGCTTATCGGAAAATGGAGACTCCTTAGAATTTGAAACTTCTGTTTCCCAAGTCGCAGGTGCCGGCATCTGGTCATCACGTAATAAAGCACTGAATATTTCGACATGCTTCGTGGAAATATCTCTGCCGCGCACGATATATTCAATGACTTCTTTGTTTTTAGCAACTTGAGAAAAACCTATCATCAATGCTTTACCTATACTGTTTTTCATAATATTCAAATAAATGTTTGAGATTTCTGCTGCATTTAAGGGTCTACGATCGCCCAGCAGTCCATTTAACCAACTTTCTTTGTGTACATACTCAACTGAATCCGGATACGGTATGAAAGGGCTCCTTGTGAGTATTCCTTTTGATTGCAATAAAGCCGTAGCTTTCTCTAGCAACTCAGCTGCAGTCTTCTGATTTTGAATAAAGAATGCACGTATATCCTGTCTTGAACTGCTTGCTAATGCCATAGCATAAGAAACTGTGCCGGCAATACCCATATGTCTTAGATAGAGTAACATAAAGCCATCTGAAAATAATCTTGGGGCATTTAAGTTGACATCCTTCTCTGTAAAGGCAAGAGGGATAGGGAACTTTTCGTCATTAAATAACTTCGCACTAAATTCCATATGTTCTATTGTTAAACCAAGAGCAAATTCAATGACTGGTTTTACTTCAACATCCTCAACTGTATGTAAGAAATGTTGAAGCACGCCTTTGACCATGCTGTCACTTAAATAACCTGCCCATAAAGGCGCAATATCACCAGAAGTTAGTTGAATATGATGCGAATCCTTTTCCAGTTTCCTTTCATCTTGACTCATCACTAATACCCCCTAAAATGAAGTTTTGCGCTATTATTTAGAATTCCATAATTACCAGCTTCTATGTACACAAAAAAAGCCTACCGATTATTCGGTAAGCTTCCTGTATGATTGTTCTAATCTAGTGCAATCCTTCTAACGCGACTTCTTGTTTCACAACCTCATTAGGCTGTGTCTTGTCACGGCGAAGGAACAAGCCTAAAAATATCCCACAGATCGCAATAATGAGCATTACGTGGAAAGTCTGACCGAACGCTTCGGGTGCTACAGCAAGCATAGCCTTTTGCTTATCAGCAGGACTGTTTATTAGAATGTTCTTAGCAGTAATGGACGAATTTACGTGCGAAGAGAGAATGGTCACCAAGGTAGCAACTGCGAATGAGTTGATAACCTGCTGCATCGCACTAGTTAAAGAAGTAACTCGACTCACTAAATCATGCGGAGCTTTCTTAATTAGATGTGAATTAAGCGGCATCATCATAAGCCCCATACCCGAACCAGCCATAATCAACGGTAAAATTAAGTCATGCCCCTCTGTCGTTAGACTGACATGCGAATATTGAAAGATCGCACCGGAAACAAGACTGAGCCCAACGACTACCAACCAGCGTACACCGATTTTATCAAATAAGTAACCGCCAATCGGCATCATGACTGCCGAAGCTAACGCTTGCGGGAACAGCGTCATCCCTGTGTCGAAAGCACCGTACCCGCGGGCTTGCTGAAGAAATTGCGGAAGCAGGAAAATCGCCCCGAACAAACAGAATTGCAGTACCCACTGTACGAAAATACCGAAGGAAAAATCAATAGATCGGAATACTCTCAACTCGAGCAGAGGGAGTTTGGATTTAAGTTCAACTATGATAAAGGCGATCAATGCGACAGCTCCCATTATGATGCCCCACAGCGTTTTATCGGAAGTCCAGCTCTCAGCACCTTGTGTGATCCCATACGATAAGGATGCAAAAGCAACGGGCCCTAGAATCATACCTGGTAAATCAAATCCAGCTACCTTCTTACGTGCGACAGCCGGCAGCTTCCATATTCCAAAGACAAGGCTGAAAATACCGACGGGAAGATTAATTAAGAAAATCCAATGCCAGGAATGGTACTCAACCAGCCATCCGGAAACGATAGGCCCAATTGCAGGCGCGAGCAAAATGGGTACACCCAGCATCCCCATCACTTGACCGATTTTGTTCGGTGGACTTAGCCGGAATACGTATGCCATTGATACAGGCATGACGAATCCTCCACCTAAACCTTGAAGGATACGGAAAACAATCAACCACTCCGCGTTGTTAGGTGTAGCACATAAAACCGATGCTACAGTGAAAAGAACAACAGAGGTGAGGAATACGTTCTTCGCCCCAAATCGATCGGATAGCCATCCCGCTAGTGGAATGACGGCCGCGGTCGCCAGCATATAGCCCGTTACGGTCCATTGAATCGTAGGTAAATCTGTTTTAAAATCGATGACCAGCTTCGACAATGCCACATTCATCGCAGTCGTGTCGAGGATAACCATAAATATCCCCGAAATGATGGCGATGAGAGGTACCAGAATACTCGAAATCTTAAACTCTGGTTCCGCTGCGCCAGATGTTATTGGTTGACTCATGCCCATGTTCCTCCTTCACAATATCTATTCCATCGTGGTACAATAGTTACGGACAATTGTCCGCAACATCATATTACGGACAATTGTCCGTAATGTCAATTATTTCTTTTGTTAAGATTGTTCTTATAGGAGGACCATGTATGAAACATCCAGATACCAATGAGAATTCATTATATAGCCAAGATATCAAAGCCATTCCACCTTGCGGTCGACGTGAAGAACGTGATTCGGAGTATCGCCAGCGAATTCTTACATCTGCTAGAAGCCTGTTCGAAACCAATCAAATTGAATCCGTTACCATGCACCAGATTGCCAAAGAATCGGGTGTCGGACAAGGTACTCTATACCGCCGTTACGCCCATATTGGCGAGGTTTGCAGCGATCTGCTTCGTTCAACAACAGCCCAGTTTCTTGCTTCTCTTGAAGAGGGTCTCGCGGATCCCGGTCCCGGGGTAACAGCCATGAACCAATTGTCGGACACGATCGTTCGAATTATTGATTTTGTGGACGAGAAAGCCTCCTTGCTTTCTATCATCAACACCACGTATACCGAAAAACGAAGCTTTTATTTTCACAAAAAACCTATTTACATCCGACTTCACAGCATTGTCGTTCCTTTAATCACTCGTGCCGTTCAACAAGGGGAGATTGAGCAGATTGATGTCAATTTGACGGTTAACACCATACTTGCCTCTTTAACACCAGAACAATACTTGTATCATAGAGAAATTCTGGGCTATAGCAAGCAGCAATTTGTTGAGGGCATTTGCCGACTCTTCGTGAAAGGAATATGAGCTCATGAGAATAGATATGAATCCTAGCCAGCTCACCTTCTGGAAGAAATATATAGCGAAAGCGAAGCTTGATTTATCCTATGCGGCTTACACCAAGGTATCGAGATTGTGGAGAGATGAGAACGCTTCTTGTTCGTTTAATCGCTTGTATTTTATTATCGAAGGAGAAGGTTTTGTCAAAATTGGGGATCAGACCTATTATCCGAAACCAGGTGAACTTTATTTGCTCCCAGCGGGGAGTGATCAAGCTTATGGAACCATAAGTGATCACACTTTCGGGAAATACTGGTGTCACTTCACGGCCAAAATCGGGGATTTGGATCTGTTTCAGATTTTGCAAACATCCGCTTACATTACGATTAAAGATCCGGAAGCTTTTCAAAAAAAATTCGAACAACTGATAGAATATACTAAAAGTGAAGGATTAACTGCCGGTTTTAGAGTCAATGCGATTATAAGTGAATTCATTGCCGATTTCATTGAACAAAGTGAAACAGGCAAGCTTAATCTGGCTTCTACCCCTACTTTTGAGAAAATGAATAGTGTACTGACCTATATGGAACAGCATATTGCTGACAACGTATCCGTAGATACATTATCCCAAATAGCACATTATCACCCTAACTATTTTATTAATGCCTTTAAACAATTTACGGGCTATTCACCGATTCAATATATGAACCATTTGCGTTCGGAAAAAGCCAAGGATTTACTCATGATGACGGAATTAAATGTTTCGCAAATCGCCGATTCGCTGGGTATGGAATTATCGTATTTCTCCCGCATGTTCCGAGAACAAACCGGTTTTACACCGACTTCTTTCCGCGATTTGAAACCGAAAATGACCGATTACAACGAAACCATGATGAAATGAAATATGGAAACAGCGCAAAGAGGGCAAAAGTTAATTTGCCCTCTTTCTCATGCTATCTTGCACGTTTACGGGTAGAATGCGTTTTTCTTTGTCGTTGTCGGGCACCAGCGTGAATTAAGCAGAAACTTAATGAGTGTATTCTTAGCGCGTTCCGTACCGATATAATGCAGAGATTCCGCAGCATGCGCACGAACATATCTGTTCTCATCATCCAATGCGATTTCCAACTGCGGAACAGCTGCTTCCGCCTGAGAGCCTAATCGTGACAAGGATAAACTTGCCATGAAGCGAACTTGCGCGTTCTCATCTTGTAAGCATTTACCTAAACTTGACACGATGTCATCCAGCGGTGTGTTCATGAATCCAAGTGCATCCACTACGGCGCAGCGGACACGATCAGCTGGATGATCGAGCAGCTTGATGAAGGTAGGAACGGCTCCTGCCGCTAACTCTCTTAATTCACCAAGAGCAAAGACCGCATGCGAAACGATTTCAATATTCTCATGATCCAGAGCTGCAACTAGCCCGTTAACGGCAGCGCTTCCTGCAACGGATAATCCATAAGCGGAAATTCGCGATACTTGGCTGTTCTCGCTTTTTAATCCTTCGAGCAAAGCATCCACACCCTGCTGCCCTCTTCGTGCCAGATCATAGGCCGCATTGATGGCTAGCGGTTCAAAACCATCCAACTTAGCAGCTAACTCTTTAATCTGATCCGGATCTGATGCAGCTGTTCCTGCCAGACTGCCAACTTTTCCAGACAGCCAGTTCCAAGTTTCTTCCCACATCAAATCATGCTCAGCTATTGGCAAATGTAAGTTGGCTGGCTTCCTCCATGCTGCCTCTTGATTATTCCAACTAGGTGCTTGCGGAAGCTCAGTACGCATGAATTCAAATTTCAGCATGTAGCGCGGCTGTCCTAATACATTAGGCGTGGAACGATGCCAGATATCATAATGGATCAGTGCAAAGGTACCCGCCTCGCCGCTTGCTAAAACTTCCCCTTCTTGTTCACTCGATTCAAAAGTCCGAGTCTGGTAATTTTGCGTGCCCGGCATAACTCCTGTTGGTCCTAATTCCACTGGCGTATCCTGCGGGAAATACATAATCATGGCCCAATTGGGGTGATGATTGCGCATTCTATCGTAGCCCCAATAACTGTCCTTATGCCAGCCTCCAGCCGTCGCTGAAGCATTGAAATGCCCATGTCTATGTGCGTGCATCATATAGTTCTGCCCTAATACGCTTGTTAAAGCACCTGTCACAACAGGGTGATCGAATACTTTTTGCAGTTCACGAATGCGGGGCAGTAAATTATTGCCAGGGTTCCCCTCTTCCGCATAAACCGTGTTTAATTGTTCTAAAAGATTACTGTGAAACTCGTTGGAAAAATCGGTTTTGAGTATTAAACATCCGTTTGTAATAAATTCTCTCATTTGCTCATCTGTCAATAATAAAGGTGTATTTTCCTGCATGGCCGTTAGCCTCCTTGGCTTTGAATGAATGCGGTAACAATGACCTTATTATAAGAAAGATGTCTCTCACTAAAAATAGACGATCTTAATCAGAGCTAGCACAAAACTAAGATGAACTGAAATCGATTCATTAAACAGGGTTTGGAATGTAATCTCCGCCACGGCAGCGTTTTAAATAGTTCAAAGCATGCACCTGACCCGTCATCTCGAGCTCATCACGATAGACGGGATCATGCCAGCCTTCAATGTCGATTGTACCTAGGTAGCCTGCCTGACGCAGAATCGTAATGATATCGGACCAATTCGTGTCCCCAAAGCCAGGTGTACGGTGCCAAACGAACTCTTGGCTCCCATGAACCCCATATTCCCGAATAATATCCCACGCAATTGTCGCATCTTTGCCGTGGACGTGGAACACTTTATCGACCCATTTACGTAACTGCGGAATCGGATCAATCAGACTGACCATCTGATGACAGGGCTCCCACTCCAGGCCAAGGTTATCAGCCGGTACGGCATCAAACATCAGATTCCAGGCAGTTGGGTTATGGGCAATGTTCCAATCCCCTGTCTTCCACGTTCCGCCCATATCACAATTCTCGAAAGCAAGTCGCACACCGCGATCAGCGGCTCTGCGAGAAAGCTCACCAAACACTTCCTTGAATTTCGGTATTGACTCATCAATTGGACAATCCGGAATACGGCCGGTGAAACCGTTTACGATATCGGTACCAAAGAGATGTGCATGATCAATAAGCCGCTCCCAGCTAGCGAGTGTATCCTTATTATCTCCTGTTCCCGTGAGTGGATTTCCGAATATACCTATCGTAGATATGATGGCGTCATGCTCCGCAACAATGTCGGCTACCCGCTTTGCCGTTTCTTTGAGATCGATATTCCCCGTTGTTTGCCAAAAGCTTAAGCTGTAGGATTCAAATCCGTGCTTGGCAATTTGGGGGATGATGCGAACAGCGTCACCGCCACCAACTATAGTACCCACTCTAAGCTTCTTATTCATGATTGTTTATCACTCCTATATTGTTATAAAATAAATGAATATGATCATTATAACTAGGATTATTGGCAATTTCTCTATCCTATCTTGCTCCAAATAGGTCTTATCTTGTTACTTAGGAAAGTGAGGCAGCTCATGACGTACCCTCAAGATTTAATGGAAAAGACACCACCCTGGGACAGCAGCTATCCCATCCGTTTTTACCGAAACCGACCTCGGACGACCGCTAAAGACGATAACATTCTGTATCTTCATTGGCATGAACATTTCGAAATCATTGATATGCAGGTTGGCAAAGCGATATTTCATATAGATAGCCGTCCTTATGAGGCCAACGCTGGCGACCTGCTATTCGTGCCCGCCGGAGCTTTGCATGTTGGCTATAACGCAGCGGATGAAGCCATGGAGTATGTCGCTGTCGTTTTTAATGCTTCCTTGCTGCGATTGGTGCATCCAGATCCCGTGCATGAACGGTATATCCTCCCTTTTCTAGACGGACGAGTTCCAATGCCTGCCCAATTGTTTGCTGAGGATGAAAGTACTGCTCCTTATCGACGACTCATTCGTGAATCTACAGCTGAATTCGAGAATCAAAATGCCGCTTACGAGCTCGTCATCAAACATAACTTCCAGCTGCTTTTCGCTCTATTATCTAGGCAATTTTTACCAGAAAAGTTCAAAGATAAACCAGCTCCTGCCCGGCATTCGGAATCTTTCAAGCCGTTAATCCAGCATATCGAATCCCATATTGCCGAGCCTTTGTCGGTTGAGCAGGCCGCGCAAATGGTGAATCTAAACCCGTACCATTTTTGCAAAACATTCAAGAAGCTAACAGGGCGTACCTTCGTAGATTATATGAACTGGCTGCGAATCAACGAAGCTGATCGTTTACTTCGTGATAGCGAATGGACCGTAACCGAAATCGCCGAACGAATTGGCTGTGGCAACGCTAACTATTTTACGAAGCTATACAAGAAATATAAGAGTTTCCCGCCTTCTGACGTTCGTCGAAGACGGTAGTCCGCTATGGAGATAGTGCCGTTAAATATGGAGATGTCATTGGTAGAGCTACCCAAGCTCCCTACAAAACGGCAGGCATCACATAAGCATAAACAGCAATAAAGTGGCAGCTGCTTCCAGCAAGCACAAACAAATGCCAAATCATATGGTGATATCTTAACCTTTTCCAAAGAAAGAACGGCACGCCAATGCAGTAAAAAGCGACTCCGAACATTAACCAAGCTAGAGCCACGGAAGGAAGAAGTTCACTAAGCGGGCCGATTAATGAAACCATGAAGCCACCCATCAACAAATACATAAGAAGGCCCCAAGGCATAAACCGCCTAATGATCAAATGAACATAGCGGACGCCTCCCAAAGCTAGAACCCAAATCATCAGCAGCAAAGTGTACCCTAGGGTTCCTTGCAAGGTGATCAGAAGGAATGGTGTATACGAACCCGCAATGGCAATAAAAATAGCTGCATGGTCCATGATTTCAAAGCGTTCGCACCACTTCTTCGAACGAGAGCAATGCAGAAGGGTCGAGGATAGATACAGTAGGCAAAAAGATACCCCATAAATCGCATTACTAATGATATAGGCAAGATCTTCGAACAAAACGGAACGTTGTAAAAGTAAAAAAAGTCCGAAAGCACTTAGCGCCGCGCCCAAGCCGTGGCTTAATGCGTTTAGCCGTTCTTCCCTCAGAGCTATTCTATCTTCCATATGTAGGCTCACTCCTTTCTGCTTAGCCCCTAGTTTTTCCTAATGTAAAGCCTAGTATGTAATCACGTCGCCTTGTTAATAACAAAAAAATGGATCCCGGCAACAAGGCCGAGATCCATCCTATTTGTTTTTTCATCACCTTTTTATATAAACAGCAAGCTCATTTCGATGGGTATAAGCAAGCAGTAGAAAATTCCCTAACCATACCCAAAGGATCGCACTCGCGTAACCCCTCAAATACAAATAGATACCTAATAACAGAAAACCCACTACGACCTGCATCCCGTCTGCCTCAGTCGATGTAATTTTTCCTCTGTTGATCACCTTGATTGCACTCAGTAAAATAGCCAAAACTACGGCAAAAGCAAGAGAAGCTTCAAAGTTGGATAAAGCACTCCATACGCCGAAGGTCACAGCGATTGCTTTGCCTCCCTTCCCCTTAAGGAATGGAGAAAAGGCATGCCCGATAATCGGAGCCAGTGCGATGGAAATGATGGCGTACCCTTGAACTTTTTCATTCCCCAATACAAAAAGAAGGATAAGGTATCCTTTTAAGAAATCGAGAACAATACCAACGAAACCAAGCTTATAACCAGCTGCCTTCCACAGATTTAGAGCCCCCGGATTCCCGTCACCAACCGTCTTCAAGTTTTTTTTGGCGATAAGGCCAAGCCAGTAAGAAAACATGAAAGATCCTGATAAAAAGGCACAAACCGTCCAAACGATGGTCATTGCCCCCTCCTGCTTCCTACCTTGACTTGCCGTCCTTTCCATGACACATGTCCAAGGAATACGACTTGATAAACGGAATACAGCATGACGAAGATGAAGAATAACGTTGAGAGGACATGCAAGACAGGCATGATAATTCCAAACACGCCCACATGTTTAATCAAATAAAACAACTGAATCATGTATAAGAGATATCCGATGAAAAGTGGCAGCGCCCACGAAGTATGGATAAAGAAGAAGAAAGTTTCGGAAGCAATTAGCCCGACAACCCAAATGGCAGCAAGAAGGATCGTGCCTGGGCTTAACGTTGACGTACTTAGGACTGCTCCTTTACCGAAGCCTTGAACCTCGGTTTCGATCCCTTGTGGATACATACGAAAAGAAACCAGGCCACGCCCGATAAAGTTCGTCACTGGAATCCCGGCTTTCCTATAAGTGGCCCCAAGGTTCAAATCATCCAACATCTCCGACTTGATGCTTTGATGTCCTTTGATTTTTTCATAGTCTTCTCTAGTCGTTAAGATGCAGGAGCCATACAGACCTTTTTTCGGATTTTTCTTTTCAAAAGGGGACGTAAATGCGAATACACCAAGCACATTAAAGATCAGCGCCAGTCTTTCAACAAACCTCTCCGTATAATGGAAGGGAACGACAGAAACGACGCCTCCCGCTTTATTTCTCGCCTTAACCAATGCTTCCAGCGCACGTGGAGCTAAGCGAATATCCGCATCAAGAAAGGCAATTAGATCACCCGAAGCATGCAAATACCCGTTCCATACAGCCCAGTTTTTACCCGTCCATCCCTGCGGGAGACTTGTGTTGCTAATGATAGTAACCCCGTAACTTTCAGCAATTTCCTTCGTGTCGTCATCCGAAAAGTCATCAACAACGATGATTTCAAAGGGTTCCAGCGTTTGGACCTTCAGTGCATGGAGGAGATGAGGCAAATTGCATGCTTCATTCCTGGCAGGGATTATTATGGACAGCTTCACATCTTTCGGAACTTGTTCCTGACTGGCTGTGATCACATTTTTTCTAAATAACAAGAACCCACATAGACATCCGATGACAAATAAGACGATTATCGCCACCCTCAAACCTCCTCCTTCGATTCCCTCATAACGGATGGATGAAAGTGCTGCCTTTACAATATGGAGAACAGGTTGTATTCATCTATATGAACTTGGGGGTGATTTTAAGCCAACTTCACAGGCAACTACATGCAAAAAGTGAAGAAGAGCGTTTGTACAAAATTCGGCAAAATTTAAACAAAAAAAATTGCCTTTGATTCACCCAAAGGGGTGAATCAAAGGCAATCTTTGTGATTATTTAAATAACATAGCAAAGGCTATTACGCCTAATAGAAAAGCCCAATATTGCATAGGGATGAAAAATAAAGAGTGCGGTGTACCCATTTTAAATTGTTGATTCGTCTGTTGATCTACGAGAACACGTCCTGCACTTTTATTCAATGCTTTCCCACTAAACCAAATGCCAACAGCGGCTGCAATCAATGTTAACGTATATGGCCAACCATGTAATACGTTTTTGCTTGATCCATAGATCAAACTTTCAATCAGAATTCCTACGATAAACCCGGCACCTGCCATGAGCACCGCTAAAATGCCCCAACCCTTCCAAATAACCAATCGTCTTTCCCCCTTGAAAATTATAGAGTTATGTAAATTGCAATTGGTATAATTCGACAGGATTATACATATTCCTATCCAAATATAATAAAGATTTGATAAAGATTCGATCCTATAGTCCGCAGGTTCTTTGCAATTCCTCCCGTTCTCTGCTCGTCAAGCGAACATTTCCGCAATTGTGTTATAATGTTCAATATCAAATTATTGGAGGCACAATGGCATATGAAAATATATGTTATCCTCTCCTTCGATGGCGAAGGAATGGAAAATGTTTATGTTGGCGCAGATGAGGAGAAAGCACTTGCTCTAAAGCCGACTGAGTTTGAAAACTGCGAGGCCCTTTTCGTAGAGATTTGGGAAGACGGAGAGAAAACTGACGATTACCGCTTAGAATAACTAGCCATACATACTTCTAACAAATATTAGAAAGGCGGAGATATCATGGTCCATGCGTTTGCCATACAGCCCCCTACGTATAACACATTCGAAGACGAGACCGAGCAGCTCGAACAATGTAAAGAATGGGGCTTGCTTTCGGAGAAAGCAGCGAAAACAAAGTCATTCTTCTACAAAGGGAATGGCATGAATTTGCCATGTGGCATTGTTGGTTTTGTGGATAAAATGACCGCTGTCATTGAATTCGACAATAAACAGCTGCACTGCATCCATCCCTCTTACCTGAAGGAAATGCAAGCTGCCAACTACAGCCAAAGAGGTGCAGGAACCGCTGACTCTACAGAGACGGAAGGTTTAGATCTTGAGGCTTCGCAAGAAGATGTTCCAGCTTCCGTAGAAGCTAATGTGGAAGCTACTGCAGAAGCTAGTGTTGAAGAAGTTAAAAAGGCCCCCAAAGAGCCGAAAAAAGAGAAGGCCAAAAAAGAAAAAGCTCCAAAGCTTCAACTACCCGAAGATAAGGTGAAAATGATCGCTACAGTAAAGGAATTTACAACTGTTCCGAACAATTTCTCTGATACGGAAGATGAAGTCGTTATCTACGAAGCTGTTTCCATGACAGAACCTGAAATGGAGATCGGCGAAGCCTGGTCCAGTCACAGTGCCACACTTAAGAAATTGGAGCTAGAAATCGGGGACAAGCTTTCGTTCGAGTGTAAAATTGTAGCAAAAAAGCTTTCGAAACATCCGGTACCTTACAAAATCAATAATCCTGCTAAATTACAAAAGGTAACATCCTAAATTGATTATGAAACATATCGTTAACAAGCATCTTTATGGCTCTGAGACGTCCTTTCGGGACTTCTCAGAGCCATTTTGCTACTTTTTCGACGGTGAGAAGTCCATTTCGGCTCTCTCAGCTTACATTTGTCGGATCACAGACATCCTTCTGACTCTGAGACGTCCTTTTCGGACTTCTCAGCAACACTTTGCTACTTTTCCGGCAGTGAGAAGTCCTTTTCGGCTCTCTCAGCATACATTTGTCGGTTAACAAGCATCCTTCTGGTTCTGAGACGTCCTTTTTGGACTTCTCAGCAACACTTTGCTACTTTTCCGGCAGTGAGAAGTCCTTTTCGGCTCTCTCAGCATACATTTGTCGGTTAACAAGCATCCTTCCGTTGCTGAGAAGTCCTTTTTGGACTTCTCAGCAACACTTTGCTACTTTTCCGGCGTTGAGAAGTCCATTTCGGCTCTCTCAGCATACATTTGTCGGTTCACGAGCATCCTTCTGGCTACGAGAAGCATAATTAAGCAGCCAAAAACTCCAAATTCTTAAAGATTTTGTGCTGCAATGAGCATAAATTACGAACATGCCTGTTTGTATTTCGCTCATTTCCCACATAGCTCGTACACTTTTCCGTACGCTTGCAGACCATTCTCAATTTACAAGGGAAAGTTCGAATCACCAGTGAGAAAGACTTTGGAACAGAGTTTTTAATCTATTTGCCTATGATTTAATGCTTCATCTTTCTTCTTGTTTCTAGCTCCTTTTTCAACGCATGTTCAACGGATTCTGCTAGGATATCGAATTTCTCTGCAACGGTGTACGTCAGGATTTTCCCACAATGGATGCAGCGCTGCATTTGAAGTTCTGTGACTTTTGAACAATGGGTGCATTTAATCATCGTATGTAGACCACCTTTGAAAATATCATAAATCTATTATACACATATACTCCAAAAAGCCACCTATTTACCTACCCAAGTGAACACCCCCAGTTGACACCAATACTAACCAGATACTTACGGAAAACGATGCTCATACGATCGCTCTTTAAATGTGACCTAGATATAACACAAAAACATGGACATCCAGTGAGCATAAGCTAGACCGGTGTCCATGTTAGGAAAACAATATCCCTTATAAGCGCAATCCTTTATTAGTCAATATACCTACATGAAACAATTGAGCGAATTGAAACTAATTCATTTATAATGGATGTATATCCATACAAAATGTCAACTTTAGGCAGGTGAAAAGCAGTGTCCTACATGGATATACCCTATAGCTTGGGAGAAAAGTCAGCTGTTCCCCTGTGCAAGTTTATTTCTATTTGGAAAGTACAGGCCAACGTCACCTATCAAGTATCTAAAAATGCTGGATTTGTTACCCCCGGGCTTTTTATTACGTATGAAGGAAATGGTGTCCTATCCCTAACAGGTGACCGATATGACTTGTACCCGGGCTCCTTTTTTTTCGTAAAAGAAGCAGTGCCTTGTACATACAAATGCCAGAATAATAATTGGAAATTTTACTTTATCGATTTCAGCAGCTTGGACATGGCGCACTTTCTCCACCTTCCTGTTGGACAAATCTTATCCACTGCGAAGTTGACCGAAGCCCTTCAATTATGCGAAAAAATCATTGAAACCCTGATCGCACAACCTGCTGGTTACGCTTATTCAGCCAACATTCTTCTGCAGGAAGTGCTGCTCCTTTTCGCTAGGGAACAGTCGTTTTTAGCTGCGCCCAACCATACCGAAATGGACAGAATCCTCTATTTCATACACAAAAACTTGAACAAACCTATCCAAATCGATGAGCTTGTGCAAAAAAGCGGGATGTCACGCACCTACTTCTTCGCCCATTTTCGTTCCATAACCGGACATTCTCCAACCAACTATATACTGAAGCTAAAATTAGAGTCAGCCAAAGTTTCGCTTGAAACGACTAACTTGTCCGTCAAGGAAATAGCAGCAGCTCTGCATTTCTATGATGAGTTTCACTTCTCGAAGCTTTTTAAGAAGCAATATGGCATGCCGCCTAGCGTTTTTCGCCGTCAATAAGCATGATCATATCTTCATTTATCGTGACCTCGCGGCTTTTTACCGCTCCACCTCTCATCAACCTTCTCATTGGCCGATTGGTATCTCGCATCTACACTGATCCGATATTGGTTCGTCGTATTTTCAAGCGAACAATGAAGTAAATACATACCGAAGATGAGAACATCGCCTGCTTCAAACGTTGTTGTCGCCCATTTCCCGCCAAATTTTTCAGTAATGACCAGCGGATCGTCGGTATAGTGCCCGATGTCGTCACGATCTGAATCTTTCGTCCCGTATGATTGTTTCAATTCTAATCGATGTGATCCTAAGCAAATCGCCAATCCTCCCATTTCATACGATACATCACCAAGGGGCGACCAAACCGTATAAACTTTCTCTGTTCCTCTTCCCATGTAAACAATGTCATAATGGGCCCCTGTAAAATCGCCCTTGCCTACCGCCCGGAGCCATTTGTAATGATACGTAAGTGATGGCTCTCCAAGGAGTTCATCAAAAAACTGCATGATAGGATCCCCGTTTAAAACAGTAAGCAAAGCCGGCAGATCCTCATTCGTCCCTCCCATAAAGATGCTTTTACTGCCATCAGCCATTCTGCCTTCTTCCAACAGGGTATCGCGATCGAGCTTCCCCATCTGTACCATTTTCTTTAAAATACTCGTGCGAGCATGAAGTACCTTCACCCGGTCATGAAATCCGCGGATGAGTAGATAGCCATCTTCCTCCATCCGTTCGCGAAGCGCAGCCACATCGTGAACAATCTCGTTTGAACTCTTCAACTCCGTCAAATGGGGACCACCCATCTCCAACTCGCGACTTCCTACCTTCACCATCATTCCTATACACTCCTCTGCGTTATTGTTTTATGGTTTAAGTGTAGGTGAAATGCAGTCGTTGAGCCATGGATGATCGCTTTTTATGCATGTATAATCGTACAAATCTCCTTCATACTCCACTCCTGAGTAAAAAAGAGCAAATTCTTCGTTTAATAACCGAATTAAGGAGCATTACCATAATTCACCACAATCCAACCAACACTTGTTTTTTTCAAGTAATAAATATGTGGAATACTATTTGTAAATTTTCCATCCAATTCTCTTATAAAATAGCGGTAACTTCCGTCTTTATCGATATAGTGATCGTTATTTACGATATATTTTGTTTTTAATTTCCCTATTTTTTTCTGGATGGCTTGATCTGGCGTTCTAGAAAAGATGAAGACAAATAGAAGCATATAAACAATAGAAACTAGAATCACAAAAATGAGAACAAATTTCAAAAGAAATTTAATTGGACTTACCAAACAAATAGAAGGTTCAATAAAAATGGAAAATATAGATTGATAAAATGGCCTACGGCTCCAAAAATATGTACCAATCAGTGGGCTGCCTCAGCAGTTGTCTTGAGGGCAGCGAGCCAAGCAGTGAGCGAAGACGTGAGTGCCGCACGCATGCCGTCGGGGTCGGCTGCCACAGGCGGGCCGTCCCAGGACTCGGTGGTGTGCACGACGACTCCGTTGGGGGTCGTTGTGAATGTCCACACGTGGACGCCGTCGATGCCGAGTGCTGGGCCGCCCCAGACTATGCGTCGCATAGGGTCAACCTCGCGGATGGTGGAGATGACGGGTAGCCCGTGGGTCTCCCAGTTAAAGGAGCTGCCAGCTGCGATCGGACCGGACAGCTGCGCTTGAGTGATGTCTTTCTGCCAGGTGGGCCACTGGTCGATCCCGGTCTGTAATCGCCATACGGTCTGCAGCGGAGCGTTGATGACGATGGAAATGTCGACAATAACCTGGGCGTTGCGGTCGACATCGATGTTGGTCTGATTTGCTTCATCAAAAGGACTATTTGCCGTAGTTGCTCTATAAATGACCCCGCCAATCAAAATTGAAAGCAATAGAAGAAAACTTATCATAAATGCGGTTAACTTAAACGATCTTTTCAACTCTTTCATCTCCTTATTAATTAATATTCTTTGCCACTGACATTTGTTGAGCTTTGGAATTCATCATACATCAATCCTCTTTTTCGTTATTGATTGATTACTTACATTCAATTAAATAAAGTTCGTATACGGCTTTTCTTTCGTTTCCGAAGGCTCGCGCATCATTTCCGAAAGCTGAGCGAGCCAAGCCTTCCTATCCTCGGTGGTCGAAGCATGCATCGAGTCGAATACGAGATGACGAAACACTTCGAAGCCGCAATACGCGAGTATCCCTTCATCTATCGTAAGACGAAGCGCATTCCCCACGCCGCTTGCTTCATATGCTTCTTGGGACTTATCCTGCGTATGGATGAGCGTCGCCTTTTTGCCCGCTAGCAACCCGGATTGAACTCCATTGTCATATTTGTAGGCGAATCCGTACGAAAATACACGATCAATATACCCTTTCAGCATCGCAGGCAATCCCGTCCACCATAACGGATAGATGAATACAACATGATCCGCCCACGATACATAGGCTTGCTCTCGGACGATATCCTCTCCCACCCCGCCGAGCATTTCACTTGAGCCAAGTGCCGGTTGGAAACCCATACCGTATAAATCCCGAACGATAACCCCATCCCCCACTTGCAGGTAACTTTCCGTCACCGCGTCCAGAATCGCGTGATTGAAGCTGCTTTTTCTTGGATGTGTATAAATGATTAAATGGTTCATGGACTATTCCCCCAAAAATTTATTAGTGATTGATTACTTACTGTCAGCTGCAATAGAAGAACCATTTCTTCTCTGCAACGCGTGAACTGTAGCCGTGATTCCCTTTTCGAAGGCGGTCGCTCGTACCGGTCCGATCAACCGCTCGTATTTGTCCCCGCTTAATACAAGCGGCTCTTCGGTCAAATAAAGCATCTCCACGACTTCCTTCATAACTGGAACAGCCATACCGAGCAAAGACAAACCGACTCTTCCGAGCGGAATAACCGATTTGGCGCTTCCGCTAGCCTGCTGTGCTATTTGAACGATCTCCTTACCTGAGATCAAACCCGCACCAGGTATATGCCAGTTCTGCCCATAAGCATCGTCCTTGCTGGCGAGCTCCGCGATCATGAACGCCGCATCCGGTAAGTAGACGAACTCGCGGGGCACGCGCATATTGCCTATAAAAAATGCCATCTTGCCAGCCGCAATCGCTTCAAGTGTAGAGCCCAGATAAGAAGCCTCATTCGCCGTTGGGCCATAATAATCCGGCAAGCGGACGATCATAACCCTAGAATGACTCCACCGCCCATCGAACAGCATCTTCTCATAAGCGAGCCTGGTATTGCCCTTCTTCGTATGCGGCTGCTTGGGATGCTCCTCTGTCACCCGAGCCATCTGCCTTCTTCCGTAGGGATAGATGCCGTCGATCGCGACTACTTTTATGCCCAGCCGGTCTGCCGCCTCCATCACCGATTCGCCAAGTGGAATCAGTTTGCTTACCATCTCGTGATAGGGTACGTTCGCACAATGGAACAGGACATCTGCACCTTCCGAAGCGGAAATAATGTCATCCGGACGAAAAGCATCACCTATGGCAATCGTCAGATTCTCAGGATGGCCCAGCCTAGCTCTAAGATCTTCTAGCTTTTGACGAGATCGCCCGAAGGCCACCGTCTGAATTCCTCGCTTAACCAACTCTTCCGCAACTGAAGCACCCGTTCCTCCCGTTGCTCCTACTACAATCGCTTTTTCCAAAGGAATCACCTCATCATTTATTTTGTGATTGATCAATTACTAACCTGAATTCAATATAACATGCAGTTATTGATTGGTCAATCACTATTTTTAAAAAACTTGTCATCCTTCTCATACTCCCTTCAATTCAGGCATTGCCAGTACGATCACAGCCGAAATGATATCCGATTTGCGATTAACCATGATCATTTCGATTTTATAAATTGAGAAGCCCTTACTCTTCCCAAAAGGAAAAGAAAGGGCTCCGCTTTATGGATGGCGAATAAGTACTTTACCAAATTTCGAAGCGTCCTTGTAGTAGCCGAACGCCTCCTTGGCTTCGTCGAAAGAAAATACACGATCAATGACAGGCTTCATCCGGTGGGCCGCAATGGCGCGGTTCATCGCGTTGAATTGAGCACGGCTGCCAACGGCTATCCCCCGGAGGGTAAAGACGTTATACGCAATAGCTGAGAGATCAATCGTCGCGCCTTCTTGTGTGAGCCATCCGACCTGACTGATTTGACCTTCAAAGGCGATTGATTTAATCGATTTCTCAAGGGTGCTCGTTCCACCAACCTCTACAACACGGTCGACACCTCGGCCTCCGGTCAGCTCACGCACTGCGATATGCCAATCCGGCACTGTGGTGTAGTTAATGACCTCATCCGCCCCGAGGGCCTTCAACCGGTCTGCCTTTTCATCGCTCGAAGTGGTTGCGATGACTCGGGCACCGCACAGCTTGGCGAGCTGCAGGGCGAATAGAGAGACACCACCTGATCCGAGCGTGAGTACGGTATGTCCGGCTTGCAGCGACTGCCCGCTAGTGAGGGCATTCCATGCGGTAACGGCGGCGCACGGCAAGGTTGCAGCTTCCTCGAAAGATAGATGATCGGGAATATGGACAACAGCCTCTTGGCTCAGGACCGCATATTCAGTAAGCATCCCGTCAAGAGATCCGCCGAGCTGCGCTGAATACTCCCAGCTGAACGGACCGTCAATCCACTGTGGAAAGATGGAGGCCATTACTCGTTCCCCCGGTTTGACCCGGGTGACACCTTCACCTACCTCTACAATTTCGCCAGCCCCGTCAGAAACTGGAATAAAGTCCGGCCGGACCGGCAGAGGATACCTGCCATGAAATAGAATTGATATTTCCCGATAATTAAGAGAACAGGCCCTAACCCGAATTAGCACTTCTCCTGGACCCGGAACCGGTATGTCGTGTTCCTTAATCGAAAGGCCGGCAAGGCCCTCTCCCAAATTTCCATGATAACTTCTCACATGATCTCCTCCTCAAGGTTGGAATGATGGTGCAGCTTGCCCGAATGATCAGATAACTCGCTCGAATCAGGATGCTGGCAGCACATCGGTGAACTGGTAGTCGAAACGAATCCGACCATCATCGTCAAGCAGCATGAAGACGGTTCCGGCAGCCACGGCCAAGTCGCTATCCCGGGGTAACATCGCCCAGCCGTACCTCACGGATTTGTGATGCTCATCTGCGACCCCTGTGCTTTTGAATACGTACCCTCCCGTTACTACGAACTTTTCGTACGCGTTGCGGACCCGGTCCTCGATGGCTTCGTGTCCATGTGCTTCAAGCGAATCCGTGTAATGGGTCGCGTCTTCCGACCACAGCTCTGCGATGATTTCTCTGCGCCTCCCCGCGTCAGCTTCGTTCCAAACGGAGTTGTAAAGTTTTACGAAAGTAGCCATATCTTTCATAGCCTAATCACCATTCCTTCGTTGTTAAGTTGTTTACAAATATGACTATACCACTCAAACAAGACAGATCCTGTCTTGTTTAAATGGTATAATTAAAAAAATGAGAGGAGGAGTGCTATGTTAAAATCACAGCGACTGATCCAGCTCATCATGATCGTCAACGCCAGGAAATCCTTTACCGTTCAGGAGCTCGCCGATGAATTAGGCTTGTCCAAGCGCACGATAACCCGCGATCTGCAGGAATTGAGTGAACTGGGTACCCCTATTTATTCCGTCCAGGGGCGTGGAGGAGGCTACAGGCTGCTGCAGGAAAGGTTGCTCCCGCCGATTACATTCTCGGAAAGCGAAGCGGTTGCTATGTTTTTCGCCTGCCAATCGCTGCAGTATTTCGGTTCCTTGCCTTTTGACGAAGGGGCCTCCTCGGCGCTTCATAAGTTCTACCACTACCTTCCTCCCGATATCAAAGAACAAATCGATCGGCTGAAGAACAAAGTGGTGATCTGGAACCCGCTGCGGTCCATGTCCGCTAAGTGCCTTCGCACCTTGATGCAGGCCATCATGGTCCGAAGTGTAGTGACCATCGAGTATGACACGGGCAAGGGAGCCGAGCGTAGAGACATTCAGCCTATCGGTCTTTACGCTAGTCAGGGCTATTGGTATTGTCCAGCCTACTGCTTCGAGCGCAGAGGATATCGCCTCTTCCGCGCGGATCGAGTACGCTCCGCCAGCTTGAACGATGTGCTCGCCTGTTTGGATGAGGTTGACAAGAAATCCATCTTCGATTGGAATGCCGACGAGCTGAATGCATCGGAGAAAAAGGAACTGATCCTCACTCTGACACCCATTGGGGTGCGGACCCTCAAGGAGAACGGTTGGTTTAATGAGTTCATTGAACAATATGAGGATGGAAGTGGTGCGATCCATATGATGATCCCCGTGAACAAGGTGTCGTTTTATGCGGAAATGATTTGGGGAGTTGGAGAAGCGGCCAAGATTATCGAACCGCCAGAGGCGATAACTTATATCGAACAAAAGTTGGTGATGATGAGGCAGCAGTACGGGCTTGAATAGATTGGCAAGCGCACAGCAATTATTTATTCGATATACACCGAGATTCACAGAAGCGTATAGAAATAGGGGCTGACCCATAAGTAGATAAATCTACTTGTGGACAGCCCCATCAATTCCTACGGTACTTTTACAACAAAGGGTACGGTAAATACTTTACCATTTTGCTGGAATTGTCCCCAAATCTTATATACGCCGCTATGCGGGAATGTCGTCATAAATTTGGCATCCGGTCCCGACGCCTTTTCATCTGTCGGATGTACGTGCAGATAATTTTCAGCATCTTGGGTTAAGATCACGACGTGCCCTACTGCTCCAAGGTAAGGTTGCAGGTCTTTTACAGGCTGCTTCGACTTAGCGTCTTTTATATTGAAGTTCAAGTTCAGTTCCATGCCCGCCATAAGGTGATCGATCGATAGCGTTACTTCTTTACCGTCCACCACTTTAGTTAATGTTGCATCAGGTTCTATTGATTTTTGTGAAGGCAATTCTCCTTGAACCGTAATCCATTGGCTCTTACTCATTGCACCCATACCCGTTGGAGTAATATCGGCAATCACTTTAAACTCACCGGCTGTTGGAAATTGTGTAGTAACGGTAAACTCACCATTTCCTTTATAATCAGGGTGAATATGATTAAAGAAGGACAAATCCTTGCTTACAATGATAAAGTGCATCTGTTTTTCGTGTACGGTATCAAATTTAGCAATCGATTTGCCGTCTTTATCCTGAATTTTAATCGTAATCGTTGTATCTTGGTTCGGCATTGTCTTATCATTGGGAAGCTTAAACTTGGCTTGGACATTTCCTGCTTGCGTGGAACCTGCCTCTTCTGCCATACCGCTATGATCCATTCCCGCCATTTCGCCTTGCGCTGTATTATTCGTTGTTCCAGACGTCCCACTATGCGAAGTATGGTCCATCGAACTCCCTGATTTTCCGCAGGCTGTTAAGAGCACAGCCGTAAGTAAAATCGAAATTACTGCTTTTTTCATGTCATCATTTCCTCCTAAAGTTCATTTGGGGCTCCCCAAAATAGTTGGAATATACTCCAGAGCTTTGCTCAAAGTCTCTTCCTCTTTTTATCACCTTATTATAAAAGGTACTTGTGTAGATCTTGTGTAGATAGCACTAAATCTTAGGGAAATGTATCTCTACAGATGTTCCTTCACCGACCCGACTTTCCATTCGAATGGTTCCTCCATGAGCTTCCACCAATTTTTTTACAATCGTTAATCCGATCCCACTCCCTCCTGATTTACGATCGCGGGATTTTTCTACCCGATAAAAACGTTCAAATACAAAGCGCAGATCATCTTCGTTCATACCAATCCCAGTATCCGATATATGAATAACCACCGCTTGTTCTTCTTCCTTCACTTCGACAGATACTTTTCCCCCTTGAGGCGTAAACTTTAGCGCATTCGTTAAAAGGTTCACCATAATTTGACTCAAACGCTGCCTATCTAAGGTAGATTCAACGTTCGTTAATCCTTCAAAAAAAAGCTTAACTCCCTTTTGATCAAAAGAATCCCTGCTCGCTTCGATATTCCGATGAACAATGGCAGAAACATTTTCTTTATGCAGCTTCAGCTTGAAATGTGGGGACTCCATTTCCGTTAACTTCTCTAAATCACCAACAAGGAACCGCAAACGTTCTATCTCTTCATGGCAAGACTCTAGGCGATGGGGAGTTGGCGCCCATACACCGTCAATCATCGCTTCCATATGGCTTTTAAGTGTTGCAAGCGGCGTTCTTAACTCATGAGCCACATCAGCAGTCATTGTTTTACGTAACTGCTCCTGGTGCATGAGCTGTTCAGCGAGATGATTAAGGGAACCGCCTAGATCGGCGATCTCGTCATTGCCTTTGACTGTCGCTCTTGCTCCAAGTTCTCCGCCTGCCATTCGCTCTGCGACCTTCTTCATGTGTATCAGCGGGGCTGTAAGCCTTCTAGCAACAAACAGACTTAACAGAACTGAGAGCAAGATACCCAAGATGGCAGACCAGAGAACAGACTGTACTAATGCCTGCTCAAAATGGGTATCAAATGCAGGAGCGTTCATATCCATAGCTTGGTGCTGATACAAGGAGAAGTGGTAGTGTGTCTCTAAAATAAACGCTATGGTTGCGATGAGCAAAACACCGGAGGCTACGCCAATAAATGCGATGACGATACGAGCGTATAATCCTTTCATGTTGCTTCGCCTCCCGTAAATCGGTAACCTACGGAAAAGACGGTACCGATGTATTGAGGCTTTTTGGGATCAGATTCTATTTTTTGACGGAGGTTTTTGACATGCTGATCGATTGAGCGTGTGTCACCTTCAAAATCAAAACCGAGTACTTTTTCAATTAATTCCTCCCGTGTAAACGTTCGATTTGGATAATGTGCCAGATTCAGCAGCAATTTATATTCATTTGGAGTCAGACTTATCAGATTCCCAGATTTATAAACTTCATGTTTCATCGGTCGAATGACAAGATCGTCATTCTGAAACGAGATGATTTCAGCAAGAAGCGTATCATCTTGCGTACGGCGTAAAATAGCTTTTACTCTTGCTGTTAATTCACGTGGGCTGAATGGCTTCATGACATAATCATCGGCACCAAGTGTTAATCCTTGGACGCGGTCATCTTCAGAAACTTTCGCTGTTAGCATGATGACAGGAACAGGAGAAAACTGTCGTATCACTCTGCATACATGTTCCCCGGACATGTCCGGCAGCATCAGATCCAAAATAAGAAGATCAACATTTCCGCCGCGAATGAGTTCAAGCGCTTTACTGCCAGTTCCAGCCTCAACAGTTTGATATCCTTCGGATTGCAAATAGGATACAACAACTTCACGAATCTTTTCTTCATCATCAACGATTAAAATTGTCTTCATTTATGAAGCAAACCTCCGTTACCCTTGCTCTGCAATGGCCTCACGCAATGCATCGATTGTTACCCGATTGATAAATTTAGAAAACTTTTCTTTCGCTTTGCCGTGAGCCTGAAAATGATGGATGAGTCTTTGAACCAATGGAATTAGTTTATTGGCATGAACATCGCTTACTAGCAAGACTGCAAACGCAGGTTTTAACGATTTGGGCTCACCGCCGATATAAATATCAAACGTATCTCTCATTTTGACCACACCGATATCTTTCAAAAGCGGTTCGCTCGTTCCGAGCGCACAACCCGCATAGCCGATTTTTAAAGGTGTCGGCGTTTCGATCCCTGAGATCGCTTTGTTTAACGCCTCAGCCATTTCAAGCCCTGCATCTTGAGCCCCACGGCAAAAGTTACACGTAATAAGGCTTTTGGTCACTAAGCCTATAGGATATATTTCTAAGCCGATTCTGGATAACTCTAGCTTCACTTCATCAACTCGATCTTCTTGCATTTCAACATATAATTGTTTAAATGTCGTTAACTCTATTTTAGCTTCCTCACCGACGATCGATCCAAGAACAGCCAATTGTTCTGGTTTAAATAAGGTTCCCCCCGTTTGAAACCCTGGGGTAACGGCAAATTTCATCATCTGCGTGTCTTCCCCTCCCATGCCCGATTATAATTTCATTCGTTGCAAGCGTAAGGCATTTAACACAACGGATACCGAGCTTAGCGCCATTGCAGCACCAGCTACCCAGGGAGCCAAAAGTCCAAGAGCCGCAATCGGAATCCCAAGTGTATTGTAACCGAGTGCCCAGAACAGGTTCTGTTTAATGTTCGTCATCGTTTTACGGCTCATATAAATGGCATCTGTAATGCTTGTGAGTTCTCCGCGCATTAGTGTCACGTCCGCTGCTTCCATCGCAATGTCAGTGCCGGTACCAATAGCAATGCCGACGTCTGCAGTAGCAAGAGCAGGAGCATCGTTGATACCATCACCCACCATTGCGACTATCTTTCCTTGTGCTTGCCGTTTCTTCACTTCTTCGGCTTTGCCTTCCGGAAGAACTTCTGCGAGAACATGATCGATGCCAACTTGCTGCGCTATGGCATGTGCTGTTCGCTGGTTATCACCTGTCATCATGATGACTTCGATGCCCATTTGTTTTAAACGAGCGACAGCTTCTCTCGACGTATCTTTGATCGTATCCGCTACGGCTACCATGCCTGTGTACTTGTTATCTACTGCTACGAGCATAGTCGTTTTACCATTGGATTCGAGCCTTTCCATTTCTGTAACTGCTTTACCGAAGTCAATGGCTTCTCGCTGCAGAAGCTTACGGGTTCCAACCAGTACTTCCTTGCCTTCTACGAAGGCTCGAATTCCGTAACCAGGAATAGCTTCGAATTGCTCAGTGGTGGTTAGCGTTATGCCTTTAGCCACAATTCCTGCCACGATCGCCTCAGCAAGCGGATGCTCAGATTGTTTTTCAGCAGAGCCGATTAAGCGAAGAGCTGTCTCTTCATCCATGTTTTCAATTTGAAAGTCGGTAAGTTCCGGTTTGCCTTTCGTTACCGTACCCGTTTTATCAAGTACAATAATTTGCACTTTTTGCATCGATTCTAAATGTTCTCCACCCTTAAACAGGATGCCAAATTCCGCCGCGCGACCGGATCCGGCCATAATCGAAGTTGGTGTTGCAAGACCTAGAGCACAAGGGCAAGCAATGACAAGAACAGCAATGGCCTTTTCCAGCGCAGTTGCAAATTCACCAGGAGCAACCCAAATAAACCATACCAGAAAAGTAACAACAGCAATTCCTACAACAATCGGGACAAAGATACCCGAGATCACATCAGCGATACGTTGAATAGGTGCTTTAGAGCCTTGGGCTTCTTCCACAACTTTAATAATTTGAGCAAGAGCTGTCTCTTGACCAACACGAGTTGCTTTAATTTTCAAACCGCCGTTTTTATTAACAGTAGCGCCAATAACGGCGTCACCGATTTTCTTCTGGGCAGGGATACTCTCACCCGTAAGCATGGATTCATCAACTGCGGACAAACCGTCTACAACTTCACCATCGACGGGAATTTTCTCACCCGGTTTGACAAGCACAATGTCCCCGATGACAACTTCTTCAACCGGTATCGACTCTTCTTGACCATTCCGAATGACTAACGCTGTTTTCGCTTGAAGCCCCATCAATTTCTTGATGGCTTCAGAGGTTCGCCCTTTTGCCAACACTTCAAACAGTTTCCCTAAAATAATCAAAGTAATAAGAATCGCGCTTGTTTCGTAATACATATCGGGCGCATGGTGATGAGCATCAGCAGAAGCTGCCCATTGCAGTGTTAGGTATAAACTATAGAAGTACGCAGCTGATGTTCCAAGGGAAACAAGCACATCCATATTGGCGCTTTTATTGCGAAGTGCTTTATATGCTCCCACGTAAAACTGACTACCAATAATGAATTGTACCGGTGTGGCAAGAACAAGCTGTACCCAAGGATTCATCAAGAACTCTGGCAGGTAAATCCACGATGTAAAAGTAAAGTGACTCACCATGGCCCACAGAAGCGGCAGCGAAAGAATTGCCGATACAGCTAGCTGTATTTTCTTGTGCCGTATCTCCTTTTGCTTATAATCGCCTTTAGCAGCCACTTCCTCTTTACGTATGGCTTTATATCCGAGTTGATCAACTTTGTTAACCATATCGCTTATCGAAACTTCGGCTGCGCTAAACTCAACATGAGCAGTTTCTAATGCAAGGTTAACAGTAGCTTTGCTAACACCTGGCATTTTATTTAACCCTTTCTCAATACGAGTCGAGCACGCGGCGCAGGTCATACCAACGATATTAAAATCGACTGTTTCCTTTACCGTGCTGTAACCCAGATCCAGTATTTTCTCTTCCATGGCCGATACACTGATTTGATTCGGATTATACGTTACTGAAGCTTTCTCAAGTGCAAAATTCACGTTAGCTTCTGCAACACCTTCTAATTTCTTCAAGCCTTTTTCTATTCGGTTCGCGCATGCCGCACAAGTCATTCCCGCAATTTGCAGACTCGCTTGTTGCTGCTCTAATGGTTTTGCCATTGCAGTCCCTCCAGCCTCTAAATACCCCCAAGGGGTATATTTTTTTAAAAAAAAATAAGTGTTACATGGAGCCGCATGAAGCGGCTCATTATCTTTATTTCGCAACGTCATAACCTTGTTCTTCAATCGCTTCTTTAATAGCGTCCAAAGAAACTTTAGACTCATCGAAATCTACAGTAACGGAGCCACCACTCAAATCAACTTTGCCGGAAGCACCAAGTTTCTTGACTGCGCCCTCAACGGAATTCACGCAATGCCCGCAGGACATACCTTCAACTTTAAGTGTAACTGTTTGCATATCAAATCTCTCCCTTATTATTTCATTAATTTATTCATGGTAACCATGAGTTCTTTAATAACCTCATTATCGCCTTCTTGAATGCGTTCGATCACACAGCTGTTTAGATGATGTTCGAGAAGCAGTTTCCCAACCCCGTTTAAAGCGGATTGAACCGCGGCAATTTGATTTAACACATCGTCGCAATACGTATCCTTCTCAATAAGACCTTTCACACCGCGAATTTGTCCTTCGATGCGATTAAGCCTAGAAATCAAATTGTTTTTTGTTTTATCAGAATGATGACTTTTTCGATCACTGCCCGAATGACAACTGTTCTCATTTATTTCTTGGTTATCATGTTGTTCCATTGCATTTCCTCCTCACATTCAGAATATACCATACCCCCATACCCTATATCAAGTGATATTTCAATTATTTTCAATTTTTTTTTAGAAAGAAACAGAATGCGCGCGGTAAATTTTTAAGTTCGTTATATCTTCATTTTCATTGTATATTGATCGCCTTCATTTTGGTTTTGTTTAGACTTATCCACTGCAAATGTTGCTATTACGGCGATTAATGAAATAGAAAGCTTTCTCACTACTCTTCCTTATTTACAAAAAAGTATGCCGGACCTATCATGTTCACGAAATTGAAATATTTTCATTTTAATATTTATCGCAAAAAGGTGTAAAATATTTAAATACGGTTTAATCCAATTGTGTCGATGTTGATTGATATTTTGTTATGTGAAAAATGTTACAATCATTTTTTCGAAAACGAAGTTACCGTTTCGTACACATTGTGACAGTACCCGATTTTTTTCAACGCAAAGGAGGATTTTTCATATGTCACAGACATCTGCTGTTCAAGAAGTAGCAGCAACGCTTGCTGCGGAACCAAAAACGTTAGACGTACTTGACCAATTATTGAAGCCTGAGGTGCAGCAATCTCTGACTGTATTGGTCGATAACCTGCCTAAATTAGCTGAAATGGTGACTGTCTTAACCAAAGCCTACGATTTCGCGCAAAGCATTGCCACAGACAAAGTTCTGATCAACGATTTTGCCCAAGGTATTGGGGAATTCGTCAAACCTGTGCAAGAAAAGGCAAAAGACATTGCATCGGCAGCGATTGAGGCTGGCGAACGCTCACAGGCTGAGGCAGGAACAACCATCGGTCTTTTCGGGATGCTAAAAATGCTGAAAGATCCTGAAGTGCAGAAGACACTTCGTTTTGCTCAAGCATTCTTGAACGTACTCTCTGAGCGCAAAAATTAATACGGACAAGGGATGATAACGATGGCTAAACAAATACTTATTCTTGGTGGCGGTTACGGCGGTCTACTAACCGCATTGACAGCACGTAAACATTTGACGGCTGCAGAAGCCAATATTACGATCATCAACCGCTTTCCAACACACCAAATTATTACGGAATTGCATCGTTTGGCTGGTGGTACTATCAAAGAACAAGCTGTTGCGCTTCCGCTTCAAAAACTGCTAGGCGACAAAGCTGTGAATATCGTTGTCGACACCATTAAGGAAATTAAGCCAAATGAGAAGCAAGTCCTTACAAGCAGCGGCGCCTTACATACGTACGATGCGCTGGTCGTTGCGTTAGGTAGCGAAACTAATTACTTCGGCATTCCAGGTCTGGAAGAGAACAGTCTTATTCTCAAATCTGCAGCTGATGCTAACCGTATTCGCGAACATGTTGAAGCTCGTCTAGACGCTTATAAGGCTACCGGCAATAAAGCAGATGCAAACATCGTAGTTGGCGGCGGCGGTTTAACAGGCGTTGAGCTTGTTGGCGAATTCGCTGATAAGCTGCCTGAAGTTTGCCGCAGCAAAGGCATCGATTTTAGCGATATTTCGATCTATTGCGTTGAAGCGGGCCCAGCCATCCTTCCGGTATTCCCTCCAGTACTGATTGAGCGCGCGGTAACGAGCCTTGAGAAACGCGGCGTTACTTTCCTGACAGGTGTCGCGATTACAGAAGCAACGAAAAATTCGGTATCGCTTAAAAGCGGTCAAACCATCGAGTCGAACACGATTATTTGGACTGGCGGCGTCAAAGGCAACCACGTTGTTGCAAGCTGCGGAATCGCTGAAGATCGTGGCCGTGCTACCGTGACACCGACGCTGCAATCCACATCCCACTCCGATATCTTCCTTGCAGGCGATTGCGCGGTTGTATTCCCTGAAGGCAGTGAAAGACCTTACCCTCCTACTGCTCAGCTTGCTTGGCAGATGGGTGAAACCGTCGGTTACAACCTGTCCGTTCAGCTCAAAGGCGGCGTCATGGATAAGTTCATACCGGTATTCTCCGGAACACTCGGCAGCTTGGGCCGTAAAGACGGCATAGGCACTATCGGCGGAAATAACACGAAGCTAAAAGGCTTACCGGCTTCGCTTATGAAAGAAGCGAGCAACGTTCGCTATCTGTCCCACATTCATGGTCTATTCGCTTTAGCCTATTAAGATACCAAAACAAAAGATGTCCCACTGCCTCTTATGGCTAAGTGGGACATCTTTTGTTCACATTTTATCCGCTCAGCCCCTTAGTGTACCGATATGATTGGAGCCTTAAAAGGAAGGCTTTGATTCATTCCGTGTGCCTCATCACAACGGGGTTAAGGCAAATAGGCTGCAGCGATTACCAATGATGTAAATACTGCAACAATTCATGTGCCAAATGGCCATTTAGTTCGTTGAAGTTGCAGAACGTACAACATTTTAGACCTTTTTACAATATCAAGCTAAAAATCATAGAAGGTGTAATCTTCGCTTAGCCCAAAACCCCAAACATATAATTGTTTATATCTCAAAATAGGTTTTATCAAAAATTTTCCATTGGTGTGAAACCTCAGCTGACTCTGAGGGACCTGTGGCATCTCCTGAATCCATCCGATCAAAATCCCATGCAACATCAAGTTGTATCTTTTCGGTCCAGCCCGGACCTGCAAAAAGTACATCTTATTTTAAATAATTTGCCGTTTTCAAGGTGCTTACCTGTAAAACCTGCATCTCATTTGCTCGAAAATCGCCAACAGTGAATAAAACGATCGGTTTAGATGTAACTTTTGCAGGTCATCCCCTATAATTCTATCTATTGTCTGCATTATCGTGTATAAAATGCAGGTTGTTCATCCTCTGACAGAAGGCAGTTACTTGCGGAAACTGTGGCTTCTTCTTTTGTTTTTTCCTTTTTGCTTCCCAGCAAAAAGGAACAGGACATTTAGCACCTGTTCCCTATTTTTCATTTATACAGAATATCATCTTTTAATGGCGCAACATGACTTAAGGCTTCTGAGATATCAGATTCACTAACTTGAAAATGAGCGAGCGCATCATGAAGATGCTTAACAATGGCAGAAAAATGTTCTGGTTGAATATTCATACCCTCATGTGCTTTAGCCATCGATGATCCTGAATATTGGTTAGGACCACCTAATGCGAAACTAATAAACTTGGTCTGATGCTTTCGTTGTTTCTCCATGTCCGTGTCAAGGAAAAACTTTTCAACCGTCTTATCTGCTAAAACTAGCGTGTAAAAGTAATCGACCACTTTGGAGATTACCTCTTCCCCACCTAATTTATCATATAGCGTTTCTTTGGTTTGCATATTTACAACTCCCTTGACAAATTTTGATCATGGATATATTTTACACAAGATAATCATTTTATCCACTTCAATGGCTGACTGCATTAATAAATATCACGGTTTATTTTCTTTACATAAGAGGCACGAAATAAAAAAACGACCTTCATGCCATTTTTTGGGATGAGGGGGTCGTCTATTCATTATCTAAGCAGGCTTGTGTGGTTGTTTTTTCTATCCTTGAAACATTACTCCGCGAAATCCCCAGCTCTTTCGCAATCTCTCACTGCGTTCGCTTTGCTTCGTTACAGCACGCCATTCAAGCTGCCACCGGTGGCAAACAGCCGGTTGATTCTCTTTTCAATCGCCGGATCGGAGACAAGCGGTGGGGCGTGATGTGGTTTCGTCCGAGCGTCGATAATGACGTTGTCGCAACCCCAATGCTTGAACACGAACCCGTCATTCACCCCGTAAATATCATGGGACGGATTGCTCCGGGTAAAGGTAATCCACAGGAAGTTGGCTAACGACGCGCCGACAAAGGAACTGTCGTCACAAAGTACAATCAGCGGGCATTCCGGCATTGGCCCGCGCGCGCCTATCGCTTCCGTTAGTTCGCGAAGTTGCTGATTGGCATCCGCGTAATTACTGAATGACGGTCCCTCCAGTGCGACGACGCCCGGCAGAACGAGCAACGGGTTGCCGTAATCCCGCAGTCCCCGAAGCTGCTCTGGCAAGTTGTTACATAGCTCACGCTTCTTGTCTCCGCAGGCAGCGAATACGACTTTGCTTCCCTGGTTTAGACCACTACCAGAATAATCCAACGTATCGATTGTCGTGTTTGTTTGGAAATGAAGATCGCGCCTGAGGTCGATCCGCTCTAGTACGTACGCTAGAAATTCCGCTTCCTGATATGTGCTGAGCGGCTGTCTTTCTTCAGCCGTGATAAACAAATATTTAGCAAGACTGAGTTGTCCCGTCCCGAGAATCCGGTTCGCAATCGTAAGCAGTTCGGACGGCTGCTGCACCTTGGTGTAAGGGGTGTAGCGTTCGGTGCCGATCGCGAACAACAGTGGGTGAACGCCCGCGACATCGACGGCGTGAACCTCCTTCACACCCGGCACCTCCTGTTTTACAGCATCGCCGGTTAATTCGTGAATGAGCGCCCCAAACGCAGTGTCCTCCTGGGGGGGCCTGCCGACGACAGTAAACGGCCAGATCGCGTTCTGCTTTGCATACACCTTTTTGACGCGCATCAATGGAAACGGATGGACCAAGCTGTAGTAGCCGAGATGGTCACCGAAGGGTCCTTCAGCTTTCGTCTCGCCGGGATGAATCTCTCCCGTAATGACGAAGTCGGCGTCGTGACTGATGCAAAATCCATCCGAATAACCGTATCGGAAGCGGCGGCCTGCAAGCAGACCTGCGAATGTCAGCTCGCTTAAACCTTCCGGGAGCGGCATGATGGCCGACAGGGAATGGGCTGGTGGTCCGCCAACAAAGATGCTTACTTTAAGCGGTTCTCCCTTACGGTTCGCTTTATGCTGGTGAACGCCAATGCCGCGGTGAATTTGGTAATGCAGGCCGATTTCCTTATTCGTCGCATAGTCATTACCAGTCAGTTGTATCCGGTACATCCCCAAGTTCGCGTTCATAATCCCAGGATTATCGGGGTCTTCGGTATAAACTTGCGGCAGCGTGACGAAAGCCCCTCCATCCATTGGCCAGTGCTTAATCAATGGAAGATCGGTTATCGCTACTTCCTTAAAGCCGGAAACACTACCTCCATGCTGAAGCGGCAGTGCCTTTGTTGCAGCTATCGCCGCACTAACATGCCGAATTGGCTGCCTCAACGCCCTCATTGGATCGTTGCGCAGAGCGATGACGCTCTGTGTTGATTTCCAGGTCTGCCTAAAAATAAACTTACTTCGCTCCAGTGAGCCGAACAGGTTTGAAACCGCTCTGTATCTAGTTCCTTTCAGATTCTCGAACAAGAGGGCCGGACCTCCGGCATTGAACACACGCAGGTGAATTGCAGCGATTTCCAATTCGGGGTCCACTTCTTCCCGGATCCGGACGAGATGGCCATTCCGTTCAAGGTCGTTTACACATGCTTCCAACGTTGGGTACATCTTTAGTTTACTCCTATCATTTCATCGAATTGCTACGGAATATAGAAACTTACATAACCTTATTTTACACTAGGAGATGCGATTACGCTAAACCAGCTAATAGCCTCAGGGTTGTCCCTAATATAAAAATGCTTATCCTTTACTTTTCCCCTTTGAAATTGCCTGCCCATTACACTGGATTCATAATGTTCTCCCCCGGTATCCCTCCGATTTTACAGCTTGGAATATTGTGCAGGGACGGTGTGGCTCACCGTCCTTTTTACAATGATAGCGGTTGTGAGTTGGTAGACGGCTTGAACCTGCATAATCATTCCATTTGCTGGAAACAATAGGGCTACACGTTACTTGAAGGGGCATGGTTTCATGGGCAATTTCGTTCAGGAAATGAAATCCACATTCGCCGAGCATGATGATTTTTTCATTCACGAAGAGCAATTTGATCATACGGCGATTTTTCTTATAGGATTTAATTCGCTCATCAATTTTTCCAAGTCCAATTTATACGTTCGGCAAATGGCGGAATTATCTGGTTCCGTTGATGAACTATTTACGAACCTCAGTGATCAGCATGATGTTGATGCTAAACAAATCATAAGGGCCGTTCTAGAAGGCAAATTGGTCATCTTAACAGGAGATGATCAACGTAACGCCATTGTGGAACCCGTCCCCCAAAATCTGAGGAGAAGCATTGAAGAGCCCAAAAATGAAAGCCCTGTTCAAGGTCCTTTGGACGCCTTTGGAGAGGATATTGATATTAACATAGGACTGATCCGAATGAGACTGGGCACTGAGCGTCTGATCCATAGCTCATATCAAGTCGGAGAGCTGCCAAAGCGAAGGATTTCCATGCTTTATCTTAAAGGAAAAGCTCCGGATGAACTTATTGAAAAAATAGACCAGAAGTTGAAACAAGCTCACTCAGATATTGAAACGATAAATGACCTGAATATTCTTTTTGGTGCCCACAAATTTGTACCTGTCAGTCATTTCTCCATAACTGAACTTCCGCTACAAGCCGTCTATTCGTTAAAACGGAACAGAGTCGTTCTCTTTTTGGACAATACTCCCTACGCTTTTGTTCTTCCGCATCTGTTCTGGGATATGTTGTCCACTGCAAACGATCGCAATTTCCATGTCAGTTTCACATATTTGATTCGAACCCTCAGGGGATTGGGGATATTGTGCAATCTCATCCTTCCCGCTTTATATATTGCCATAACGTCAGTCAATCCTGAAATATTGAAAATAGACCTCGCCTTGTTTGTCGCAGAAAGCAGAGAAGGCATTCCGCTAGCACCCTTATTTGAAACCCTTGCTATGGTCGTATTAGTTGATTTAGTGACTGAAGCGATTATCAGACTCCCCAAAACCGTAGGACCGACCGTTACGATGGTTGGAGGAGTCATACTAGGCCAAGGGGTCGTGGAAGCGAAATTGGTCAGTAATTTATTGGTCATTGTCATCACCGCAATGTTGATTTCAGGTTCAGCAATCGTTGGAGTTCAAAACTCGTTGTACATTCGTACGCTAAAATACTTTATTTTAATTTCGGCATCCGTTTTCGGCATACTGGGTATATGTACCGGATTATTATTTGTATGCATAATTCTGGCAAGTTTTAAGACATGCGATATTCCGTATATGGCATTTCGGATAACGGAAAAGGGGGATGCCAAGTGAACCATAGGGTACAACTTGGAATGTTGGTTTGTGTCATGAGTGGGGGCTTCGTTTTTTTGCAGTATCCCAAAATCATAAATTCGATCACGGTAGGTGGTCATTGGGTAGTGATTCTTTGTACAGGATTGCTGCAAATGGTATTTACGCTGATCTACAAAAAAGGGTTGGATTATTTTCCGAAAAAGGATGTGATCGATATATTTAGGCAAATGGGAAAGTGGGCTGCATGCATCGTGCTTGTCCCTTTGGCATTTGTTCTCACAGCAATGGTTGGATTCGGCCTTCGCGCCCACAGCGATGCAACTATAGCAATTTTTTTGAATCGGACTCCTTCTTGGGCGGTTCTGGCTGTTTTCGTTTTCCTAGCTGCTTTTGCAGCAGTAAAAGGGTTGGAAACGATGATGCGTGCTTCTGTCATTGTATTCATTATCGTTAATTCATTGGTATTGTTCATAGCATTTACTGTAATCATCAATTTTGATGTACATAATGCTTCACCCGTTTTGCCTACATCTCCAAAATTTTTATTGAACACAAAGTTTTACTATCTATCGGGTTTTTCAGCGTTATTATTTATAGGCTTCGTGCCTTCCGAAAACAATATGAAATACGGTCAACTGTTTATGGTATGTACCTATGTGACGTTGCTCATTCTCCTCATAATTTATCTTCCGATTTTCGTATTTGGACAAGAAACGCTTGTCACGTTTCGTTATCCGGTAGAAGAGGCGGTGAATATCGTTGACTTGAGATGGTTTATATTCAGTCGGCAAACGGTGTTCTTCGGCATCTCATTAATCGGATTCACGATCTTCTTGAATGCCGTAATACTATGGATGACCGGACAAATTATGCAGAAAACGTTCAATTGGCAAAGAACCAAATCTTATTATTGGATCATTGCTTTGGCTCTAATCGCATTTCTTATGGGAGTATATGTCCCAAACCGGGACATGGTTGAAAAACTTTTGGTGTTGAGTACAAATGCTCACGCTTTGTTTATCGTCATCATTACATTTACCATTTTTATCTATGGAGTCTTAGGTAATCTAAGGATGGCGAGTTATGAAAAGAAATAATCGATTCAAACTTTTCATTGTACTTACGGCTTTAACCCTTCTATGTGGTTGTTGGGATGTTAAAGAAATCAATTTACGTACCCCTCCTTTACTCATCGGCATTGCCAAGGGAAACGATGATGAATACAGAGTGACACTGTATATTCCCGTAACGCAAAAAGGTAAAACAACATCAAGAATAGTAACGGGGAAAGGCAATTCAATTTTCAATATTCTGCAACAAATGCAGACAAACTCTGATGATGCCCTCGATTACACACAAGTACAATTCATTCTTATCGAAAACAACTTGGCAGAGAACGAAGAGGAAATGGGTAAACTTTTTCGACTTTTAATGGAGATGGAGCAACTGCCGTCCAAAGCGTTGGTTGCCATTACAGATGAGGGTATTGAGAAAATGCTGTCGAATATTGACAAAGTAACAGGTGCTCAAATTACCTCTATCCATGAATTTTTTAATAAAGGGGAGTGGGCACCAGAGGTTTCGAGTACCCGCATTATGGAATTTTATGGAAGTTTATATTCCTATACGAAGGATATAAACGTTCCGATCGTCATTTCCGGCAAAGAAACAGTATTACGCTTCGAAGGCTCCGCTTTTTTCAAAAAAGAGAAAATGGTGGGACGGATCAACTCAAAGGAAAATCTGCTAGTTAATTTGTTTCATCACCGCAATGTAACAGGCGAGATTGAGAGCCTGGGTTCTGCCGACATGATCGTAAAAAACAGCTCATTGCACATCAAGTCGTCAATGAAAAAGGATGAACCGTTAGTGTCATGCGATTTGAAATTAAAGATACATGTTATGGAAAGAAAAGAGGGCGTGACGGATAAACAGATCCAAGAAGAACTCGAAAAGCAGATCGAAAAGCGGTTTAACAAGATATTCGAACAAGCCCAAGAAAACAAATCAGATATTTTTGGGTTTGGCCAACATTTCCGTAATCAGATTCCATATCAGGAATTAAAAAACTGGAGAGAAGAATATTATCCAAAGCTAAAAGTGAATTTTCAGGTCCATGTAAGCCATTTGTAATTTCAAGAAGCGCCTCCTTATCTTTATCAGAGGCGCTTTTAATAATCCCACTCGATCGTAGCAGGCGGTTTGGAAGTTCTTCAATCTTTATTTTCCCTGATCAGTAAGTGAGTTAATAAAGTTGTAATACATTGTTCAAACCCTATTCACATCTTATGTGAAAAAAATCACATACATGAAGTAAGATAGAAATATATAACAAATCAAATTGAAAACAGAAGGTGATACCCCTTGAATCAAGCTCGAAAACATGAAAAACGATTGATGTACCTGATGTTCGTTGTTGCTTTTGTCATGTTGCTCTCTTTTATTCGCAAGTTTTTTTGAACATGAAAGTTACCAAGGGAGATGAGTCCATATGCCTACCTACGATTCCGTATTTTATAGTCGCATGCTCACTGAGACCACACTGGCATTTCATATTATTTTCGCTACCATCGGCGTTGGTGTTCCAGTCATGATTATGTTAGCTGAGTTAGCCAGCATCAAACGCAAAGATCCCTACTATGCCTTGCTGGCACGAAGATGGGCTCGCGGATTCGTTATCACCGTTGCTATTGGGGTGGTTACGGGTACGGCTATCGGGCTTCAGCTCAGCCTGTTGTGGCCGAAATTCATGGAGATTGCCGGGCAAGCCATTGCGCTTCCGTTGTTTCTGGAAACTTTCGCCTTTTTCATCGAGGCTATCTTCTTAGGGATTTATTTATATACATGGGAACGTTTAAAACCTAAACATCATTTGTTATTACTCGTGCCTGTTGTCATTGGTTCGTCTGCTTCCGCATTTTTTATTACGACTGTGAATGCTTTCATGAATACGCCGCAAGGCTTCACGCTAAAAGATGGCTTGATTACGAATGTACAGCCGATTCTAGCTATGTTTAATCCTTCCATGCCGACCAAGGTGGCACATGTACTTTCCTCTTCCTACATGACCAGCGCGTTTATCTTGGCAGCTGCAGCGGCTTACTCCCTTCTCAGGAAAAAAGGGGACACTTTATATGCTAAGAAAGCTTTAAAACTGACCGTGACTGCCGGTCTCGTGTTCGCCATTACTACGGCAATGATCGGTGATCTATCTGCCAAATTTCTAGCTCATACTCAGCCCGAAAAACTTGCCGCAGCCGAGTGGCATTTTGAAACGACATCGAATGCACCGCTCGTACTGGGTGGCATTTTGACTGAAAATAATGAGGTTAAATATGCGTTGAAAATTCCATATGCACTTAGTATCTTGGCAGGTGGAACTCCCGGAACCGAGGTCAAAGGGCTGAATGAGATTCCGAAGGATCTCCGACCTCCTTTATATGTACATTATTTCTTTGATGCCATGGTTGCTATAGGGATGTTTGTGATAGTCGTTGCCATTTGCCATATGTGGTATGCACGCAAAAAATCCCGTAAACCTTATCCGAGATGGCTTCTAGCGATTATCGTAGTGTGTGGTCCTCTTTCTATGTTAGGCATCCAATGTGGATGGTTTTACGCGGAGGTTGGTCGCCAACCTTGGATTCTGCGTGGTTATATGAAGGTAGCAGATGCCGCTACAACTTCACAAGACGTGGATACGATGTTACTGCTGTTCTGTTTACTTTATCTCGTTTTAGCACTGACTGCTGTAAAAGTATTATCCAAACTTTTTAGAAAAAACGATGTTGCAGATGAACTGATTGCACTTGGTATTTTCGGGGGGAGGACCCCAGAATGAGTCTAGAACTTGTTGGAATTACGGTTTTGTGGATTTTTTTATACGGCTATTTAATTGTAGCATCCATTGACTTTGGTGCAGGTTTCTTCAGTTACTATTCGGTTATCACGATGAAAAAACATATCATTCATAAGATTATTGATCGATATTTGTCTCCCGTCTGGGAAGTTACCAATGTATTCTTAGTTTTCTTCTACATCGGTATGATCGGTTTCTTCCCTGAAACTGCACGTTATTATGGGACCGCGCTACTTGTACCAGGTAGTATGGCTATCATATTGCTAGCCATTCGAGGCGCATACTACGCTTTCAGCAATTATGGTTCCAAAGATAACAAGTGGTACATGCTGCTCTATGGAGCAACGGGCCTACTCATCCCTTCAACCCTTTCTACGGTGCTAACCATTTCTGAGGGTGGAATCATCGTGGAACAGAACGGAACGATTTTGCTAGATTGGAGTAAGCTGCTTGGGAGCCCTTATACTTGGTCGGTCATTTTACTATCCCTAGTCAGCGTTCTCTATATTTCGTCCATGTTCCTTTCCTTCTATGCCTATAGAGCAAAAGACTATCCCGCTTTTGGCATTTTACGAGGCTATGCTCTTGTCTGGAGCGGGCCTACTATTCTAGCAAGTCTGCTTGTTTTTTTCACTATAAACCAGCAAAACCCTGAACATTTCCGCAACATGCTTAACCTTGGCTGGATGTTCGGAGCATCCTTTCTCTGCTTTTTAGTAGCCGTCTACTTCCTTTGGAAACAAATCAAGCTAGGTCTAGCGTTCATTTTGGTACTTTTACAATTTGCTTTTGCTTTCTTTGGTTATGGTAAGGCCCATTTACCGTATCTTTTATTTCCGTACATTTCCATTCACGAAAATTTTACTAACCAAGCAATGGGAACTGCGCTAGTCATTGCCTTTCTTGCAGGGCTTGTTATTCTAATCCCCTCTCTGTTTCTGCTTATGCGTCTATTTCTATTTGATGCTGATTATGTGCAAGGTAAATTGATAAAGAAGGGTGACTAAACTTATGGAAAACATGCTAATCCAATATGCTCCACCGGTATTTGTTATATTATCACTTGTTTTTATGATTCTATGGGTATCAAGAGCTAGTGAAGTCATAGAATATACGGATAAAAAATAACGGAACTAAAGCATGAGCAAGGGGTTGCCCATTATCGAACGATAGTGAGCAACTCCTTTTCTTCCTTCGGTGTTTGTTTAACCACCATAGCGCTTCAACCTTTACGAAGCACTTATGATTATTCGTGTTCAATATCCTTTTCCATCTCGTGTCTAAGCTCTTTTGGCGTTTTTTCTGGTTTACTTCCGAACCACTTTGTATATAGAGCTTCATAGGTTCCATCTTTGGAGACTGCTAGAATGGCCTTATTGATCTTTCCCATGTACATGTTCCGCTTTTTAGCAACGATTGCGTAGCTATCTTTGTTGAATACTTCCCCTACTTTTTTAAATTTTCCATCTGCTGAGTTTTGCACATAATCTTGAATGCTGTGCTCTTCAAAAATCACGGCATCAACGTTTTTATTTTTCAAATCATCGTAGGCGTCGGAGATATCCGCATAGCTTCTTATTTTGATCCCTTGAATTTCACTTGCAAATTGATAAGCAGTGGATCCGTTCCTTGTTGCCACCACTTTCTGGGCCAAGTCATCTTGGCTGTTGATCGTCTCGTTATCTGATGCGGTAAGTATCGCTTCTCCCGATTCAAAATACGGATCTGAATAATCTAATTTGTTCTTGCGGGCATTCGTGATGGTCATTCCGGCGATTGCCAGATCCACATCACCCGATTTTACACTTTTGTTCAACTCACCGTATTCCATATCTACCCATTCATAGTTTATTTTCGCCTTTTTCGCAATGGCTTGCCATAATTCCACTTCGAAGCCTTTCTTCTCTTCCCCCTCTGTATACGTAAAGGGACGGTTGTTTTTCTCAATACCGACTTTGATCGTTTCATCTTTCGAACATCCCGTGAAAGCTAGTGTTACCAAAAGACCGATCAACAGCGTGATCCCCAGCTTGCTTCGAACTTGTATATTCATTGCTTTTTATACCCTCCTTATCAGGTAAACAACGGTATTATTTGTAAATTGTTAACCGGTTATGCAGAAATGACAGCATATATTGTTGTTATTCAGGGGCGTTAAAAAGACCAACCCGCAAAATGTGGATTGGTCTTCTATTCACTAAAATTTAACCATGAGAGCCGTCACATACATAATAAGAATTCCAGCAGTTAGCCCTCCAAAATTAAGCCATGAAACAGGGGAAAGATTTCTTTTATCGGATTCTTTAAGAATCATTTTGGATATGACATAAATAACCTGTAGAATGGCGCCAGCGCCTATACCGAAGAAAAGCGCGGCTAAAGTATCGTTAAAAATAAATCCGCCTACCCATGTGCCAATAATGGCGGGTCCACCCGCGATCAACGCTAAGATGACAAAAGTCTTCCAGTTCGGACGATCTTTAAGCAGTGGGGCCGCGATTCCGACACCTTCCGTGATGTTGTGAAGCGTAAACCCGATGATTAAGAAAGTTCCTAATGCTGCTTCTCCGACCGCAAAAGCGGATCCAATGGCAAGCCCTTCACCAAAATTATGAAGACCAATACCGGTGGCGATTTTGCCCGATACCCTTCTTCCTTCCAAAGAGCTGCTATTTAGCTTGCGTTCATTCGACTGATCTACCGCAATTAGGAAGAGACAACTGAGCAGTGCACCAAACCACACCAATCCAGTACCTTGAAATACACCTGGAGCTTCTGAAGCCATTTCAAACCCTTCTTCAAAGGTATCTATCACAAGAAAAAACAAAAGCCCAATCGTCAATGCGAGAATAGCATGCATCCCTCTAACTGAAAATCTACGTAAAAATGGATACCACATGAGTCCTAACCCAATAGGAACAATTCCTACGTAAAATCCTATTAAGGCATATTGCCAAAAAAGTTTGCCATTGGGTTCAGGTGTTGCGGCTGCGGCAGCAACTTCCCCAGTGAAAATCAATCCATTTGAGGTGATGAGTTTAACTTCATGTGGATCTCCTTGAACCCAAGGGTAAGGGATATTGACAGTGCCCTGTTCAAATCTTTGCAAGGTATCACTTGGTAAGAATTCCGCATTCCAAAAGGCTCCATCCACAACGACTTGGGCGATCGTTACTTCCTCTGGTCCCGAATTAAGCACCTTAAGCTCAATTCCTTCATCGTTAAGCGTTATTTTCTCCACATTCAGAACTTCAATAGGAGCAGCAGGCTCATTTTCGATTCCTGTTCCTACTTTTGCTATGGCAGTGATAATGGCAATTAGCAAAATCAGAGGGAGAATTCCCCATAAGACAGCTTTCAATTTGTTTGTTGGAACCTTATTTTCAGTTTGAACATTAGTATTCATCGTACGCTCACTCCTCCTCTCTATTCAGCTATGAAGAAGCCCATCCAACCGAGCTCAGCAAATTCACTTTGATGCGCATGAAACATGTATCGCCCAGGTACTGGGAATACAATTTCTAATAGGCCTCGTTCTCCCTGACATTGCATAATCGTGTCTGTAAAATGAGGTCGCGCTTCTGGATCTGCACCAGTTGCATAATAGTTGAAAAAGTTCGCATGAAGGTGAAAAGAATTAATGGGATCAAATTCAGTCAGATTGCTGAGATAAATACGTACGAGTTCCCCAGCTTTCACCTTAATTGGTTCTTGCTGATAGGCAAATGCGTACCCATTCACCGTGTAGACTTCATTTTCGCCATCTAGGTCAAGATCATAGCCGTTCATCAGCATATTGAATTCTTTGGCAGCAGCCCTTGGTTTCTTCGGATCAATGATGAAGTTACCATAAAGTCCTTTATGAATATGTCTGGCGAGAGGAGCAACGTGACAATGGTAGACATGCATACCAGCAGGCTTCGCCTCAAACTCGTATGTAAAAGTTCCACCTGCCTTAATTGCTTCCAGTCCGTCCATGTTGGTAGGATGCATGCCATGAAAATGGATCGAATGAGGATGGCTCGTTGCATTGGTAAAATGAACCCGGAGGACATCTCCTTCTGTACAACGAATAGTGGGTCCTGGAATCGTGCCGTTGAATGTCCAACCGGGAAACTTGATCCCTTTTGCGATCTCAACGTTAGTTTCATAGGATGTAATTTCGTACTCCCGTAACGTTCTTCCGTCAGGAAGCTTACTTACCTTTCCATAATCAAATGCTGTCAGTGCTTTCTGTGCTGCTTTAAAACCTTCGGTCACTTCTGTACTCGGAACATAACCATGCTTCATACCATCATGCAATTGTTCTTTCATAGCATTATGAACGCTATGCTTATCCGCAGCTAATGTTGTTTTACCAAATGGATTCAATAAAGCACTGCCAATGACAGCAAAAGCACCAGCGGTTCCCATTTTCAAAAGATTACGTCTTGATACCTTATCAACTGGTTTACGGAACATCATTTATACCCTCCTATTTAATATTGCTTGTTTACAATTTTTTTGTATTAGGGAAACATTTTATGCAAAAAAATTTTTGTTTCCAATAGGACAAAGAGTTTACCAAGGGAAACACCATAGTTTCACTATAATCATAAACACTTGGTTTGTAAACCTATTTTTCTAAAGAAACATACCGTCACTGCTTTCCATCTCAAAAGAAAACCTGAGCGTATAAAACACGGCTTACGCCGTTGTTCGGGAGCTCCAGAAGCGGGAAATAAAGGCTTCATATTCCGCTAACATCTGGTGATACCAAGTGCTTGTCGAGTTTGGGATATAGATAGAGGAACTAGGGTACGGCTTGCCTGTGATTGGGCCATGATATGGACGTGCTCCGTTATTGGAGGGTATAGTTAAAAGTTTGATGCGGGGGCAGGTAGATAGAAATCTGTTCAGTTACTGATAAGCTAGCTGATCGAATCTAAATTCTTTGGAGTGATTTCGGACATAAAAGCTGCTAATTTGAGGTTCAGGGGGAACGAGGTGGCGCTATTTCGGTGATTATGCCGACGCAGGGCTGGCAAGCGGAACGAGGAGGCTCTATTTCTTTGTTTTACCGGTTTTTACACCCCCAAAGTGGGAAATAGAGGCTCCACGTTCCGCAAAAACGTGATATACGCAGTTTTGAGCAAAATAAGGCTTCTACGTTCCGCTGATATCTGGTGATACCAGGTGATTGTTGAGGTTAGGATACAGATAGAAGTAGTATGGTGCGCTTTTCTGTGATTGGACCATGGGATGGACGGCAGGTAGATATCAAAAAAAGGTTCACAGTGGGTGAACCTTACCTATTTGGCTACAGAAGGAGCGGCTATACGGGAATCGACATGAAATGTACGGTTGAGCGCTAAGTGGATACCATTTCTGCATCCAATCCAGCAGCAGCTTTTGACTTGGCTGTCCCTAATCCCTGTTTTGTATGATTACAAAACAGGGACTTTTTCCACAAACTACTTCTGAAAGGTTCTCGGCGAGCTACCATTTTTCTTATAAAATTCGACTTCTTCCTTGGTTGATTTACTCAACGTTATCCCTCCAAAATGTAGCTCTTATCAACAAATCAACTATAACGCACATGTTGGATAACAAGCTTATCGTTTACTCAGAAAAAGTTAGCGTATCTTAAGGTAAAGTTAAAATTAGCTGCGTAGAGCACAAAAATAAGCCACTCTCGGAAGAGTGACTTTGTTCCTGCATGATAAGCAACATAATGATTTCAATTAACTGCGAGCCAGCTTGGTCAAACGCCCATCCGAAATCCACTCGGCAACATACACATCTCCACGCGAATCGACACAGATGCCATGCGGAGAACTGAATTTGTTTGCGCGATAGTAAGCTTTATCCAGATTAGGCCATCCCTCCTGTGATTTAGCTTGACGATCCTCACCCAAGTGCGTAATTAATCTATCATGTTTATCGAATACCGTTACACGGCTGTATAAGTCCGGAAAATACATTTCATCCTTGTAGAAATAGAAGCTGCAAGGCATATCCATATCATGGTCAAAAGCGCGTTTGAATTGCCCATCTAGAGTAAATACTTGGATCCGATGATTGCCTCGATCCGCAACATAAAGTTCCGGTTCTCCGCGTCGCAAATCAACGGAAATACCATGCGGACAAGCGAATTGCCCAACTTCAGAGCCTTTTCCTCCCCATGAGCGAATATAGTCACCAAGTGCATTATATTGATGCACCCAGCTTTGACCATAACCATCCGCAATATAAATATCGCCATTTGGCGCCACAGCTACATCCGTAGGCACAAATTTGCGTTCAGCATCATAAATCTCAGGTAGATCTGGCGTCCCGATCGTTAACAAATGTTCGCCGGTTAATGTTGTTTTAACCATAATCCCTTTGTCCGTATCGGTCACATAAAGGAATTCGCCACCTGCTTCTTTGTGAAGATAAAAGCCGTGCGCACCTCCCTCGAATTCTTCGCCCCATGCATTCAAATATTGCCCATTGCGGTCAAATACCACAACAGAAGGCGTTCCGGTATGGAACAAATAAAAGCGATCCATTTGATCAACTTCAATTCCGTGTGTGTAACCTAGCGTGACATTCTCGGGTACTTTGGCCCAATTCGGAATAACTTCATAGTTATGTGACGTATTACCTGCTTGAAGGGAACTCATAGATAGCGCTTCCAATTTATCCACATCCTTTTTCTACTTATTTCCTTTCATAATAACACTTAATTATTGCTGTATACTAGTTCAATTGTTGAAAAGGGCGCGAGACTGTTGACAAGGTGCAATCCGAGCCCGTCCATAAAGAAACTGTCGACATGCAAGATCTTACAATCGCAGGTGGCCCGAGCGGTGAAGTATCCGTGAGAATTCTGCGACCAAAGAATTCACCGCCGACACTCCCTGTTATCCTGTATATCCACGGTGCTGGGTGGGTTTTCGGAAATGCACATACGCATGATCGCTTGGTCCGCGAGCTTGCCGTTGGTGCTCAGGCAGCCGTCGTATTCCCCAATTATAGCCTTTCGCCTGAGGCCAAGTATCCAACAGCACTCGAGGAGCTCTACGCTGTCCTCCAATGGATAGCCGACCATGCAAAAGAGTACGGCTTCGATGCTCATTACTATTACATCCATTAACTTATTAAAACACAGGCTCTAGCGTAACAGATATGACCTGCTGCCTAGCTGAATCTCTACTCTGTAAATCAATGAGATACACGGTCTCGGAATTGCCAGAATGATCAAGATGTTCAGCAGTCTGGATCGTTGCATGCAACCGCCGAGCTTCATATAGTAGGCGAAGATTCCGACCTTCACTCGCTCTTAAAATGATCTCCCCTTCCCTACCGACTTCTGGCGGATAAAGGGTAATGAAACGCTCAGTAATCGATGTAGGAGATTCCGAGAATTCATAGCTGTCAGAAATCGTTAACTTGCCCTGCTGCTTGTCCAAATCGAACAATCGCTCTAATTTGAGCAGTTGCGGTACGTCATAAGCTTGCCGCAGATCCAATAGGAATCGATCTCTACCTTCTTGAATACCCACTTCCACTACCTGCGATCGATACTGCTCTCCCTCGCTTTGAAAGCAGCCATTGATGATGGGAACACTATGCCCAGCCGAGCTGTTGCAAAGAATCGAATAACGTTCATCGCCAAAATATTGTCTTGTATATAAACCGGCACCAAGATCCTCCCACCACCTGACGCCGTCCACTACCAAGACAAAATGTCCGATATCATTATGATTATGAGGCTCTGCATTATGTCCGCCTTTGGCCGCAAAGCTAATAAGTTTACCGCCAACCTGACACCGGCTCACCATCCATTCGGCTTCTTGAAGGAACTCTGAATGAAGCGGCAGCCCTTCTCTTTTTTCCAGCAGCGCATAGTCCGTCCAAGCCAGATCACGAATTGCCGTTGCGAAACGGCCGCAGTGATCAATTGAATTAAGGCGATGCGTCAGTGACGGGATGCGGAGTTGTTCAATCCTTTGGCATAGCCGGCTGAACAAGCCAGACTGAATACCGCTCGTACGCCCGCAATCGGAGAAATTCGCCACATGATTCTCCTGTAAAAAGCAGAATTGCGGGAACTCCGCAATACGTTTTGCTTTCTTTTCAACCAGAAGCAGATCGACCTGTCCACCTGTACGCTGCTTCAGCAGCTCTGCAAAATAAACGTAATAACCGAAACCGTAGTACCAGTATCCGAGACCTTCGAGACACGCCCCCTCTTCGGTGAACCCTTCAAGGAAACACGCCATCGCTTCAAAAACACGATTTAACAATGGCATCAGGATTCTCGAATCCTGAATCATATAAATAGCAGCCATTCCGATACTTCCTGCGCATACAGCCGACCAGTTGTTCGTTGCTGTTTCCCACCCAAACACACTCTTGAGCTGCATATACGGATTCAGTACTCTTCGCATAACCTCGTGGCGTGCGCGTTTAACAATTTGTGGATCGAGTCGATCCTTGAACAAATGACAAATCTCACTCAATGCATGCGCTGTCTCTGAAGCGAACAAATCAACATGCTTTGACGCATCATTTTCCGCTTCGAGATCATGAACGTTCAGGTGTGCAGGCAAGCACCATGTGTATTCATCGCATATGGCCCAAATTATGTCCTCGAGTGCAGGAATGAATGCTGCATCATCTTCCGTTAGGGCAGCGATTGCTAAAGCAGCAAGCCGACGTCGGCGATCGAAGTAGACCTTCTCGAATTCTTTTCTCGAACCATTTAATTGAAATAATCGAAATGCGCTGAAGGGCAACGCCTCGATGGGCTGCATGAGAAATTGATCAGCCAACTGCCGGATTTCTTTCTGGTGGGCATCCAGCAGCGGATTGTCCATACCAGAGCGTATATCCGCGGATCGCGTTCTGACTTCTTCAAAAAGGGAAGCGTGATCCGCCTCCGCAGCCTGCAGCGCTTCCAACAATAATCGACTATTCAAGTGAACACCTCTTTTAGGTTAGTTATCTTTAAACCCACTATAATGAATAAGGTGTTTACCGTCTAGTTCATGAATTTACTTTTTCGGGTAAAATATTGACCTCTTCCAATGTTCAGCCATTGACTATTTTTCACATAGGTCTAACCTGCAAGAAGGAGAATTTGCAATTTCTCACAATTTCGTATATATTCTTATATTGCTGATTAAAAATAATATATATTTCGGATAATTTTACAAAATCAGACTTATCCGAACGATGAAATGAAGAGGTGCATGACAATGACTTTGAAAAAAACAGCAGCAGGACTCATTCTACTATCCGTGATGTTGACAGGAGCAGCTTGCTCTTCCAGCCAACCGAAATCATCCCCGAGCCCTGCGGCTACAACGAACGTTGCAGCTTCTCCGCAAGCAACTGCTGAAAGCCAAGATGCCGTTAATATGAAAGGCTATATAGCTGCTAGAATCGCTCAAGAGAAAGTGGACTTCCTCTTTGCGGAAGCCAAATCCAGTGACGGCGCGTTTATCCTCAACCCTAAAGCTGCAGACGGCAAAGAAAAAGCAGTGAAATTTCTTTCCAGCTACTTCGATACTGCAATGGTAGATAAACTAACTGCTCATTACCTAACCGATCAAAAAGCGGATAATGCTATCGTAACAAACAAAAAGTCTTTCTTTACTTCGAACCTTCTCGCTACCAAAAAAGAAGATATTACGTTCGACGCTTCGAATTCGAAGGATCAAGTGAAGTTCACTACCAAAGACGGTGCAGCGTATACAACAAAAAAAGTGAACGACAAATTCGTTGTCGCTGATGTTCAATAAAATAACGGCAAAAAAAGTACCGTCAGGGAAGTTTCAAACCCTGATGGTACTTTTTTGTCTGAATTAAGCGCGAAAAACGCGCTTACACGATTATCCCGCTTACGATATACGGAAGCCTTCTAATTTATCAATGAATCATGAAAATTTCGGGAGTGTAACTTAAGACTTTGCGGCGATCATCCGGATTTGCATGGTGATCTCTTCGCCTTTTCTAAAGGCTAATTCCAGCGGCAAAGCTTCCTTTTTATTAGGATTGGTATGACCTACATGCTCTTTCCATGCTGAGCCTAATAACCGTTGACGCTGCAAAATCAATTGAAATATTGGGGATTGATCGGGATGTTCTACGAAATCAGGCACCTGTTCCAAGGTAATATGAAATAAACGGCTTAAAAGCGTTTTAGCCATTATCCAATGACCATCTGAATTGGGATGAATACCGTCACCCGAACGATAGCCAGGGTTCATTTCGCGTTCACTTTCTCTATGCTGAAGAAGTGGGTCGAAGATATTCACGACTTCATCAGCAATTGAATCCAGCGTTAGCAGCCAATTAGCATAGTGTCTAAGGACATCATTGTAGCGTGCATATGGCTCCTTATAGCTGTAATCTTTTTGACCATCGGGCAAAAGAACATTAGCATCCATAGATTCGGGATCAAATGGCGGAGGCGTCATGATGATGGCTTTTGCTCCGTGCTGATGGATCAATCGAATGGCTGTAAGAATACCATTTTGATAAGCTTGAAATCGTTCAATTAAAAATGGCGAATAGATGCCATCATTCATTCCGTATCCCACAACAACCCAATCCGGTTTGCTTTCTTGTAGCGCCCTAGCTAATCGATCATGGATATAGGGACGTGGAAATGGATGGTCGGCCTCGGTTAATCCAGAGGCTGTCTCACTGCTTATGCCTAGGTTTATGAATGTAAAAGGAATGTCGGACGTACGCTGCTCAAAATATGTATCCAGATAAGTAATAAACGTCCCTTCATCTGTAATACTGTCCCCAAGAAAAACGATTTTTTTACCGCCAGTCAACTGCGATTCCTCTCCTTCGATTGGAGTCATCTTAACCCTCCTTTTTATCGTATATCATGTATGATAATATTGTAGAGGATTGCTACAATACCTCTTTTTCAGTATCCAAAAGACGTACTGCAATCAACCGTTAAAGCAATCCCCCTGATAAAATTCGACTAGTTACTTCCTGCTTCCATAAAGTGAGCATTCGTCCTTTTGCGGGAGTTACTAATATGTTGAGACATGGCGTCGGATGCGCCTTTGGGATCTCGCTGCTTTAATTTCTGCAAGACCGCATTATGTTCCACCCATTCCTCATTCGTGGAATTAATATCCAAATTCAATTGGATGTAGGTTAAATATCTTTGATTCTGTTCAATATACCCCCAAACCAAATTCTGTAAGTTGGTATTTTCGCAATAGGCAAGAATAGTACCATGTAAAGACATGTTCATTTCTTTAATTGTCTCCAAACCGTTAGTCGATCTCGGTGATTGCTGGGTTTGAAGAGAATTCATAGTTTCTTGCAGCCGCTCTAAGATATCATCAGGAATAAGCAGCGTAGCCTTTTCAACAGCAAACGGTTCAAGCTGCAGTCTAATTTCAAATAATTCGTCCAACTCTTTGACACTCATCTTATTCACAAACATTCCTTTAAAAGGAATAACATTCAGATATCCTTCTGATTGCAATCTAGAGAGAGCTTCACGAATCGGAATGTTGCTTACTTCTAAAGCGCGCGCTAATTGATCAATGTTAATTTTTTCGCCGGATTTTAATTTATGAGTTAAAATGTCTTCTTTGACAATCCGATAAATTTCTTCAGTTAAATTAACACGACTAATTTTATTACCCATGTGACACCCTCAATTTTTTACACTCAATATATCATGTATGATTGGGGATTATCAAATAAAAATATCGAGCCCTCCCTTGACAACTTAGAAGGGCTCGATATCTCAGATGCCTATGGTGTAACGCTCAGAAAATTTACTCGCCGCAGTACTCGAATAGTTATTGATCATTCTGGTCATCGTCTTCATGATCATTCTGATTCTCGGATTGCTTACTTGTTTTAAAAGTAACTTCAGCCCCATAGCTCGTTCCAGCTGCGTTGGTCGCGTAAGTTCTGGCGTAATACGTCGTATTAGGTTTCAATTTCTTTATTTTTCCGCTAAACACGCCTAATCCAGAACCAATGGCAACTTTGGTTGATCCGGAACCAGTTATTGTAGGAGTAGGTGCTGTTGCATACACAATTCCTCGCGATGTGACAGCAGAACCTCCATCAGCCGTTACATTCCCGGCAATCGTTGCGCTTGTACTTTTGACCTTAGAGACCCCAGTCGTCGTTACGGCTGCAGTTGACGGGACTTGCGCAACCGTAAAGCTTAGTTTATCCAGCAGCATGTAGCTGCCTGTTTTTTTCACGACTTTGATCGTATGCAAGCTGTTGGACAGATCGGCGATACTGTACACCGTTTGTTGAACTAACCGCGTCGCATTATACGTGTTAACAGTTTGTTTGAAAACATTATCCACGTATACGTCGATTTCACCTTGTGAAGCATCTTTTTCCGTAATAACAGCAACTCCGGTTCCTTTAAAGGTGTATGTGAAATAATCGTTGTTCGTTTCTGTAAAATGCACATCATTCTGATAATCCCCACTGAAGACAAATGTCAGATTCGTAGTTCCGACCGGCTGCGCTGCAAGGTATGACTTCTTGATCGTCAACGTATTGCCTACTAATGTATAATCGGTGCCTGGTACTAGGGTAGTTCGGCCATTGTCGATTCGTTCAAGTACATACTCGCCTAGGGACAACGTTGTACTCACATCCGCCTGTGCAGTTATCATTTTGTCAAAATTGCCTGTATCCGGACTCATCAGATCGCCTACAACTATCGTTAATTTATCGAGCAGCATATAGGATCCCGATTTTTTCACAACTTTAAGCGTATGAGAACCACTCGGCAATCCTGCAATGCTGTACACCGTTTGCTGTGCTAATCGACTAGAATGATAAGTACTCACGGTTTGCTTGAATACATCGTCAACGTAAATATCGATATCGCCCTGCGAAGTATCTTTCTCTGTGATCAACTCGATGCCCGTTCCCTTGAAAACATATTCAAAATAATCATTGTTATTCTCGGTGTAATGAACATCGTTCTGATAATCTCCGAGTCCTCGATTGTTGCTATAACCCCATGAACCGGAATAATGAATCGCAGCATTCGTATCATTAATGCTGGCCGTGGCGCCATGGGATGCGGGAGCCGTTTGTACGGTCATTTCTGAGGCTGCCGACGGAGTCAACTGAATCGACGTAATCGTTGGTACTACTTGAACCGATTGTGCTGACACCTGTCTATACACACTTCCCGTAACTGTGCTGCCCGCAGCTGATGGCGTCACGCTCAGTTTATCCAACAGCATATAGGACCCTGATTTCTTCACTACTTTTATCGTATGAGAGCCATCCGGCAGTCCCGCGATACTGTATACGCTTTGCTGGACTAACCGACCATTATTAAATGTACCCACCGTTTGCTGGAACACGTTATCTACATAAATATCGATATCTCCCTGCGAATTATCTTTCTCCGTAATCAATTCGATGCCCGTTCCCGTGAAAGCATACTCGAAGTAATCGTTGTTAGCCTCGGAATAATGAACATCATCGTGATAATCTCCGAGTCCCCGATTGTAGCTATAGCCCCAAGAGCCTGTATACACAATGCCCGGATCGGTATCGTTAACAGAAATCGGCGTAATCGTTGTTGAACTATCGATTACTGAAATGGCAAGCGTCTGGGTGGCTCCCCCACTGAAGGAGAAAGTCAGATCCGTCCAGCCAATAGGTTGAGCTGCGACGTATTCCTTCTTGATTGTTACGACGTTACCCGATAACGTGTAGTCGGTACCAGCAACCAATGTCGTTGCTCCGTTTGCTATGCCGTTGAACGTATAGGTGCTTGGTGTCAGAGTAATCGTTACGTCTGCCTGTGCCGTTGTCTTTTTATCAAAGCTTCCCGCAACGGGATTAATCAGATCAGCGATGAGTATTCGCAATTTATCAAGGAGCATGTAAGAACCTGATTTTTTCACAACCTTGAGCGTATGCTGACCGCTGGATAGTCCTGAAATTCCGTAGACGGGTTGTAGGGCTAAACGGCTCGAATTGTACGTGCTAATCGTTTGTTTAAATACACCATCCACGTAAACATCGACATCGCCCTGTGATGAATCCATTTCAGTAATGTATTCAATGCCCGTTCCGGTAAAGGCATATTCAAAGTATTCATTATTCCTCTCCGTGAACTGCACATCATTCATATAATCGCCTAGTCCTCGATTCGTACTTCGCTGCCAAGCGGTCGAATACGTAATCCCCGAGTCGTCGTTATTGATGGCAATTGAACCGCCCTGAGAGGTGTTGCTTACAACAATGGCAAGCGTTTGCGGATTTCCGGCACTGAAGGAAATGAGCAAGTTCGTTGTCCCGAGCGGTTGTAGAGCTAGGTACTCCTTCTTGATCGTTATCGTATTGCCAGATACGGTATAGTCGGTGCCGAATACAAGCGGTGTTCCACCATTCGTTATAGCACTCAACTGATTACCGTCTAGTGTCATTGTAGTTGTAACATCCGCTTGCAGCGCTGTCTTCTTGTCAAAATTTCGAGTCGATGGAAGGATCGTGCTGTTCTTAGGCGAAGTGTCACTCACTGCAATGTCTAGAATCGGTCTAGCTCCGGCACTGAAAGTGAAAGTTAGCTGCGTCGTTCCGACAGGTTGAGCAGCAAGGTAACTTTTCTTGATCGTGACCGCGTTACCTGAAACTGTATAATCGGTGCCTAGCACCAAGTCTACACCATCATTCGAAATACCACTTAGTGTGTTTCCATTCAAAGTCATCGAAGTCGTTACATCGGTCTGAGCGGTTACATTTTTATCAAAGTTCCCGGTAGACGGGCTGATCGTGCTATTCTGTGCCAGGGAATCAATCACGGTGATGGCAAGATTCTGCGTGGCACCCAGCCCCCTGTTGCTGTTTCGCTGCCAATCGCCCGTGTAGGAAATTCCCGTATCATCATCGTTGATGGAGGAAACGCCGCCTTGTGATGTAACCTTCAACAAACGAGAAGCATGAGGCGCTAAATCCCCTGAACTGAAGCTCGAGTTAAAAACACCTAGATCGCTATGACTCCACAAATCACGTACAGAGGCAGCTCCGCTTAAACCGATATCGCTCCAATTGACATTGACCGTCGCGTTCGAGCTTCCCAGGTTAAACAATCCAACGGTATACGTACCATCACCGTTGTTCGCATACCAGACCTGCTGATCTGATGCGAGAGATACGGGATGTGCCGGCTTACCGGCCTGATTGACGGCGATTGCCTCATCGTTCGTCAACAGCTTAATGCCGAACTCGTCTAGATTGGTTAAGTCATTGCCTGTGTATAATTGGGCCGACGAGATGGCCCAGAAAGTCATAGCTGTCTGCCGCTCATCCGGTGTAATGCCGTCCATGGCGCCGTTACCGATATTCAAGGAATCGAAATTATTCCATCCGCCCGGACCTGCGTGACGCCACCACTCACCTGCTCGCGGAAATAGCCTTGCGATATTCGCCCAATTGGTTAGTCCCGCTTTTCCACAATAACATTCAATATCCCAGTCGACACGCCATCCATTCGCATACTTTTTCCAAGTGTCAACGTAGTTAATATCCAGCGCCCACGATAGCTCGAACCAAATATGGTGCGGGGCGAGTGCCTGTGACCACGCTTTGACATCACCGCGAGCATCAATAGACGTGTCATTATGTCCAGAGCCCGGTGTTACGCTATCGAATTTTACAAAATCAACACCCCATGAGGCAATCTCATCGGCAATGGAGTTAATATAGCTCTGAGCACATGGCTTAGAGAAGTCAATTTTATAGCCTATATTCCAATAATCCGACGTAGTTAGTGGAAGTACCACGATGTCTTGTGCGTGGCAGGAGGTACCATAAATCGGCAAGTTGGCGTCGTACGCTTGCGGTGACATCCCCGGTATAAAATAGAGACCAAACTTTTGTCCATTGTTATGTACATGATTGATGACCTCACTAAGACCATTCGGATACAAAGTGGTGCTTGGTTGCGGGCGTCCATATTCATCCATGCTGCCATTCCAAGCTGCATCTACATTGATATAATTGTAACCATGAGGTTGCAAAATGGCATGCATAGCATCAGATTGCGCCATAATCTGCGCAGCTGTAATCCAATTCCCGCTGTTATACACTTGCATACTGTAGCTGCTCCAGCCCATGTAGGGTTTTTGAGCTAGTCCATTATCGGCTGCCTGTACGGGTTGATCCTTCGGAATAAAGACAGCAAACAAAGTGATAAAGAAACTAAAAACCAGCAGCCATAATCTAGTCTTCTTAATCATATATCCCACATCATACATCCCCTTTAGTGTTAAAATTCGTAAAAAAGAGCCAGGTGCTTTATTTCTGGAACAAACACCTGGCCACTTCTTCATCGATCGTTATTTTTTTATTGCTGCCGTATCGTAAGCCTTTTGCAGAATTTCAAGGTATCTGCCGACTTTCAAGTTTTCGAGACCCTTCACATAAGCATCCCAATCCTTCGTCAAATCCTTATTCCCTGTAATAAATTGAAGCGAACTTTGATCAATATAGTTCTTAATGTTTGTTTGCAGAATGCTTGCTTCGTCAGTGAGAGCTGGATCAATCCAAATCGCCCACATCGGGAATAGTTCCTTCGGTTCATGACCTTGATACAAGAGCGTCGCATCGTACAGTCTGCGTTCGTAGTTGGCTGAGTCGTAAACATCCGTCCCTTGTACGAAGCTGTCTCTGTACTCTTTCGGCTGGTAGAAGTGACCCATACCGCTCCATCCGGCATTACGAGGAGGCTGCCCATCTACAGTTGGAATCGTTGCAATTTGAGGGGTAACTCCCTTGCCTAGCGCCACTTCGCCATCTTTCGGTTTTCTCCAATCAATGCCTTCCATACCGGATGCTGCGTTCGTTTGTCCTTCTGTCGTATACATATAATCAACCATTTTGATGAGTGCGATTTGTGCTTCTTTGCTTGCTTTATTCGTTAAAACGAATTTCGCACCCGGAGTTAAACCGCCTCCATCATGCGTTGCTAATGAACCATGCGGTCCTGTGAGCGGAGGTACGGGATTATAATCAGCTGAATTTTTGTTTCCTTTATCAATGTTAACGAAGATGGCTGGATGCATGCCCGCGCCTGCACCTAGAATTTGTCCGCCAGCGTTCTCGCCAATTTTCTTAAAGGCTTCGGCATTTTGCGTAAAAGCACCTGGATCGATCAAGCCCTCATCGTACAAGGATTTAATATAAGCAAGTCCTTCTTTCCATTCCGGCTTATTGGCCGCAGTATCCACTTTACCGTTAACTAAGTTCAGGTAATTCCGGTCGTCATCATAGATGAAGCCGTTCATCAGGAATGGAATGACACGTACACCGAAGTCCTCAATGGATCCGCTGAGCGGAACTTCGTCTGCTTTACCGTTGCCGTTCGGATCGTTCTTCTTGAAAGCTTGAAGCACTTTCTTGAAATCTTCGGTCGTTTTTGGCATTTCGAGGTTTAATTTTTTCAACCAACTTGTATTGATCCACATTTTATTCGGGTAGGAACAGTGGAAACATTGCGTATAAGAGCCAAGTCCGTATATTTTTCCATCTGGCGCTGTAATGAAGCTTTTGAGCGTTGGATCCTTCTCCATCGCCTTTTTAATATTAGGCGCATACTGGTCGATCAAATCATTCAATGGAAGCAGTACGCCCTGCTTACCGAACTTGAGAAGATCAGCTTGCGAGAATTGGTCGATATAGGCCGTTAAGATATACGCCTCTGGATAATCGCCGCTCGCTAAGGAGATTTGCCGTTTTTCCTTCGCACCATCATAAGGAATGATTTCGAACTTAAATTTAGCGTTAAATTTGCTTTCCAAATGTTTCGTGAACAGGTTCGTCTTCAAATCCATATCGTTAGCCTGTTGAGCAAAGACACTTATTTCTACGGGCTTAGCCGCCGCTGGTGCTGCACTCGGCGATGCTGTACCTGTTGAAGGACTTGGCGATGCCGGAGTCTCCACTTTACTTGAACATGCGGCAAGAACCATACTGAACATCAAGATGAAAACCAAGCTACTAACCGATCTTCTTTTCAATTGAATCCGCTCCCTTTTTGAATTGACTAGTTTGCTTATCTATCGTTTACTCCTTAGACGCTATGTTTTTAGTCAATCACCCCTTTCAATTCTTCAATAAGACACGGTATCCCTCTTTCAGTTACCCTTTTACAGAACCTACCAACATCCCCTGAACAAAATAGCGCTGCACAAACGGATAGATGATGAGTACTGGAAGCGTTGCCACGACAATCAGTGAATATTTCAAAAGCTCTGCCAACTGCTGTCTTTCTACCTGTTTTAAAGCATCTGTGGCATTTGAGCTATTGTTAAGAATGATAATGCTGCGCAAGATGAGCTGGAGTGGAAATAGATTAGCGGTTTTGAGATAAATAAGAGCATCGAAGTAAGAATTCCATTGACCCACAGCGTACATCAAGAACAGAACAGCTATGATTGGTTTCGATAACGGAACCACGACACTCCACATAAACCTGATATCGCTGCATCCGTCTATTTCACTCGAATCAATTAATTCATCTGGAATCGAGGATTGGAAGAACGTTCTTGCAATGATCACTTGCCATACCCATATCGCGTTTGGAATCAATAAGGCCCATCTGGTATCGATTAACCCCATCTGCTTCACAACCAAGTAAGTAGGAATCAATCCTCCGCTAAATAACAACGTGAATGTAATGAGCATCATCAGCATATTTCTTCCGAATAACGTTTTACGTGATAAGGGATAAGCAATCATGATCGTAAGCGCTACACTAATGATCGTTCCGGAAGCCGTATAAAATAGAGAGTTGGCGTAGCCTGTCACGATTTTCGGATTCTCTATGATACTTGCATATCCCTTAAGTGAAAAATCTACTGGCCACAGCCACACACGGCCTGAAGTTACCGCCGACGGACTGCTGAACGAGCTGCTAAAAATATAAATAAGCGGATATAAGACGACAACTAATAGGAGGCTCAGTATCACGTAGATGCTAATCAAAAATAGTTTATCGCCAACCGAATCTCTAATCGTCGTTTTCATCGTATTCATCGTTTGGTTCCTCCATTATTTACCAGATACTCGTATTCGATAATCGCTTTGCCACCATATTTACACCAACCAGCAGAATTAAATTGATAACGGAATTAAACAATCCCACCGCCGTTGCAAAGCTATAGTTCGCGTTCAATAAACCTATTTGATACACGTAAGTGGCAATCACTTCGGAACTTATCTTGTTCAGCGGATTTTGCAGCAGATAAATCTTTTCGAAGCCTAGCGACATGACACTTCCTACATTTAATATGAAAACGATCGTGATCGTTGGCATGATGCCAGGCAAGTCAATATGACGGATTTTCTGAAACCGTGAAGCGCCATCAACCTTGGCTGCCTCATAGAGCGAAGGATCGACTCCCGCTAACGCAGCCAAGAAGATAACGGCCGAATAGCCTGCCGTCTGCCAAATATCCGACCACACATAGATCGAACGAAACATGCCGGGTTCCCCGAGAAAATTGATAGATCCCATTCCGAAATGATTCATCGCGACATTCACAAAGCCTAACCGTGGTGCTAGAAAAAGCATGATAATAGATACCATAACGACGGTGGATATAAAATAAGGTGCAAACGATACTAATTGAACAAACCGCTTAAATTTGCCGTTGCGTATTTCATTAAGCGCTAAGGCTAACAAAATCGGAATTGGAAATCCGACGATTAGCAAGTATCCGCTAATGAGGAGTGTATTTTTAATTAACGTCCAGAAAATCGGATTATCAAAAAACAACTTAAAATGTTTGAATCCCACCCATGGGCTTCCCCATATCCCTTTCGTGACGTTGTAATCCTTAAAAGCTAGGACGGCATTCAACATTGGATAGTATTTAAAAATAAGGAAAAACAAGGCTGGCGGAATGACGATAAGATATAATTGCCAGTGTTTTCTAAAACTCTTTGCCGCTGCTGTGAGGAGGCCTCCGCGCTCTTTTGGTACCACTCTGCTGCGTTCGATTACCATTCCTTTTTCCAAAATGCTCCCTCCTAAATTCCTCACGCCGTTATGTTAGCGCTTTCTATATGGCTGATTATAGGGGGCTTTTGTGGCTGCAGTATAGGTACAATTGCGTCGTTTTACGAACAAATAACCCGAATTCAGCGGACATTTTTCCTATACGAACGGCCATTTTTCCCTCAACAGCCTTGTAAGACAGAAAAAATCCTAACCGCCTAAGCGATTAGGATTTTCATTCTCCTGGGGACTGTCTGAACGAGCTGGGGGATACGCCCATCACTCGCTTAAACGCCCTTCGGAAGGAATGTGAACTGTTATAACCAACATGCGAAGCGATTTCATCCACGTTATATTGGTTTCTTTTTAAAAGAGTCGCTGCGTGGTCCATTCTCACTTTTTCTAGATGATCGGATAAATTCGTCCCCGTTACCTCTTTAAATAATTGGGAGATGTATTTTTCTGGACGCTCTACAATCTCAGCTATCCGGTACAGATTTAAATCGGGATCTGAATACTTTTCAGCGATATAATCATTAATTTGCTTCACGGTTTTAATGTGTGCATCGTTCTTTTTACTCATGATGAGACCGCACATGGCTGAGATAATCTCATTAATTTCACGCGAAATGAGTTCCATGGCTTCAGTGGCTTGGATGCTAATGATCCGATTTTTGATTTTCTCGAACATCGGGGATTCCATGAGAGCCTTCTGGTCGAGTAGTTTAAGCAGCGTTCCTTTCACTTCACCGATGAACTGATGCTTCATCTCCACAGAAAGTTCTCGATTTTCCGTATTTTGCTCGATCATCGACTTAACAATCCGCTCGGCTTCATCCACATCGCCGGCCCTAATCGTACTAATTAATCGCAGCTCCACATCGATTGGATAATAATACGTGTTACTCTCTACTCGTGTATCACTGTACCAAACTATTCCTTTTCTATTCATATATACAGCGTATTCTAAGGCCTGTCTGGCTTGCTCATAGGAACGGCTGATCTCCATGACAGAGGAAAAAGGATCGCTTAGTGCGGCTGTGATGGTAATTCGATAATCGGTAAAGGCCAGATCAGCTAGATTCGCCACGAGCTGCTCGATATCTTCCTTGCCAACTTCTTCACCTTCATCTTTTTCTCCCGATGTAAATAGAGTGACTATGCGATCTGAACCCAAATCCGTCATATGAACATGCAGGCGGCTGCCTGAATCCATTAAAATCTGTTTCAGGATGAGTCTGGCCGCATTCAGTTCGTTGAGAATTTCAACGCTTTCCATACCGGAGTATCCATTGATTTGCAGAATACCCGTATATCCGGCATTCATATTAAGCCCTGTATCAGCCTGCGCGGCAGCAGAAATCAATTCTTCCCTCGATTGAAATTCTCCCGCAATTAACCTTTTATAAAAGGCATCGCGGATTAATGGCAGCTGCCGATTAAGCTCAGACTCCAGGCGCTTATTGTTGGTAATGATACTCGATATATTCCCCTGCAAGAAATCATATTCATTGCGTTCAGTCGTTGCTTCCTTGCCAAACTGCTCTTTCATCACACTAAGCAGCCTATTGATCGGGGCCGTATTTCGATATGACAGCATAAATCCAACAAAGAGTCCGATCAATATAGCAACACCGGTCACTGACCAAGTGATGTACTTGATTTTATTCGCATTCTCCATGAGGACATATCTTGGAATGCCTGTGCTGTATACCCATCCCGTTGATTTGGATTGTATCCGTATCACAAGATCATCGTCATAGAATTGACTGACTTTCCCTTTATCGAAGCGGCTATCAGCGGATAAGTGATCCATTTCCAGTTGACTAATCCCCTGCAAACTAATGGTATGTCCTTCCGAATCGCTAATATGCGTCCAACCGCCGTTCGGATCTCTTAACCCAGACAAAACACTGTTGATCGTTTGTTCATCAATAATGGTGACAACCGTGGCCGGTGGAGAATCACCGAAGCTGTCTAATGGGAGCGATTGCATAAAGGTAACGACTGAGGTTTGCACGCCGTTATTGACAAACGGACTCAGCGGCATAATTTCGCTTCTATGCGTTTTCTCTAGTACCGTTTTTTTCCATTCATCCAAGGAAAGATTGCTGTAATGGGAAGTCTGATAATAATGCTCAGGGCGAAAATAAGCATTGCCTGGTGTCACAACAACGTTAAAATTCGTCAAATAAATATAGAATTGCTTCAAAAAATCATTCGTTTGGCTGTAGGCCTTAATATCTCTCGTTATTTTCCAGACCCCATACACATTTGCTTTATCATCGACCAATTTTTCGTTCAAAAGGACACTCAAGTCTTGGTTTAAAGCTAATTGTCTCGTAAAACTTTCAACTTCGGCCATTCTGCGTTCCAGAATCTCTTGGCTCTTTTGAAGCTGCGTCACATTATTCTCAATGGAAATCGATTGCGTGACTGTGATCGAAGTACGGTATGACATATAGCCTGCGATGCTGGGGATGATCAAAATAACGATATAAGAGATCAGAAACCTTCGAAATAATCTGGAATACTTGGGCACTGGCAATTCTCCCTTCCATTTTGGAGGTTTCGGAATACGTTCTTTAACAAATTAGCATGATTCTTCAACAAAAAAAACCCCTAGTCGGGTCTTTTCTGATTTTCTTAAATGACTTTTATATGATAGCGCTTTCCACAAGTCTGATTATATAGATTTAGGGCAATATCGCATAGGTACAATTGGGTCGTTGAGCATACAATTTTCCTTATTGCTTCTGAGTCACTTTCAACTGCTTGTCGATTGTATAGACAGAATTAGGCGTTAGCACGAGCGGAACGCTTTGTTCACGGAAGCGCAGAAATGTTTGACCCGCTGAGAATGCTTGAATAGTGGCCTCCATCAACTCACCGTTCTCCCAGACAATATCCACTTCTATATTTCCTTTGGCCCGCAGTCCTGAAACTTTACCTGTATGCCATTTCCTCGGCAGGGCGGGAAGCAAATTGATTTCTCCCGCATGACTTTGCAGCAGCATTTCCGCAATCGCCGCCGTCCCTCCGAAATTTCCATCTACGACAAATATGTGTTTCTCCGCTCCAGCAATCCCCGGTTTGGAAAACGTTAATAAGTTATCGAAGCTCAATTGACCGATTAAATGGGTTAAATGCTTATACGCATGTTCGCCGTCCTCTAGTCGGGCGAAGCTCGCTGCAAACGAGGCAACCGTGAACTCAACATCTTCCAACGCCTCGCGAGACATGCGATTTTCTAGTGTGGTTCTTGCAGCGGCGCTTAGTTCCGGTGTTCCTCTTAGGGTGATTTGGTTACCAGGATGTAAGCTGACTAGATGAGATAGGTGACGATGATCCGGCTGTGCTTCTTTATAATCTTCCAGCCATTCCTGTAATTGTCCCCGTTTGCCAATGCGAAGGGGTGGCAGCTTATCAATGGCTTGCTTCAACTTTGTTTGCAAATCGAAATCCACTTGCAGCGTATCGGCAGCCTCTAGGCAAAAGACGAATAAGTCACGAACCAATACTTGATCGAGTGTCGATCCCATCGACAATTGATGAACGTTGTCTTCGATATAGAAGCTATTTTCCGGTGAGTTAGAAGGCCCGGTTACAAGCCACCCATATTGTGGATGCATCGTCATGTAGTCCAGGAAAAAGGCGGCGGCTTCTTTCAACACAGGATAAGCTTGCTGCGCTAAGAACTCCTGATCTAAGCTAAATTCATAATGTTCTCGCAGTTGGCTTGCAATCCATAAACCCCCTGTAACATTCAGTCCCCACGAAGTTTCCCAACCCGGAGCCGTAAACCCCCATGCATTGGAGAAGACGTGAGCCACCCAACCTTCGCATCCATAAAAGTCTTGCGCTGTCGTTCGGCCAGCTTGCGCTAACATCTCCAAATAATTCATTAAAGGGATATGACATTCTGCCAAATTGCTAGCTTCCGTTGGAAAGTAATTCATTTGTGTGTTGATGTCCAGATGATAATCGCAGCTCCATTGCATACGATTGGCTTCGCCATCATTCCAAATGCCCTGTAAATTTAGAGGCAAAGGAGAATCCGCACGTGAACCGGAAATCATCAAATAGCGGCCATATTGATAAAATAAGGCAAATAATTCCGGATCATCATCTTGTCCATTCTGGAAAAGACGAATTCTTTCGTCCGTTGGCAGTTGGGACGCGACTGATTGACCTAAGTCAAGATTCACTCGACCATACAAACGATGATAATCGGATATGTGATGTTCTTTCAGCTTTGTGTAGCCATGCACGATGGCTTCTGCCAGCTGGCGCTCAGACTCTTGCAGCCAAGCTTCATCATTTTTCCCAAAATCGGTATTAGCAGTAAAGTAAATGCATGCTTCATCTGCGTTTTTTACGACGATTTGATTATCCTCTACAACAATGGTTCCGCCCTGTGCCACTACTTTGACCATACCTTGACAGAAAACTCCACACTTACCGTCACTATGCATCGTTTCCGTTGCTTGCCCTTTAAAAGTAATCGCAGCGTCCTCGGCAAACCGTTTCGTAAAATTGTCAGTCAAACCTTCTATTTCTAATACGAATGAAATGCCCCCTTTTTGCTCACTCCAAAAGCGCGAAGCCACAATATCATCCGCGTGCGAAGCAAATATTTCCCGGGTAAAGTTGTTGCCGTTTACGCTGTAAGAAGTATGAAAGATAGCGTTTTCAAGGTTTAGTACACGCTGGAGATCTTCCCCCTGATGATCCACACTCAGGATAAGATTACATATCTGCAAATTCGTGCCGAAATTTTGCTTTTTAGGCTGCAATGCACGCTGAGCTAGCTCTTCCCCGCGTTTGTAATCGCCTGTGAAGAAATGCTGCCGCATTTGATCAAGATCATCTTTGCCCTTTGAATGGCTTTCGATCTTCTCCGTTTTTCCAGACCAATACGTGACCTCCGTCATACTCCAGGTTTCCTTCTCGATCCCGCCATAGATGACGGAACCTAGTCTCCCGTTGCCTATTGGCAGCCCTTGCGACCAGTTCAGTGCAGCGCTAGTATACCGCAGCTTCAAATCATTCATCAGGATTAGCCTCCTCAAATTCATCGCATATTATATATCATGTATGATTTTCAATATTATCATTTGCGAATAATCGTGTAAAGACACGATATCTCCTCATGAAAAAGCAGTCCATGATTTAGAAAAATTGGACTGCTCTCCGTACATTTGAATTGAAGAATGGATTGGATTACAACTGATTTCCCCCATATGATTCTACCTCCTTCTCATATTTATGAATACGACACGGATAACGAATGATTTAGTCAAATTGTGGCAATATTAACTTTGCCTAAAAAAACAATAGATCGGAGATGTCTGTCATGTCTGACCAACAATCCAAACAACAAAGTGCAGAAATTGAAGCCCATAATGCGGTAGCTGATGCCCTAAGCGAACTGAATCAAGCACAATCGATTAGTACTCATCGAAGAAGGGCTGTTCAGGAAGCACACGAACAGCTTGACCAAGCACATGCCCAATTAGCAGAAGCACGAACAGAACAATCTGGTAGTGCTGATGAAGATAGCCTCACGTAAATAAGGAGTATCCTCATCTACATTCACATGAAGGGGGCTGTTTCAAAAGGACAATGACCTTTTGGGATAAGCCCCTTTTGTTTCCGAACACAACGTGTGGGGATCAAATGTCTTTTGACCTTTTGGGACATTCGAAACTGTATTCAGCACGTAATTCATATTTCCATTGGAATTTTCCAATGGAATCTCTTCTCAAACCTCGAAATTCGTACTTTTATTGGAAAAAATCCAATAGAATTAGCTTAAAGGCTGCCAAGGTCTCTCCCCTCACTTTTTACGATCATAGTTCTGCAGCTTCTTCAGAAAGTTATCCGCGGTAACATAGGGCATTCCAACATTCAACCGATTTATTTCCCTACTGTCCCCCGAATTAATCCCTTCTTTCGTCGTAATAAAATAACGGAAGCCAATTTCTTTCGCATCGTCCATAACGGTCTGATTATACTCCCCAAAAGGGAAACACAGCATGGAAAGCTTATTGTCCAGCTGCGTTTTTAACATGGCTTCGGCCATCCAAAGATCCTCACGGACTCTTGTTCTCCATTCCTCTTCTGTCTCCAACCGCTTTTCCTGTTCCAGGAAAATGCGATTGGTAAGAGTCGGTACCGGGTTTACTCCGTCACCCCTCTTTTTTTGGTGCAGATTAAACGTATGAGAATAGAAACTGAAGCCATCGCGTTTCATCTCTTGCACTTGCTTCCAAGTCAGAAAGGGCAGAGACGGATAATCAGAATCCAAATAACTTACTACTACAAAGTTAGTTGCCGGGAATCCTTGCTTTTTCAGTAAAGGGTAGGCCTTCTCATAAAAAGATCGATAGCCATCATCGAATGTAATCACGACAGCATTCGGAGGAATTGACTTTCGATGCTCTAGAAAACAGCTATAATCTTCGATCGGGATCACGTTATAATGATTTTCTTTTAATACCTGGAGGTGCTGATTGAATTTAGTTGGGGAAATCGTCACAAATGACTCGTTGTCATCCAGATGGTGGTAGGTAAGAAAAATAGCTTGATTGGTATAATGAATAACTTTGGTATCCACTGTCGGCCTAATGATTGCGCTTTCATTAATGCTGGAGCAAACCTGATTGAGGTTTTCATCCGGATTCCCCACATTCCCCCATGGCGCTAAAGCTAACATTAAGTAGAAGATCCATGCATTCATTTGCCGTGACTCCTCCCCCAGTTCAATTAGAAAAACATAATTAACCAGCCCGCACTTCGCCATTTGATAAATAATACATATCATTCTCAGTCCAAACTTATGCTTCCATAAACAAAAAAAAGCCACCTCAACGGGTGGCAATTCTTCCTTTATACTTATAAAATTCGTGCCGTAAACATGGATCTAGCGACTCTAGTACCGTTCGTTCTGATTTCCATATCAATCTTGCAAAATCTGCGGCTCATCTCCACGATCGAAGGTACGATTTCGATGACGTCATCAATTTGCAGCGGGATCAGAAAATAACTGGAAGAACTATCTAGAATAAGATCTCCTTTCTTGTGTTCCTGAACCGTGCGGTAAGCCGCACGAATCATTATCGTAGTCAGTACACCCTCAGAGACCAAACCTTCGAAATTCGTCATTTGCGGTGTAACCGTTCCTTGGAAATACAACTTGCCTTCCTCATCTCGAAGCTCGTCGATCCCCGAATAGATCTGTACCTCGAACGTTTCAGCGTTCTGAGGCTGCCTTTGCATATGCTGCATCGCTTTCATAACGTCCTTACGACTAATGACACCGATCATCTTGCGATCGGTATCGATGACGGGCAGCAGCTCGATGCCTTCCCACACCATGGTATGTCCAGCTGATGCTACCGACGTTTTCAAGTTAATCATAAGCGGATTCGGTGTCATTAGGGTGCCAATAAGCTGATTCGGTTTGGCGCCAATAATATCCTTGGTCGTGATCATGCCAATCGGCACCTGATCCTCATCGATGACAGGATACCGGGTATGCGTCGTTTCCTCAACCAGCTTTTGCAAGTCTTTGACCGTGTTAGTCGCGAGCAGCGAATAAATAGGGCTGTCTTTGCGCACGATGTCATCGACAATCATGATCTTTTTCTTAATGAGGCGATCTTCCATCGCTCGATTAATCATCGTGGCAACCGTGAATGTATCGAATGAGCTTCCGATAATAGGCAGCTGTAGTTCATCTGCAAGCTCCTTGACTTCAGGCGTGGTATCAAAACCACCGGTAATCAATACGCCAGCGCCCTGACTTAGTGCACACATGTGTGCTTGTACACGATTGCCGACAATGAGCAAATTGCCTGCTTCAATATACTTCAGCATGGCCTCCAGCTGCATCGCGCCAATCACGAATTTGTTCAGGGACTTATGTATACCCGAAGAACCACCCAGCACAACGCCTTCCACCACATTCACGATTTCCGCGAACGTTAATTTATCAATGACGGGTTCTTCTTTCTTCTCCATGCGAATCGTGCCGATCCGCCGTTTGGTGCTCACCAGACCAATATTTTCCGCTTCCTTGATAGCCCGATAAGCCGTTCCCTCACTCACATCCAGGTCTTGAGCGATTTGCCGAACGGATAGCTTGGTGCCTACAGCCAAAGATTCAATATATTTCGTAATTTGTTCATGCTTCGTATGAAGCTCCGAATGGCCCGTGCTCATGGTTCACACCTCGCTGAACTGTTCTATAACATTGAAATAATTATAGTATATTCAACTAAAAAAAGACAGAAGCCTCAGAAAGGCCCTGTCTCCAATTACTTCAATCACAAATACCGATACCCTTGTTCGGTTAAAAAAGCTTCAAATTCAGGTGAAACCGTCATCTGGGTAAAAAGCACATTCGCTAGGTCAAACTTCATTTGCTGGAATGCCTCTTCCCCAAGCTTTTCTTTAATCTTTGCCAATTCTTCAACTTGAATCTGTTGAAATAGGTCTGCCGTTACTTTACGTCCATCATCCAAAATCCCTAGTGGATGGTGGATCCACTGCCAAAGCTGCGCACGTGATATCTCCGCTGTGGCCACGTCTTCCATCAAATTGTTGATCGGTACGGCCCCGAAACCACGCAGCCAGGCTTCCAAATATTGAATGCCGACGCTGACGTTCGTCCGAATCCCATTCTCTGTTATCGGCCCGAGCGGCACCTCTAGCAATTGCTCAGCGGTTATTTCGATGCCAGATAGCTGCTTATCAATTTGATTCGCTGAAGGCATATGCTCATCGAAAATCGCTTTAGCCACAGGGACTAATCCAGGATGAGCCACCCATGTGCCATCGTGACCATTTCTCACCTCTCGCAGCTTATCTGCTCTTACTTTCGCCATTGCCTCTTCGTTTGCCGCAGGATCATTCCTCACCGGAATTTGTGCGGCCATGCCTCCAATGCAAGGCGCATTACGCTTATGACAAGTCTGGATGGCGAGCAGCGAATAAGCTTTCATGAATGGCGATTCCATCGTAACGAGAGCGCGATCGGGAACGATGACGTGCGGCTGCTTCTGCAGCTTTTTAATATAACTGAAGATATAATCCCAACGTCCGCAATTCAGCCCAGCGCTATGCTCGCGAAGTTCATACAAAATTTCATCCATTTCAAAGGCAGCGACGATGGTCTCGATGAGTACCGTAGCTTTAATGGTGCCTTGCGGAATGCCCAGCTCCTGCTGCGCAAATAGGAACACTTCATTCCAAAGACGTGCCTCCAAATGGCTCTCTTGCTTAGGCAAGTAAAAATAGGGTCCGCTTCCTTGCTCAATCAGTACCTTTGCATTATGGAAAAAGAATAAGCCAAAATCAAATAACGAACCTGAAACAGAGTGCCCATCAACCTGCATATGCTTCTCTTCCAAGTGCCAACCACGAGGACGAACTTTGAGCACTGCTGTCTGAGCTTGAAGATTGTAGCTTTTCCCTTCCGGACTGGTGAAAGTGATCGTTCGCCGAACCGCATCGTACAAATTCACTTGACCGTCGATCGTATTGTTCCACGTTGGCGAGTTAGCGTCCTCGAAATCTGCCATGTAGACGTAAGCACCTGAGTTGAACGCGTTAATAACCATCTTACGGTCGCCAGCTGGACCTGTTATCTCGACGCGCCGATCTTGCAAATCCGCAGGGATCGGTGCTATGCTCCAATCGCTGCTGCGTATTTTTGCTGTTACCGGTAAAAAGTCCGGCAGCTCGCCTGCATCAATACGACTCTGCCTCAGGTTGCGTTGCTGCAATAGCTCAAGGCGTTTTGCTCCAAATGTGCGTTCAAGCAGCGCTACGAATGCTAGTGCTTCTGGGGTGAGAATCTTCTGCCCCTCCGTAGAAGTCGGTTCGATTTCAATTCCCCTAAGCATGGTTTGATCGATCAATATCCTCATCTCCTTAGACCTTCCAGTCTCGCTTTTAATGGGCAAATTGCTCCTCTTCTGTAGAGCCGGAAAGCGCAGTAGTAGAAGAAGTACCGCTGGTAATAACTTGGGAAACTTCGTCGAAATAGCCTGTTCCAACTTCGCGCTGATGGCGTGTCGCTTCATAACCGCGAGATTCACTAGCGAATTCCGTTTGCTGGAACTGAGAGTATGCAGCCATTCCACGATCTCTATAATCGTGAGCCAGTTCAAACATACTGTGATTCAAAGCATGAAAGCCAGCCAAGGTCACGAACTGGAACTTATAGCCCAGCTTACCTAGTTCTTGTTGAAATTTTGCAATCGTAGGTTCATCTAACTTCTTCTTCCAGTTAAATGAAGGAGAGCAGTTATAGGCGAGCAGTTTGCCTGGAAATTTCTCGTGAATCGCTTCAGCAAAGCGTTTTGCTTCCTCTAGGTTTGGCTCCGAGGTTTCACACCAGACCATATCCGCATAAGGGGCATAGGCCAAACCGCGTGAGATTGCTTGATCCAAGCCTGCATGTACATAGAAGAATCCTTCGGGAGAACGCTCGCCAGTTAGAAACGGTCGATCGTTTTCATCTATGTCGCTCGTCAGGAGACTTGCTGCATTCGCATCTGTTCGGGCGATTAGCACAGTCTCCACGCCCATCACATCGGCTGCCAGCCTTGCTGCGATTAGGTTTTTTACGGATTGCTGCGTTGGCAGCAGCACTTTGCCGCCCAAATGGCCGCATTTCTTTTCGGAGGAGAGTTGATCCTCGAAATGGACAGCAGCGGCTCCTGCCTCAATCATGCCCTTCATCAGCTCGAACACATTAAGCGGTCCTCCGAATCCAGCTTCTGCGTCTGCCACAATGGGGAGAAAGAAGTCAATGCTTCCCTTGCCTTCCGCATGCTGGATCTGATCGGCGCGCTGCAGCGCCTGATTAATTCTTTTCACAACGCTAGGTACGCTGTTAGCTGGATAAAGACTTTGATCGGGATACATATGACCGGATAAGTTCGCATCGGCGGCAACTTGCCAACCGCTCAAATAAATTGCTTTAAGTCCTGCTTTTGCTTGCTGCACAGCTTGATTTCCCGTTAGAGCGCCAAGTGCAGGCACAAAGTCCTCTTCGTTAACCCGCTCCCAGAATTTGCGAGCTCCCTGCTTAGCCAATGTCTGTTCAATCATTACGGAGCCACGAAGGCGAAGTACATCATCTACTGAATAAGGTCGAGACACCCCTTCGAATCGCTTGGAATTCCAGCTTGCTTGTAGTTGTTCACTTTGATTTTGTTTGCTCATGATCCTATGCACTCCTTTTGATGTGGTTTGTTTTTAAAAGGATACGTCTAGAAATCCGCTGCCGCCGCAAATCGGGCAAGTATTTGGCCAGAGCACACGATCCTGACCAAAAGGGATGGACGCCCCCTCTTTGTGAAAGTGCTCATCCGTGCTTCTCATTTCCTCTAAATCTCCATTACCTTGGCATGTTGGACAATCCATGGTTGTTTCCTCCTCGAATGTATTAATACAGAATTATTTTCGTTATATAATATATAACACATTACAAAATAATGTTCAATACTGTTTTATAAAATTAATTAATTTTGTTATTATACTACAACAATAAAAAGCCTACCGAAAACTCGGTAGGCTTTCATTTCATTTTATAAGCTGCGCAGTCCGCCAATTATCCCACTTCCACATCATGATCAAAGGCATAATACAGTGTCAAAGACAGTGGAGACAATGGATATAGAGAAGTTTCACCGCATTCATCGTGTTCCTTATGAACTTCTCGTTTTGCTGCAGCCCGCTGAAAATCATAAGCGCGAAGGTTTGTGAATTTCCTTCTTTCAAACTCCATCGACGATGCCAAACTACTCATATCCATCTCTCCCTTCAACATATGAACCATTGTACCAATACAGAATGAGTTTATATATTATATTGTATAACTAAATAAAACATTTATGCAATAACAATTTTGAAATATATTTAATGTTATATAACAAAAAGAAACAGAGTGGATGAATCCACTCTGCAATGTCCTGTACCCAGATATTTCCCTCCAGGTATGCAAATATTCTTCTTACAGTAAATTTTCAACCTTAATCTCACTAATTGCATGGATAATGAAATCCGCTTTAGACAAATCCTGCTGGCCCGAGTTCTCATTGACGTAGCCAAAACAGGTCATACCCGCAGCTTTGGCCGCAGCAACACCATGTTTAGCATCTTCAACAACAACACAATCCTCTGGGTCAACACCTAGCAGGGAGGCAGCTTCCAAATATACATCAGGAGCCGGTTTGCCTTGATTGACTTCCTCGCCACTCACCACGCAATCAAAATAACTGACAAGATCGAACTTTTTCAACACTTCCTCAATGAAAACCCTAGGTGACGAAGATGCGATTCCAATTGGAATTCGATTGTTTTTTAGAGATGTAAGCAGCTCTCTAATTCCTTCAATCGGTTCGATTTGAATGCCTTGTAAAAGCGTTATTTTAGATGAGAGTTGATGTTCGATGATCTCGGCAACCGTCTGCTGAAGCTGATACTCTTCTTTAATGACCTTCCACATCTCAGGGTTCGTCATCCCCACAAATTTCTCCAGCTCTTCCTGCGTAATTGCCTTCCCGAAATGTTTCATCGTTTGCACGTCTACATCAAAATGGATCGGCTCGCTATCAATGATGACGCCATCCATATCGAAAATGAATGCTTTTAGCATGTGTTGTGTCTCCTCTGCTATTGGATTTCCCCTATTTACATTTTAGTTGAATCTTTCGTTATTATCGAGTGTCGTAATGAAGACATATAGAGATCCTCGGCGCACTGTTTTTGCAAATGAAAATAAGAGGCTGCCCTTCCACCCATTTCGTGGTTTTTGAGGGCAGCCTCTTAAATTATTACCTAATCGAGATCTTCGATTCATTCACCCACTTTAGTTCTACATGGATTATTTCAGTTGAATGATGTTATAAAATCTGCAACAATCGCTGCCTAGTTCCCGTCTTTCTCCATTGATTGTTGTAAAATGTACAACAATTCCGCCCAATACACGTATTTTAGATCCATTGGTAAAAAAATTCTCCACAAGCTGGCCGTCTACTCTCTCCCCAAACTCTCCCGATAAGCCTTCGGGCTAAAACCCGTCATCTTCTTGAAAATGCGGCTGAAATGCTCGGGGTTGAGGTATCCGATTCTCTCCGAGATATCGGAAATTTTAATACCCTTTTCGAGCAGCTGCTTCGCCTCTTCGATACGCAGCTTCGTTAAATAGTGAATGAAATTGCAGCCGACTTCTTTGACGAACTGCTTGCTCAAATAGCTTTCGCTCACGCCCACCATCTCACTAATGAGCGACTGATTAATTTCCTCACGATAATGCAAATCGAGGAATTTCTTTGCACTAGCAATAGAAGGACTATAGCGCGCTTCGTTCAATAAGCTATTCCCGTGAATAGCGGAATGAGCTCGCTGTAACAACTGTCTGACATACTGCTGTGTTTCCTCCAGCGTCTCCATCTGTTTAATTTCATCAAATGGATTGTGAGAAGCAGGCTGTACCTCCTCTATGCGTTTGCCTTTGGCATAGAGAACAGCGCCGAGCTCCCACAACACATCGACGAAAAAAGCTCGCACCCTGTCGGGCTGCTCCTGCTTGGCATCATTCATTCGTTTCTCCAATTGCTCATACTCACGAACCCACTGACTTTCGTCAGATTGCTTAAAAGCATGAAGCAATGCAAGCCTCCCTGCTTTCAAGTCTTCCCACAACGCATGGCCCTCTTTGTCTTTCACACCTGAACCGTGAGACGCCGACTCCCCATAAAACAGCTTACCTAAACCGGCAAAATAACTTTTCGCTGCCAACTGCTTAGCCTGCTGGTATAGGCGAGGCCACTGCTTGCAGCCATTTGCCAAATCGCTTATTCCTACCGAAATAGGTGCGTTCACATATTGCAGCAGGCGAGTTTGAATCATCGTCATCGCGCTATGAATGTGGGCACGAATCGCCGATTCGCTGCGATCATGCGGGAACACACACAATAAGACGTATTCGCCAGCCTCCCGTCGAACAATTTCATGCAAAATGGACATTTCATGCAGAACCGTTTGAATCGTTTGTTGGATAAAACCATGCAGCTTCGTCGTATCGATAGCTCGTGCTATTTGAATGACAATCGCCATCTCGTTCGTTTCATTTAACAAACCGCTCACTGATAACAGCCATTGTTCGAACGATTCTGCTTCTTCGTACGGATCGAAGTCAAGAAGCTTCTGTAATAACGCTTCCTTATCCGATTCTTGGACTAGCTGCTTGTCCTCATCTTCACTCGCCTCTATCTTCGATACGCCACCTAACCGGACTAACTCTTCTACGGCTTTAGCGATAACCGGACTAATATGCTCCTCATCCATATCCACCTTGACGATGTAGTCGAGAGCACCGAGAAGGAAAGCTTCCCTCACATAGCTGTAGTCGCTATAAGCGCTTAGGATAACTGGAATCGGACGCTTTGGTAAAGCTGGGTCATTCAGTGCCTTTAATAACTCTATGCCGTTCATTCGCGGCATTTGGATATCAACTAGCAGCAAGTCGATGTCGCTACGGGCCTTAAGAAGCGCGAGACCCTCGACACCGTCACCCGCTTCGCACACGATTTCAATATGGAGAGCTTGCCAATCGATCAAATGATGCAAGGCCAAACGAACTAACGGTTCATCATCAACGATCATCATCTTGTACATGGTAGTTACCCCTCATATAGAAATTCGTCTGTCTAGCTGCCTTGCGGCTAACCTTTAATGGCTCCATCCATCAAGCCTCTAAATATTAACCGTTGAAAGGCGATGTAGAAAAGCATACTGGGCAGAAGGACAAGAATAATGCCTGCACATAAAGCTACTAGATCTGAAGTCCGTTCACCGACAAAAGCCATTAACGCTGTAGGCAAGGTCGCCAGCTCTTTTTTCGGCATATATAAGTTTTGCAAATAAATATCGTTCATGATGGTCACGCTTTTCAGAATACCTAGCGTAGCCGTCGCTGGCAGCAGCAGAGGAAAAATAATGGAGCGGAAAATCCGGAAATACGAAGCGCCATCCATCATTGCGCTTTCATCGAGCTGCGCCGATATTTTCTCCAAAAACTGTATGTAAATATAGATTTGCATAATGTCTGTACCCACATAAATGAGCAGCGGAGCCCCCAATGTGTTGTATAGATGCATCGAGTGAATCAGTTGAAAACGCGCGATCTCCGTTGTGTATGTCGGAATGATCATCGAAATCATGAACAGCAGAAGCACCACTTTTTTCAACTTAAACTCAAAACGATTTAACACAAATGCAATCATCGTGCCAAGGAACGCGTTACCCACCATACTAACTACAACTAGCACAAACGTATTGCGCAAACCAAGTAAAATGTGACCCTCGTTAAAGGCCTTTACATAATTCTCGAAATGAAAGAAATTGCTTGGCAGGGAGAATGGCGAAGTAACCCCAAGCTCGGCATTCGTCTTCAATGAGCCGAAAACGACAAGCAGAATCGGTATAAAAACAATCAAGCACATCGTAATAAAAAGTATATAATACAGGACATTACTGAGCAATTGGTGTTTGCTTGCGGCAAGTGATGTTTCCATTAAGACTCGCTCCTATCTTTAATGAGCCAATTTTGCAAAGACGAGAAGCAGATGATCAAAATCAGAAGACTGACTGCCATAGCCGAAGCGAGGCCGTAATTGTTATAAGTAAACGCTGTTTGCAAGGAAAACAAGCCGAATGTAGAACTGGCAGTTCCTGGTCCGCCGCCGGTCATAACATAAGGAATATCGTATTGCAGCAGCGCACCGGAGATATTCAGGAATAAAATGATTTCCATTACGCGCCGAATACCGGGCAATGCGATATGACGCAGCTGTTTCCAGAAGCCGGCGCCATCCATTTTGGCAGCTTCATACAGATCCGTCGGAACCGATTGCAAACCAGCCAGAATCAGAATGATATGAACACCGCTAAAGCGCCATAAGGATACGGCGACCAGCGAGTAATTGACGACACTCAAGTTACTTAACCAGCCCGTAATGAGAGACTCCAAACCCAACCATTTGAGCAGCTCATTGAGTGGACCATTGACCGGATTATAGATGTAGCTAAACATATAAGCAACGGCTATCCCATTAATAATATAGGGCATGAGCACCGTGAAACGAAAAAACGAGCTTCCCTGTATGGTGCGATTGAGCAGTACCGCCGTCATGACTTCAATGGGGATGAAAAGTAGATGATCGATAAAATATATCCCATTATTGCCAATAGCCTTCCACGCATCGGGAAAATCAAAAATCAATTTCTTATAATTTTCAAAACCGATATACTTCAAGCTCTCACTGTATCCATCCCAATTCGTTATACTATAACGAAACAGTTGAAATGTCGGATAGATGAGGAATAAGAGCATGAGCGCAACGGGAATGAACAAAAACGACCATATGATGACTTTCTTCTGCAAGGTATAACTCATCTCTACTCACTCCTAGGCCTTCAGTTGATATAAAAAGGGTACTATTCCGACTTGCTCAAATAGTACCCCTCATTGGTCATTACTTCGCAGCTGTGTCGATAGCTTTCTTCCATTTTTCGTTAAGTTCTTTTTCTACGGCATCGATCGGTTTGCCAGCAAAAATGCTTTGTGCGGCTTTCTTCGGATCGAATTGTGCTGCGGCACTCACTTTTGCATAGGCCTCATCTGTTCCATAATACACAAACGGTTTAGAAGGATTAGCCGTTGTCCATTTGTTGAAGAACGGAAGATCCGCAGTGATGTCATTAACCGTGGAGAATTGCTGTACTTTATTAACTAAACCTGAGTAGATCTCTTTGCTGAACATCCAATCCATGAATGCTTTGGCTTCTTCGGCGTTTTTGGTGTTTTTATTAATACCGATGTTCATATCAGACATCATCATCGCTTTCAGATCGCTACTCGTCGAATCACGGAAAGGAAGCGGGAACACGCCCAGATCATCATCCGTCTTCACTTTCTCCATGTAAGATGGATAGTACCACTGGCCAAGCGCAATCATAGCCGACTTCTTCGCTTCGAAGGACTGTGTAGACTGGTCGAACGAAACCGACAGCGCATCAGGACCTGCGTATTTCTTATCGGCAATTTCCTTAATCGCCTTACCTACTTTATCAAAAGTGCTGCCTTCTCCAAATGGCGCAGGATTTTTCGCCAGATTCACCAAATAATTCTCATCGCCAGATAAAACATGCGGGCCGAACTCCATCAATGGATAGAATGTCCAATCATCTTTGCCACCAATGGAAATTGGTGTGTATTTACTATTCGTTTTGATCTTATCCAGTGTAGTAATGAATTCTGGAAACGTTTTCGGAATTTCCAAGCCCAACTCTTTGAATATACTTGGATGGAAATAAACAAATTCAGAGAACGAGATGAGAGGAAGACCCAATACTTTGCCATCAATTTTAGTCGGAAATTTGTTGATTTTGGCCGCATTCGAATCATCCAGAGGCAGCAGCGCCTGCTTGTAGATTTGCATGTGGCTCGGCTTTAGATACATCAGATCCGGCAAATCGTTTGCCGCCAACCTAACCTTCAAGTATTGCCCTCCGTTGTCAGGCACCTTTTCCACTTCAACAGTTACATTCGGCTTTAGCTTGGAATACTCTTTCGCCTTCTCTGTCCAATACTCAAAATCAACTTTCGTGTCCCACATGGCGAGTTTCAGCTTCACCGGTTGAGTTGGCTTAGCCGTCTGTGCTGCTTCTTTCGTCGCTTCTGGCGCTGTGCTTGCAGGCGTTGATACTGTCTTTGTACCGCCGCACCCTGTCAAAGCCGTCATGGCCACTACCCCTGCCAAAGCCAAGGAACTTACCCATTTTCTATTGCTCATCGCATTGACCCTCCACCTGGTATCGATTAGGTTGTTTGTACCTTGTATTTATCATAAACGATAGTTTAACGCAGCCGAATGATCGATTTTGCCCATTACTTGATCTATTTTGAACTAACGATTCGATCTTCTTCCTGACTTCGGATGATTGGAAGTGTAATTTCCACCTTCGTGCCCGACGGTTCCAACCGCTTTATGGCTACGCCATAGTCTTGTCCGTAATGCAGCCCAATGCGATGATGCACGTTAAGAATGCCCATACCACTGAACGTATAATCCTGATCAGGGTCCTGCAGCTTCTCGATCTGCTCGTCCGAGATGCCTACACCGTCATCTGCAATGATAATGCAAAGCTGTTGGTCCACCTTTTGGATAGCAATCGTAATTGTTCCATTCGTCTCTTTACTAACCAAACCGTGCGTAATTGCATTTTCAAGAATCGGTTGAAGCAGCAGCTTCAAAACATAGAACGAGGTTGCTGATTCATCAACTTCCCATTTCACCTCAAATTTATTACCGTAACGTGTTTCCATAATGAAAATGTACTGTTTTAAGTTCTCAATTTCATCGGCAAGCAGCGTCAAACTGCCTCCGCGATTAAAGGAGGAAGATACCAACCGGATCAGCGCCTGAGTCATATTACGGATGTTGTCAACTCGGCTAATGATCGCCATCAGTTTAATGGAATTGAGTGTATTAATTAGAAAATGCGGATTAATTTGCGATTGCATCGCAGCGAATTCCGCCTTCTGCTTCGCTTTCTCCTGCTGTTCGGTCTGATTAATAAGCAGCTTGATTTGGTCCATCATATGGTTAAACGTGAGCCCCAGTGTGATCGTTTCTGCGCTGCCGGAAGCCTCGATCTTCACATTGAGATTCCCGTCCATGACGCGCGACATTTTCACCACTAACACATGGATAGGCTTCATTAAATTATGAACTAGGTAAAAAGAAATGATCAGGAATACGACGATAACGACGAAAGTTGCGAAAAGGACTAATCGATAAATAGTGCTGTAATTAGCCGTCAACTCGCTGTATGGAATTTGATACACGATTTTCCAGTTCGCAGTGTCCACCGTTGCAAAAGCAACCAGCATCTTCTGCCCATGTATCGTGTCCACGAAGTTGCCATCGCGCTGCGAGTTGATGCGGCTGATTAGCGAAGTATCCATCCCTTGCTCGTTTGCCGGTAAGTTATAGCTGGAGGCGATAACGTCGCCATCCGTCGTTACGATGCGGAATGCCGATGATCCGCTGATTGGATTTTGCCACAGCATTTTCTCGAAATGATCCCGACTAAACACAAAATATATGAAATCAATCCCATGCAGCATTTGAAAATAACTCGGCGAAATTGTGGTTACAATGCTCGTAGATTCTTGTGAATCGTATAGCGCGCCTTTTTGTTTGCCAATGAAATGAACGTGATCCTGTTCGGTGATCGTCGTCTTGTACCAATCCATTTTGCGTAGAATGTTGTCATCTATTGCTAAATCTTTTAAGTACGAATAAACGCCTCCGTCTTTATAAAAGAAATTGATCGACTGTACCCTGCCTGACATGGACGAGCTGTATTTCCCCAGAGCTTTCGATAAATCAATGGAATAAGGCTGCCTATTATCCAAGGCTGATTCATGCAGCAAAGTCGCAGTCTCCAGAACTTCCGCATCCATACCGACAGCGGCCGAGAAGGTTACCACATTATTTATTTCCTGCTCGATGGAGTATTTAACCGCATGAAGCGTCTGAAGCGTTCGATCCGTTGTCTGCTGGATAAGATCTCTCTTGTATACCTGCAGAATAGTAACGCTTATCGTCAATATTGGCAGCACCACCATCGTAAACAGCAGAATGTAGAGCGTAGTAGACGTTCTCCATGGTTTTCTGAATCGGTTCATCAGTACTCGACCTCGCATCACATTGTGGAATAGGGATTCACCCCTAGATGTAAAATATCATAGCACATCTGGTTGGATGCCTGATTATTTTCTTATTTTCTTGAAATCTCCAGCGATTTCGAACACAGTTGTTGCGAAATGGCCTGTATTGGGGCCCAATTGTTGGGGCCCATTCCCATTTCTCCCTCAGATCAGAATACTAAACATCAGGAGGTAGTAAGCTTTGCTCTCCCCCTCACATCAAGCAAAACCCAACTTCGTCCAAATGGACAAAGTTGGGTTCACGTTTCTCAACAGCTGTTAGGATTTACACTGTGCAATGGCTTGTAATAAAAGTTCCGCAAACACGGAGTCAATCTTTTTGCCGGATTGTGCTCGAATGTGATTCTCTAGATCTTTCCAGTCATTTTTCTTTTGACTGTCATCATCATTCCGTTGAATCTTTTCTATCTTCGAAAGCAAGCTGTTCAATATGCCCTGATTGGTGATCCAGCCTTGTTGATAAGCGTAACGAACAGCTTCGTCCAAATGATCGGCATCCATCCGTACTTTTAGCAAATATGTTGCGGTAGTTTCGTTCCCAGCCGCATCAACCGCTTTTACTTTCACCGCATGTTCGCCAATGCTAAGTGATAACGGACTAAACGAATAGGGTCGGCTTATTGGAACACTATCCAACAGAAGTGACTCACTAGCGACACCGCTCACCGGATCGGTGATATCGAATTGCAGGCTGCCGCCATCTGTCCAATATACGTCCATGGTAACTGTAGGAACGATAACGGGACCTGCTGAATCGATTTTGATTGCTGCCGTTTTAGTTGCTTCTTGGTTTCCTGCATGATCGATGCTGTAATACTGAATTTGATGTATGCCCTCTTCAGCAACAACGATGTTGTTCCCTTCCACAAAGGCGCCACCATCCAAACTGTAAAACGTCTTCTGCACACCGCTGACTTCATCGTTTGCCGTCAATGTCACCGATTGTGCAGTACGCTGCCAATCAGACTTCGCATTCGTTGTCGTAACCGGCGCTGCTGTATCTTTCTTGAACGTAACGACATGCGTTTTGCCGAAAGATCCTGTGACCGTAATATTCAGCTTTAAGGAAGGTATCGTCTGCAGAACCGCAACCGTGTCATCGGCGCGAACTAGTGTCAATCCCGCCTTGTTCAGTTCAAGCGCAATCGTGCTTTGCTGCTGCGTCGGATCGGATACGGCTACGGTCAATTCGCTTTCTGTTTCCTTCACCATCACGGATGCCGGATTTTGCGCGGAAATGAAATCAACCGATGCCGGATTCCAGAAATTCGCCGCAGTAATGCCAAGCTTCTTCTCTCTAACCGCATGCACATCCGTTGTATTGCTCAGCACCTCAACATTAGGATCGCTGCTATAAAGCGCTGTATCCGCCGTATTTTTATGAGGCAGAATGACATAGGAATAAGATGCATTCGAAGGCGTTGCCCCATGTTCAAAGGCCAAACTTACATAATTTCGAGTGACCGGGGAAGCCGATTGTCCGCTATTAATATCTTTCCAGGCACCGGTTCTCGCTTCGCGTAAACCATACACATTAGAAGCCTCAGGGAAATAATAGCCAATGTCGGTACCCGGCGCGTTTCCGGCCAAGTGAGCCCACTTCACGTCACCCATCGTTTCCGACCAGCCGAGCTCACCCGACTTTACGGTTCCGTTAATCGTGAGTGCGTTATCTCCCGCATCGTTCAGCTTGCGGTTATCGATAATGGTCTCCACCGGCTGCGGACCGGCTGTCGTGCTCGAAATACCGGCACCCAATGCGACGATTTCGTCATCGAACATAAACCATGATTTTTTGCCCTGCAGATTGCTTCCTGTTGATTGGGCAAGCGAGAAATCCATACCCGCTGCACCGTAAAGGTTATCGATGGAAGAGCCGCCGACCCAAGTCTTCGGATTCATATAACTTTTCCATTCGACGGGAGTTGTCCCTTTCCCTGAGCCATCCGTTGTCGTGCCAGGCAGCCGGAATGAATCCACAGTTGGCCAGAAATCGTTGCGGTACTGGGTAAGATCTTGGTCATATAAAAACGTCATTCCGATGCCCGTATACCAGCCCTTTAAGTTCTCGTTATTGCCCTTTTCAAAGGCAGAGATGCGGTTGGAGAACAGACTGAGCCCGAAACCATATCCTTCACGTAAATGAACAACTCTGTCCATACCAGCAAACACTTGGTTTTTCAGCAATTCTCCACGAGGCTGGATCGAAGGATCGTTCATCAATTGCTTGACTAAAGACAGCTCATAAATCGGTAATCCGTCGTAATAATTGGCATATGTCGTATCCGACAGAATCCATTCTTTGGCCATTCGCTTAATTGATAAAGCTACATCCGCAGGTGCACCCTCGGCTAAACGAAGCAAAGTAACGATTGTGCCTCTAGCGCTTCCCGAGCTTTGTCTGGAAATTCCTCTGCCGTTCACCATATCCATAAAGAGTCCTTTATAAATAACAGGTTCAAACGTATCTGATACCCAATCGTACACATGATTCACGTTAGGATCCGTCACCGGCCAAGGCGAACCGTTCAACAAAAACGTCATATCGGCCGCACGGTTAAGCCATACTGCTCCGTATCCTGCTGTGTAGGCGATGTTGGTATGTTGAACAAGCGAACCGTCCTTATAAACACCGTCACCATGATCCGTGTAAACAAATTCCGGCCCGATGGAATCAAGCCCTTGCTTGATCTTCGCGCTGCTGTTTCCGATCACACCGCGCATCGTAACGACCAATGCTTTGTCGAGCAGGTTAGCTCCAGTTTCCGTCACGTTGTTGAGCGTTCTCTTCTTCGGATCCGGAACGAATCGATCAATGGCTTTGATATACTTGCTTATTTGTGCCGGTGTCAAATTGGCGAACATCAACACTAGGGTATCGTTCAGAATTTGCGGCGCTCCGATTTCCCAATCCCACCAGTTACCGTACTCATTTTTGGTTTCATTGTAACGGTTCGCATACATCCAGTCCAAAGTGCTGATGATGTCATCCCGCAGCGCCGTATTCTGATACAGGCTTGAGCCCTGTAGAGAATAAGCGAGCGCCATAGCTTTCAGCCTGCCAAATGCACTAGATATTTGAGCCGAATCTGTCGTGCTGGACAGATCGTTCCACAAATTAGTACGGCCCGCAGCTTTATTGAGCGTATCCCAATGCCCGGTCATATTACCATTCGATACACTATCCGCTAACTTAGATAGGTTAGCAGCAATATCCGGATCAGCCGCATTGTACGAGGTACCGCCGGTTAATTTGCCGTACCATTTCAGACGAAGATCGCTGTACGATTGCATCGTTGCAGCAGATTCTACGTTAACAAGACACTGAGCTTTTATTGTTCCATCTGGTGTTGAGACCATAATCGTAGCTGAACCTAACCCTTCTCCGGTTACTTTTCCATTACTGTCCACGGTTGCTACACTCGGATCGCTGGAGCTCCAGACAACTGTTTTGTCCGCTGCGGTCACTGGTGTGAATGTAGGTGTAATCGTAACCGATGCAGCTTTGGCCATGGAAAAGGCCGTTTGATCTAAAGCAATGCCTGTAATCCCGTCATATTCCTCCAAACTTATATCGTCAAACCATACTTTTCCTTTTCCCGTTTCAAGGAAAGGTTCAATAACCAACTTCGTGACGCCCGCTGGTATCGTCATAAATACTTGCTGCAAAGTCCAATCCTTCGTACCTAACAACTTGGCAGATGCAGGACCGTCTCCAACTTTACTCGTGTTATAGTATTGCGTTCTGAAGTACGCCCCAATACCCGTTACGTTGTCGGTTTTCACCCACACTTTAAGTCTGTAAGATTTACCGGCCGTTACCGTCGTGACGCTTTGATTCACAGATACTCGGCTTGTTGCAAAGGCATCGAACAAAATGGACTTACTTCCTTCATGATACGTGTTTGAATCCAGCATGACATTCACCGTTTTATTCGGAGCTTTCCCGCTCCCGGTTGGAATCCATAACCCCCAGCCAACAGGGACAGGACTTGTGACACCGCTCCAGGCGGCATCCGTTGTTGTGGTTGTCTGCTCGAAGCTTCCATTCGTCATCTGATTCACCGCTGCAGCCTCTGCCTTAAGGATAGCGTTTTCATAAAAGGGAATGTACGATCCAACCAGGCTAAAAATTAAACTGACAGCTAACAGCACACTTACTTTCTTCATTAACTTCACCTCGCTAGAAATTAATATAAAAACAATTAAAATGTAAGACATATCACGGAATTTGTATATCGACGATATTTGAACCATCTCGTTTTTTTATGAAAGTAGAGAACAAAACCCGACGACGCCAATAAAGATGTCATAGTCGGGTCTGCGATGCTGCGATTATTTCTTGTTCTTCTCTTTAAAGAAGTCACTCGTTTCTTTGACGTGCTGTTGGAAGCTTGGGTCGTCTTTGTACGTTTTTACGAATTTATCCCAATCTTCTATAGAATTCTTGCCGATAATCACGTTAGTGAGCATGTCGTTAAGTTTCTTGTTCCAGTCCGCACCTTTTTCTTTAAATGGAGCTGAATTCATCAAGCCATACGTAGGATCCGGGATGGAGCTGATCGAGTCAATCAACTTTTTATTTGCTTCAAATACGTCGCTCGGAATGCCCGATACTTTCGCTCTCAGGTATTTATCAAAAGTACCCGTCACCCATTGGCCGGTCGTATCGCCTGAATATCCTTTTTTCTTGCCTTCTTCCGTTTGCTCTACAAAGCCATCAGGCTTTAATTTGTAATCAACGTCTTGAATACCGTACACTGCCAGGTTGTAACCTTCTACAGAAGCTGTGTAATCGTAAACTTCAAGAATTTTCTTCAGCTTCGCCTCATCTACAGATTTCTTATTGATCAGGAATTGACCGTAAAAGCCGCTCGCTTGCTCGTAATAGGCTTTACCGTCGGCCGCTTTCGGAAGCTCAAAAGCAACCAGATTGGCTTTAGGATTCGTCTTTTGCAGCTCGACATTGTATTTGTAAGCATCAACAACGTTAGCGATGGCAAGTCCTGCCTTCCCTTGCACGAGCATGTCTTTGATTTGTGCTGTCTTGAGCACAGGGAAGTCAGGCAATATGCCGCCAGATTTGTAAACTTTGTTCCAATTAATTAGCGCCTCTTTCGCTTGCGGCGTCCACCAATATGGAATCAGGCCTCCATTCTCTTCCTTCCACTTTGTTCCTGTTCCGAAAAGCGACAACAAATAGCTGGACGGTCCAGGAGATCCAGGAAATACAGCGCCGTATGTGTCCGCAGCGCCATTGCCGTCCGGATCTTTCTTCGCGAATGCGTCAAGCACATTGTAAAGCTCATCCATTGTTTTCGGCGGCTGCAAGCCGAGCTTATCCAGCCAATCTTTGCGGATTAGCAGCGATTCATGACCGTCCAGCGGTCTGACGCGAGGCAGCGAGTAAAGCTTTCCTTTGAGCGATGCGTTTTTGTACACATTCTCCGGATATTTGGCCAAGTTCGGGTAATTTTTAACATAATCCGTTAATTCCCAGAAAGCGCCTTGATCGATTGCATTCAAGAAGGCAGGCGTTGAATTGAAATCCTCGATGAAGAGCACATCCGGCAAATCTCTGGACGCGAGCAGGGCATTTAATTTTTCCGAAATTTGAGCGGATGGAATCCAACTCAGCTTCAGGTTGACGTTTAATTTCTCATTCAGCTTTTTAACCGCTTCCAGTTCACCCGTTGGAGCTGCGGCGAAGGCCAGCGTCGTAATCGAAATATCCGTCGGTTTCGCAGGCTTGCTGCTTGCTGTGCTGCCTGCCTTTTGACCTTCATTTGATGCGCTGCCGCAAGCCGCCAAGGATGCAGTAAGCGCAGCCGCTGTCATAACAACAGCCAATTTTTTTACCATTGGTTTCATGTGAGGACCTCCCAGAAATCATATCTTTATACTTAAAACTTCTGCTGTGCGTTTAAGCCAGCATCACCCCTTTCAGAGCCATTCACCGTTATCCTTTCACGGAGCCAACCATCATGCCTTTGACAAAATATTTTTGCAGAAATGGATACACGATGACGATCGGAAGCGATGAAATAACGACTGCGGCCATTTTGATCACCTGCGGAGGTACCGTCTGCTCACTCTCCAGCATTGCGGCAATGGACGGGTCCGCCATTTGTGAAGCCGAAACCAGCATCATTTGCAGCAGAACCTGCAGCGGTCTGAGCGTATCCGTATTAATGTAGAGAACGCCACTGAAGTACGTATTCCAGTAAGCTACCGCATAAAACAAGCCGAATGCCGCTAGCGCCGAAACGGATACAGGCAGCATGATACGGATAAAGACGCCGATATCGGAACATCCATCGATTTTGGCCGCTTCCTCCAGTTCATCCGGTATTTCCTGATAAAAGTTTTTCATCAAAAAGACATACCATGCGCTAGTCAATGCGGGCAATAAGAGTGCCCATACCGAATCCATCAAGCCAAGACTATCCACAAGTAGATAGTTTGGAATCATACCTGGGTTAAAAAGCATGGTCAGCAAAATCGCGACTAAGAAAAATTTCTTTCCTTTCAGCCTTTTACGCGATAGGACATAGGCGAGTGCACTCGTAACGATTAAGCTCAAAACAGTACCGAAGACCGCTAGAAACCCGCTGACCCCCATAGCTTTCAAGAACGCATTGGTCGAAAAAATAAACTCGTAAGCAGAGAGACTCCATGTTTGCGGTATTAATACGATTGACTTGCTCAAATACTCTGTCGGATCGGTAAAAGATACGAGTATGACATACAGAAATGGCAGCAAGGTCACAAGCGCAAATATCGTTAACACAGCGTAGTTGATCGCAGTAAAGAATTTCACGCCGAAGCTTTTATTCATGTTAGTAGAGTCCCTCCTCTCCGAATCTTTTGGCCAAGCGGTTGGACATTACGACCAGGATGAGTCCTACCACCGATTTGAAAAGTCCGGCAACCGTCGCATACCCGAATCTTCCTTGCTGAATACCGACACGATACGCATACGTATCGAAAACATCGGCGAGATGCGCAACCGGCCCACTCATCATTAAGTAAATTTGTTCAAAGCCTACGTCCATCACTTGTCCCAAGCGCAGGATGAGCAGGACGATGATCGTGCTTTTAATACCGGGAAGTGTCACATTCATCGCTTGCTGCCAGCGACTAGCACCGTCGATTTGCGCAGCTTCATATAGCTCCGAGTTAATGCCAGCAAGAGCGGCAAGAAAAATGATGGTCCCCCAACCGGCTTCTTTCCAGATACTTTGTGCGGTCAGCATACCCCAGAATAAGTTCGGTTCCGTCATGAACTCGATCTTTTGTCCCCCGGACTCTACAATCAGTTGGTTAATGACTCCGCTGCCTTGGCCGAAGATCAGAAAGCAAATCCCCACAATGATGACCCAGGAAAGAAAGTGCGGCAAGTAAATGACGGTTTGCACGATTTTTTTGAAAGCGAGCTTACGCACCTCGTTCAGCAGCAGCGCCACAATGATCGGAATCGGGAAGAAAAAAATGATGTTCAACAGGCTGATCGCCATCGTATTTCGGAACAATTGCATAAAATCGGGATTGGTGAAAAACTCGTTGAAGTATTTCAGGCCTACCCATTCGCTACCCCAAAAGCCTAAATAGGGAGAATAGTTTTGAAAAGCTAGCAGTAGTCCCCACAATGGGAAATATTTAAATAGCAGGAAAAATAATAAACCAGGCGCTGCCATTATATATAGATATTTGTCACGTTTTATCGCGACGGTCCAATCTTGCACCCACGAGCTTTTTACTCTACTTGCCTTTTCCACTCCAGCTGGTGCCGCTGTCTGGATCGGTTCCAATCGACTTTGCGACAACTTCCTCACCTCTCGTTCATGTCATTAGCATCTCGCTGCTTTGCATGAACAGATCGTACAATGATCATCGTTCTCCGCACAATGACCAATTCTTGTAGTCTACAACGATTGAGGCAAAAAAAGAGAAACCCCGCAGTAGAGGGGTTCCTCCGAAGATTTATGCACTTTTTTTGCTGTAGAACAAGCCTGCGGAACAAAATATGTGCATGCTAAGTATCGCTGTCGGCTCCCCGGTATTGACCCGGCGTAACGCCGATGTGCTTTTTGAATACACGTATAAAGTTTTTCGTCTGGTAGCCGACTCTTTCGGCAATGTCCGAAACCGACAAATCCGTCGTTCGCAGCAGCTCGATGGACCGTTCAATTCTGATCTTCGTCAAATATTCGATAAATGAAACATCCATCGTCTTTTTAAACAGCTTGCTCAAATAATGGGAACTCAAACCGCAAATTTGTGCGCATTGATCCAGCGATAAATCGAAGTGATAGTTGTCCTCGATGTAGCGGACGACCTTTTGGATTAATTGTTCATGTTCCTGATGCTGTTTGCCGTGCACATAAGCAACAATCGGATCAACCATTTGAAGTTTGAACCATTCATTCAATTCACGAATCGTGCTGATCTTGCGGATTTGTCCGTAAGGATCGGATTCCGCTTCTCCCGACACCTGCGCCGAATCGATGCCCAGCAAGTAAGCAGTTCGAATAGCAGCAGTTAGCAGCCGATAATACGACATTTGTATCAGTTCAGGCTTTTGGACGTTATCACTCATCGACTTGGCGAATTCAGCCAGCATCCGCTCCGCTTCTTCCTGATCGCCTAGCTGCAAGGAATGTTCGAAGTGGGTTTCGATTTCGAGCGGATAGCGGTAATGAAGTTCAGTTGCGCCTCCACCGCCCGAGTGCGTAATCACCTGATTACCGCCAACGATGATGCGGGAGCGCACGGACAAGACCGCCTCTTCATAAAGTTCAGGCAAATCTGTAATCCGGTCGCTTTGTCCACTCAAACCGATGGTCACTGGAAGACGTAGATAATCGGACACCAGCATTCTCAGGCGTTCTGCAAACAATTTAACCTCTGTCTGCCCGTCATCTGTCTGCTCGGGGTCGCGGAACAGCCAAACAGCGACCTGATCATTCAGCTGATTGATGACGATACCCTCCATTTCCTGTGATTGCAGCAGCTCGCAAACAATATTTTTCAAGGCAAAGACGATCAAATCGCGGTCATTTTCCTGAAAGCGCGAACCACTATCCTGCGGCGGGTCGCAAGTGATGACGAAGATGCTGTTTTCCCGCCCGGCAGGTACGTCGTATCTGCGCAGCATGCCCTCTAACTGATCCCCAGAGTAATGGAGAAACCGCCCCTGTAAAAGCTGCAGTGCAAAAATTTCACGAACTAAGGGCAATTGATCGCTTAGCTGCTGCTGCAGTTGATTGGCCGTGCTGCTCAGCTCACCCCATCGTTTGCGTACAAAGCCAACTTCATCCGTTTCCGAGTCAATTGCTTGTCCGCCTTTCAAATGGGCCACGAGGTTCTCGATCGGACGATAGACACGCCTTGATCCCCATAATGCGATTAAGATACCTAGTACAAGACAAACTGCAATGATCGCCACCGTAATCAGGGCAATGCCTTTCGATTTGGCGTTCAATTCATTGACTGGCACCATGTTAATATACTGCCATTTGTTATAGGAGGAAGTGATTGGTGTCACCATGTAATTCGTACCTTGAAAAGAGAAAGTAAAGCGCTGCTCTGATTGCTTTTGAGCAACACGATCGAACAATCCTTGCGGCACGGTATCTCCACCCGTTGAGGTGACGAGGTCACCCTTCGCGTTTAGGATGAACATCTGTTCACCGCGATAGCTGGCGAATCGGTTCATAATGTTCTGAAACAGTGCTTCGTCGATACGGATAAACAAGAGACCGGTCGGCTTAGTGGCCAGAAGCGGCACTTTGCATATAAATGTAACACCGTTACCATGATAACCGGGCAAATACGGGTAGGGTCCAGTGACCCATTTGATATGGTCTTCGGAGGCAAGTTCCTTCAACATCGCCTCGCGTTCTTTGTCTTCCGTAATTCTGCGACCACCGGAGATCGGCGAGATTAGATAACCTTCATCCGGCACGTACATCGCAACATCGCTTACCTCTTTGTTGCCATTTTGCAGCGCAGATAACTCTCTTGAAATGTAAGAATAAAAGCCGGCATAGTTCGTACTCTTCATCTCCGTCAAATTCGAGGTAAAGAAAGTACCCAACAGCATTTGAATGGCATTGTTTTGTATCCGATCCAACGTCGAATCGATACTGGAGGACACGTTATTCAATATGCGGACATTCGATTGGTTAACTTCTTTTTGCACGACCGAAGCAGAAAACATATAACTTCCGATTCCAACGGCTAATACCGGAATGACAGCTACGAATAAAGACAAGGTAACCATATTGCGAAAAATCGTTTTACGCTGAAATAAGCGTTTCCAACTATCCTTAAGCCATTTACGCATAGCGAACACCTCATCAACAGATTCATGAGCATTGTAAACGGATGCCGGAATAAAATCAACCAAAATAGCCCATTTTGATGCACTTTCTGCAACATCTTCAACCGAGAATATGGATTCATTCATCCAGCAACCTCAATCGACGGTAATCAAGGAAATTCCCACCCTCCTTATCAATTGAAAAAGGCAAACACGAAATCTTGACGATTTCGCGTTCACCTTTTAGAAAAAGACCGTTGATCACGCACTTACATTTGCGCCGACAGTAACAGCTGGACTCTTCTTCTTGCGCTTCATCAACTCAGGAAGGGCAATGCCGAACATCGTGATCCCTACGCCAAGCCATTGCATCCAGTTGACGGACTCGTTCAACACGACGTACGACATAACAACGGCAGTTGGCAGCTCAGCTGCACTCAAGATGGTTGCCAGTCCTCCGCCAACACGCGGTACGCCAATAGCATAGAACAATGGCGGAATGACAACACCGAAGAGAGCTAGCAGCAGCGCCCAAGGCAGAAGCGCCTCATGCAATGATCCATTTACAAGAAAATGCGGTGGAAACACCAGCATGACGAGAATAAACGAGCCCGTCAGCATAATCGCGCTTCGTGTGATCGGAGCGACTTGTTTGGCTGTTTTCCCGCTAAACCAGATGAAGAGCGCATAGGTAACTGCTGCCAACAAACCAAGGGTAATACCTATCCAGGAAACAGCCTCCTGACCCCCGCCCAAATAGCCGCTTGCCATAATAATCCCAACAAACAAGATGATGAGTGATAAAATCTTGTCCTTACCAGGTCGTTTGCGCTCGAAGATTGCCTCCAGCAAGATGCCCATCCATGTAAATTGGAACAACAAGATAATCGCGAACGAAGCCGAAATATACTGCAAAGCCGCATAGTATAGCATCCCCGTTAAGCCTGTCGTCGTTCCTACGGCCATGAGCGAGAGAGCTTGCCGCTTTGTTACTTTAAATGTAGGCGACCCTGTAGACTGCTTGGCGGATTTCGCTGTCACGAAGACCAACATCCACAGCATAATCACTCCGAATAGGTTTTGGCTGCCGACGACATCACCGACATTGAAACCAGACTCATAAGCTTTCTTAACAAAAGTAGATAATAAACCGAAGCTGCATGCCCCAGCCAAAACAAATAAAATGTATTTCATGTTACCTCCCTGCGAAAAGAAAAAAACGGACTGTGTGCCCAGTCCGCCACGTTTCGTTATTATGCCATTATATATAAATCTTATGACGAAATCGAGTCAATTCCATTTAAACTACTTTACTGAGAAAGTGTTCCAAGAAACGCTCGGCGTCTACTTCCAAACAAACATCCATGTTAGGCTTGTTAGCTGGCTTACTTCGCAGATCACCCACTGTACGGCCTAAGGAGTGGAAACCGTCGAGATCGACCCGTACATGCAGGGGTTTCGTAGTAACGAAATCCGGATTAATGGCCACACCAACCGCAAGCGGATCGTGAAGGCCGCAGCCACCGATGCCCGGGTAGAAATCTTCATAGGCATCAATATAAAAATCGGTCATATCCGCCAATAAAGTGCTGAGAGCTGTTTGCTTATCGCGCCAAACCTGAACATCTTTCTTCGGCAGCAGTGTCTCCATCGTTACGTCAAGCCCTACGAGTGTGATCGGGATGCCGGAGGCGAACACATAATCCGCCGCTTCAGGGTCGGCATAAATGTTTGCTTCCGCATGCGGTGTCACATTACCTGCTCGAGTTACAGCCCCGCCCATAACAACCACCTTGTCCACTAGGCCCACGATATCAGGAGCTTGCATGATGGCTAGCGCCAGATTCGTCATCGCAGCGACCGTAATAATCGTCACTTGATGCGGCTTACTCCGCACTTGATCAATAATAAATTGTGGTGCGTACTGCTGGGATGCTTCTCGTGTAGACATATCTGTCAGCGTGTTCCCAATGCCGTCTTCGCCATGAATATGGGTCGCACTCGCTTTCACTCGACTAACGAAAAGCGGCTTAGCCGCCCCCGGAATGACAGGAACTGAACTGTCCAAATGTTCCAGTACTAGCAGCGTATTGCGGGTCGCTTCTTGAACCGTAACGTTGCCGAAGCAAGTCGTCACCCCCAGTAATTCCACTTCTGGGGCATTCACCGCGTAACTTATTGCCAGTGCATCATCAATACCTGTATCAACATCCAAAATAATCGGTTTCATCTAAGTTTCTCCTCTCGTTAGCTCTTTAATGTGGTGATGAAATAGTCAAGAAACCGCGGGCTGTTGACTTCAAACGCAACTGCTGTATTCGTTACCGGCACCGTTCTGCGGAAATCAGCCAATGTAGCTCCATAGGACATGGTCCCTTTTGTCTCAATGCTTATATACAAATCTTCCGTCGTGACAAGATCCGGATAAGCAGCTACAGCAACTGCAAGCGGATCATGCAGCGGTGCGCCGTAGAAACCGTTTTGTTTGTCGTATGCGTTAAAATAAAACTTGTTAGCTTCATTGATATAAGCGGCTGCCCTTTCATTGCCGGGAACAGGCGATTCCGTAAGTAAACGAAGGTGCTCCTCGCCGATGATCGTCTTCATCGTAACATCGAGGCCGACGAGCGTAATCGGGATACCGGATTCAAACACGCGATGCGCAGCCTCAGGATCGCCGTAGATATTCGCTTCGGCAACAGGTGTAACGTTGCCAGGCACTTTCACCGCGCCGCCCATGATCACAAGCCGCTTCACCTTGGAAGCGATGGAAGGATCTTGTGCGAGTGCGATAGCCAGGTTCGTCATCCGACCCACGAACACTAGCGTTAGCTCGTGCGGGTTTTCATTCACCTTGCGAACGATGAACTGAGCAGCGCTCTCCGCAATAGCCTTCCCTTTGGGCTGCGGCAGCTCGCAGTTACCGATACCGTTATCGCCGTGAATATGCGTGACAGGACCGCGCCAGTCGCGGAACAGCGGCTTTGCAGCGCCCATGGCTACCGGCACTTCGTAATCAACGCCCGACAGTTCAATCACTTGCAGCGTATTGCGAGTTGCTTGCACGACATCCGTATTACCGAACACGGTTGTAATGCCTTCTACTTTTATGTGTTTTGTTTTCAGGGCGAGCAAAATCGCCATGGAATCATCAATACCTGTATCAACATCAAGAATCATGCGAACGTTTTGCAATGTAGTCACCTCTATGTGTAGTTTTTCAAAGTTTGAATTAGCATGTCCCAGAATTTATCTTGGTCGAGAGTGAAGGCCACATTTACATTGGGCTCACGACCTGTGACACCCAGCAAATCAACAACTGTCATACCGTACGTATGCTCACCTTTTGTTTCAATATCAACCCGCAGCTTCTTCGTTCCGAATGCCGTCGGGTCAATACAATAAGCAACGCAGCAAGCATCGTGAATCGGAGCACCGGCAAAACCGAATACTTCTTTGTACGTATGGGCGAAAAAACCCAAAAGTTCATGAACAAAATGAGAAACCCGGTTATCCACATCGAGAATTCGTTGATGAACATCATCTGTTACGATCGCTTGATGCGTTAAATCCAGACCCATCATCGTGATAGGCACGCCGCTCTCGAATACAACCTTTGCCGCTTCCGCATCAACGTAAATATTGAACTCGGCAGCAGGTGTTGAATTTCCGAACGTTCCTCCGCCCATGATGACAATTTCTTGTATTTTGGATAAAATCGCCGGTTCTTTGCGCATTGCCAGTGCAATGTTCGTGAGCGGCGCGACCGGAACCAGTGTAATATCGCCATCCGATTCCATCAACTTGCGAATAAGAAGATCAACGGCGTGTTCCTTCTCCACAGATTTACTTGGATTAGGTAGCATAGGGCCATCCATGCCAGAGTTGCCATGAATGTCTGCCGCTGTCCTCCGCTCTCGTATGAGCGGCTGTCCAGCTCCTTTGGCAACAGGAACGTGCGTGATGCCAGCCAGCTCGCATACTTTCAAAGCGTTAACCGTCGTTTTCTCGACCTCTGCATTGCCTGCCACAGTCGTGATAGCGACCAACTCCACGTGCGGATTAGCCCCTGCCAATAAGATCGCGATAGCATCATCGTGCCCCGGATCGCAATCAATAATCATTTTTCTTTTCACTTTAGATTCCATCGTTCGCTCCTTTTCTTAAGCCGCAGCAATTTTCACTGCCCCTTCGGCCTGCGCCCTTAGCGCATCGTTCAGCTTTTTCTTCTTGCGAATGGCAAAGAATACAAGTGCTGCAATGGTTACGAGATAAGGAATCATTTGGATAAATTGACTCGGAACTTTACTGCCCGGAATCGTTTGGACAACTGTGGCGATCGCGCTAGCTAAGCCGAAAATCAGCGAGCCGAACAAGATTCCGACCGGATTGCGGTTCCCGAGTAAAACGACGGCAAGTGCCAGGAAGCCTGTGCCAGCGGTCATATCTTTAACGAACATACTCGTCATACCCATAGATAAGTAGGCGCCGGCTAAACCCGTAAACAATCCGCTCCAAGCAAGCGCTGAATATTGAATGCGATTTACGGAAATACCGAGCGATTTGGCCGCTTGCGGCGCCTCGCCAACGGAACGGAGGTGAACGCCGTATGGTGTTTTGTAAAGAATGAATACACATAACAGGACAGATAAGAAAGCGATCCAGGTCATGAGACTGTGCCCGCTAAGCAGCTTATTCAAGAAAGGAATCGTATCAATAAACGGAATACGAACAACGGGAATATTCTGCAATCCAGAAGGTGTGTAGTTGCCTGTCACTCCGAAAATTTTGTTCATAAGGAAAATCGTCAAGCCTGAACCCAAAATATTCACGGCAAAGCCGGTAATGATCATATCCACTTTCAGTTTGAGTGAGAAGAACCCCATTCCGTAGCACACGAGCATGGAAGAAGCAACCCCTGCAACCAAACCGAGAACCCAACTATCTGTTACAGAACCAACGGCAATGGCGCTAAACGCTGAGATTAGCATCAAACCTTCCAAACCGATATTGATGACGCCTGCGACATCGGCGATAAGTCCGCCTAAAGCCGACAGCAGAATCGGTGTTGTGAATCTGAGCAGGACAACAAACAGAGATAAGTCGATAATTTGACCCCAAAGAGCTGATAGCATTTAGTTCACCGCCTTTTGCCGCAGGACGAATTTTTGTTTCAAATAAGCAAAGATCGCTTGCGAAGAAACGAATAAGACCAGCATAACTTGAATAATAATAGCCAACTCACGCGGCATATCGCTCCCCACCTGCATGGATGCAGCACCCACTTGAAGGTAAGCATAGAACAAACTAACAGCCACTACGCCAATCGGATGATTTCTAGCAAGTAAAGCAATGATAATGCCATCAAAACCTAATCCAGCTGAAAAGTTATCTTTATAAGTGCCGTGTACACCGAGAATTTCAACGATACCAGCAAGTCCAGCCAGCGCTCCGCTAATCATCACGCTTACAATCACAACACGCTTCGTTGAGATACCGCCGTAATCGGCGAACCGGCTGTTTTTACCTACTAAGCGCAGCTCATACCCCGATCGCGTTTTGTACATAAAAAGATACGCGACAGCAGCAGCCAGCAGTGCGATTACTACACCATAGTGTGCCGGGAACCCTGCGAATATTTTGCCCAACTTTGCACCTTCATCTACATAATGCATGCGAGCGAAGCCGCCGCTAGTCGGATCTTTGAATACGTTGTTGACCAAGTACGAGGTGGTCAAAATCGCGACGAAGTTCATCATCAGCGTAGTAACAATCTCATTCGCATTCCACTTTGTCTTGAGCCAGCCAGGTATCGCGCCATAAAGCGCCCCGCCAGTCATTGCACATATAAGCACCAAGGGAAGCAGAATCCAAGCTGGTAAACCGTGTACATAGACAGCGACTAGAGAACCTACGAAAGCGCCAACGTACAGCTGACCTTCTGCTCCCATGCTGAATACACCACTCTGAAAAACAACGGATAGCGCCAATCCCGTCAAAATCAGGGGAACGGCTTTATTCAAAATGGTACCGATATTGAACGCCCCGGATAGAGGACCGCCCAGAAAAGAACTGATCGCCTCAATCGGGTTTTGGCTGGAGAACAAGATCACGATGAATCCGCAAAGGATCGCCATGACAGCTGCGGCAATGATACCTGTGATTTCCAAATAGATAGCTTGTCTTGTATTCATTGGAGCGCCTCTTTCCTTTCCTGATTCTTGATCCCCAGCATGTAATAGCCGAGTTCCTCTTCTGTCAGCCCATCATGATTATTAAGAACGGCAACGATTTTACCATTGTACATAACAGCAATGCGGTCGCTTAAGCCCATGACTTCCGATAATTCAGCCGAAACGAGCAGTACTGCCGCGCCTCCATCACGCCTTTTGATAATCTCACGATGAATAGATTCGATGGCTCCGATATCGACACCCCGGGTTGGCTGTGATGCGATCAGAAGCTTCGGATTTTTCGAAATCTCCCGGGCTATCACCACTTTTTGCAAGTTGCCCCCGGATAAAGCTCCGGCCATCACGTCTTCGTTTTGAGCGCGTACGTCGTAAACATCCATCATCACTTTTGCAAATTCCTTGATTTTCTTTTTATTCAGAAAAGGTCCCCGTCGGAATTCAGGATTCCGGTAATGGTCAAGAATTAAGTTTTCGGCAATGGTCGACGTTAAACTGGCGCCCGTTGTTTGCCGGTCTTCTGGAACGTGCCCGATTTTCATCGCGCGAATTTGCGCAACGCTTTTTCCGATCAATTCCTCGCCTAAGTAGCTAATTGCACCTGATGTTGCTCTTCGCATACCCGTGATCGTTTCGACCAGTTCTGTTTGTCCGTTTCCTTCCACGCCTGCGATTCCCACCACCTCGCCAGCCCGAATATCGAGCGAAATACCACGAAGCGCCGGTGCTCCCTTATCATCCGAAGCGCACAGATTCTTAGTTGATAATATGGTTTCTTTCGGTTCGGAAGGCTGCTTTTCGACGCGAAATAAGACTTCTCTGCCAACCATGAGTCTCGAAATTTCTTCCGGATTCGTTTCCTTGGTAAGCAGTGTCGTGATCGTTTTCCCTGCTTTAAGCACCGTAACTCGATTGGATATTTCCATCACTTCACGCAGTTTATGCGTAATGAAAATGATCGTATAGCCTTGTCTAACCAGCGTTTGGATCGATTCAAACAGCTCATCAGTTTCCTGCGGTGTTAAGACAGCCGTTGGTTCATCAAGAATAATGAGGCGTGCGCCGCGATACAGCACCTTAATAATTTCAACGCGTTGTTTCTGCCCAACAGATATCGTTTCGACCGTTGCACGAGGATCAACCTTCAGTTTGAAAGTTTCAATCAATTTTTCAATTTCGGAAAGTTCCTTAGCACGATCTCGTACGAGGGAGAAAAGCCCTTTGACGGGCTCCTCACCAAGCACGATGTTTTCTGAAACTGTGAGCGAGGGGACGAGCATGAAATGTTGATGCACCATGCCCATCCCTTGCTTAATCGCATCTTTCGGTCCTTGGAAGCGAAGCGGTTGGCCTTTATAAAGGATGGAGCCGCTTGTCGGTGCCTCTAGTCCGAACAGTATTTTCATAAGCGTTGATTTGCCAGCTCCATTCTCGCCGACTAGGGCATGAATCTCGCCCTCATGTATTGTCAAATCCACACCACGGTTCGCCTTCGTACCATTGGGGTAAGTTTTATGGATGTCTTTCATCTCCAGCAAAATCGCCATGGCTACGTTTCCCCCTCGTTACCGGCTTATTTCAAAGTGGATTGCACTTTGATTTCGCCTTTGTTTAACTTTTGCTCAATTTCCATGATTTTATCTTGCATAGCTTTAGGGACATGTTTGCTGTACAATTCGTCTTTCGCCAAGCCTACGCCGCCTTCTTTAATACCTAACACTTCATTCTTGCCGAATCCCAGTCTATCTTGACTGAACAAAGTCAATGCACGGAGAACCGAGTTGTCAATCGCTTTTACCATGGAAGTTAACACACTGCCCGGATACAGACCGTTTTGATTGGAGTCTACACCGATCGAATATTTGCCTAATGAATTACCCGCTTCCAGAAGGCCAAGTCCAGCTCCTCCGGCTACGTTGAATGCGATATCTACTTTTTGTGAATTATACTGAGCGAGTGCAAGTTCTTTACCCTTGGGAGCGTTTGCAAAGTCACCAACATAAGAAGCGACAACCGTAATTGCGGGATCCACGTATTTCGCGCCTTGCTCATAACCCGCTTTAAAGTCATTAATAATGGGAATGTCCATACCGCCGATAAAGCCGATCACTTTTTCTGGATTTGCACCTTTCAGTTCTGTGCTTGTCGTAACCAATGCGGCAAATGCTCCTGCCATAAAGGAACCTTCATTTTGCGAGTAAGTCATGGAGTACACATTCGGAAGACCTGTAATAGCTTCATCGAAGAAAATGAACTTCTGTTTCTCGTAACGCTTCGCCACATCTTTGATGATGTCTGTCATTTGGCTTGTCCCAAGCACGATCACGTCATATTTCCCGCTGGAAGCGAGTGATTCTAGTCCTGATGGCCAGTCAGCTTGGTTCGTGCCGCCTTCAACGGTTTTCACTGTCATGCCAAGTGTTTCACCAGCTTGCTTCACGCCTCTTTGTGCAGAGTCGAAAAATCCTTTATCTCCAAGCGTTCCGTTCACGAAGTATACAGCATTGATTTTCTTGCCCGCGGCAGGTGTACCTGCTGCTCCTGGCGTGCTTGTTGATGTGCCCGACTTCCCACAACCTGCTATGAATACCAATACGGACAGTAACAATAAGGCAGTGATTCCTAATCTTTTTTTCATCGTGTAAATCCCCCTTAGGATTATCTTATGGTTGGTTAAATGTTTTTAAATCTTCCTGGGTCGGCATGCCAGCTTGTGCACCGAGCTTTGTTACAGACATCGCAGACACCTTACAAGCGAAAGCTACCGCCTCTTTCAACTCACTGCCCGCGGCCAGCGCATAGGCTAGTCCACCGTTGTAGGCGTCACCAGCTCCAGTCGTATCAACAACAGGAACACGGTAAGCTGGAACTTTCACTAATGATTCTCCTTTGCGTAGAAAGGCAGAGCCTTCCTCGCCGAGCGTCGTTATGACACAGCTCGGTCCCAGATCAAGCAGCGCTTCCATTGCTGTCTGCAGCTGATCGCCAGAAGCATCAATGCCAGTGAGTGTCGCCAGCTCTAAGCGGTTCGGCGTTATATAGTCCACGCATTTCAGCATAGCCTCCGACAGCTTGCGCGCAGGTGCTGGATTCAAGATCACTGTCTTGCCTAACTTCTTCGCTAACTGGCAAACGGCCGAAGCCGTTTCAAGCGGAATTTCCAATTGCACGAGCACGATATCATGCTCAGCGATGACTTGCTCCACGGCTTGAATATGTTCTGGCAAACAGCTTGCGTTGGCCCCCGGAACGACTACAATTTGGTTGTCCGACTCGGCCAGCATGATAGAGGCGATACCTGTCGGGGTTCCGGCGATCCGAATGACATGATCTGTGGAAATCGCATCCTGCTGAAGCGATTCAATGAGCGATTGTCCGAACATATCGTCTCCCACGGAGCCAATCATCGTCGCCTGACCGCCTAGTCTCGCAGCAGCTACGGCCTGATTCGCGCCTTTGCCGCCTGGTATAAAGTGGACATGCTCGCCTGTCAGAGTTTCCCCGACACGCGGAAATCGAGACGTTTCCACTACAATGTCCATATTCAAGCTCCCGATGACCACAATACGGGGTTTATTCATCATTTCTTTTCCTTTCTGTCGAACCTCTTTGTATGAGCGTTACATCGAACAGATGTGTCTGCTCTTCTTGGATGTCGCCTTCGATCTTTAAATGCCGAACAGCGATTCTTAACCAACCACACGCTTATGGACTCACTTTTGTCAAGGAGGACTTGACCCTGATTTCCCCGCTGGCGATCTTGCCCTCAATATCTTTTATTTTTTCCTTAATTATATTTGGAACGTACTTCTCATACAGCTCGTCCCTGGCAATCCCGATCCCGCTCACCTTCACACCAAGCACCTCCGTCGTACCGAATGGCAGCGAACCACCGCGGATTTTGCTTAAAGCACGAAAAACGGACTCATCCACATTTTTGAGCATGGAGGTGAGCACGCTGCCCGGATACAATGGATTCTGGTTGCTGTCGACCCCGATCGTGTATTTGCCGGCTTCATTCCCTGCTTTCAGCAGACCCAACCCGGCGGCGCCGGCCACGTTATATATAATGTCAACCTTCTGCAACAAGTACTGCGTTTTCGCCAATTTCTTCGCCTTGCCTTGGTTCACAAAATCGCCGACGTAAACCGCTACCACTTGCATATCCGGATCGATAAACAAAGCGCCCTGCTCGTAACCCGACTTGAAATCATTAATGATTTCGTTATCCACGCCCCCAATGAAACCGATTTTTTTCTCGGGATTTGCCCCGCTCAGCTCCGGGCTCGTCGAGACCATCGCGGCGAAAGCGCCCGCGAGGAACGAACCCTCGCTCTGCGAATAGAGCATCGCGTAAACATTCGGTATTCCTTGAATCGTATCGTCATAGAACACAAACCGCTGCTTCGGATAACGGCCTGCCAACTCCTTAACTAGCTCCCTCAATGGCGTCGTGCCAACTACGATGACGTCATATACGCCGGAGGCCGCCAGCTTCTCGAGGCCAGCCTTCCAAACCGTGGAATCCTCGCCTCCTTCAACGGTCGACGTTTCGAAGCCGAATACATACTCGGCTTTTTTGAGTCCCCGTTCGGCCGAATCGAAGAAGCCCTTGTCGCCCAGCTTGCCGCCAACATAATGCACGACTTTGATCCGTCCTTCATGAACGGACGCCTTGTCCGACGTCTCCGATTTTGCCGGCTCCTGCCGCTTCGTCTTGGTCAAATCTGCGCCGCCGCAGCTGGTTAGTCCCCAAAAGAAAAGGGCGGTCATCATAACCCATAGTCCTTGTTTCCGTCTCATTACCACTCCCCCCTGAAACTGTTTGCCTGTCCGCTTTCGTCTATCAGTTTGTGCTCTGTAAGCGATTTCAATACAAATATATCATGTTTACACTACCAAAAAAGGAGACAGACCATTGATCTTGGGTGTAAAAATCGTGCATTTTTTCTATTTGCCTGAATTAAGCATGTTCTGCTAAGGTATACTTACATTACTGCATAAGCCTTGAGGTAGGGGGTATCGCGCTTGTTGTTCCGGAACTCGATTTTCTCCAAGCTGCTTCTGTCGTTCCTGCTGCTCTCGACCATACCGCTTATGCTATCGGGCTGGTTTACGCTATCAAGCTCCGAACGTAAGCTGAATGAAAAGCTCCAAAGGGAAACGATCAATATACTCGATCAAAAGTTGAAAACGCTCTCTCTTTATATTGCCGACATGCGGCGCATGGGGGACTCGATCGCCCTGGACCCGAACGTCTTGGCTTTCCTAAACAAGCCGAGCACCGCGGCAGAACAAGCCCTTATCCCCGACCTGAATCGTTTATTGTCTGCCACCCAAGCTATTCGCCCTGAAAATATCGGAATGACGCTTATTAGCGACCGCGGCCTCATCCATGCTTACGGCTACGATCTGCGTCCCGGTGCCACCCGGCAAAGCGACTTTCATTGGCTTTCTGGGAACGAAGACAATGCGAACTTGTATACGATTTCGCAGATGCACTACCGTTCCTATAGCGCTCAAGAGGCGACTCAACCCGTTTTCTCATTCATCCGTTACATGAGAGACACCGGGTCCGGAGCTCGCGGCGTTCTGATCATCGATTTTAAAATCGACGTGTTGCAGGATTTACTGAAAAACATTTTCTTGATGGGCGACATTTACAACGATTACGCTTCAGGTGTTATTATTACCGATCGGGCGGGAGAGATCTTATACCCATATCAAGCCGGCCTTTTTGTTGACGATGATTATAAACATCTGGAGCAAAACTACTTTCTCATTCAACGCTACGACAAAACGACAGGCTGGAATTTCACCTCCTATTTTTTAAAAAGCGAGCTCTACAAGCCGATTTACGGCATCCGCCAGATCGCTCTCTGGATTACGATCGGCAGCATCGTCGTTTGCGTGATCGTTTCGCTCATTTTATCGGACCGGATTTCCAAGCCCATTCTACATCTTCGCAATCTGATGATGAAGGTCGGCCGTGGCGACTTCGACGTGCACTATCAAGGCGGGGCGTTAGACGAGATCGGCGTCCTCGGTCAAGGCTTCAATACGATGGTGCGCCGCATCCAAGATTTGGTCCGGCAAGTATACGATGAGCAGGATCAGAAGCGTCGCGCCGAGGTGACCGCGATGCAGTCGCAGATCAATCCGCATTTTCTGTACAACACGCTCGAATCGATTAATTCCCTAGCCCGCAAAACGAAGCAGCAGGAAATCAGCCGGATGATCGTGCTACTCGGCAAGCTGCTGCGGATGAGCATCGGCACCTTCGACGATATGATTCGGATTGAGAAAGAGGTTGCTTACGTACGGAATTATCTCGAAATTCACAAGCTGCGGATGAAGGAAGGCTTCCGGTATGACATCCAGCTCGATCCGCAGCTGCTTCACCTATATACGATCAAATGGATTTTGCAGCCCGTCATCGAGAACGCCATCATTCACGGACTCGATCCGAAGCAGCGCGACGGGAATATCGAAGTGAAGGGCTGGCTCGATGGCAATGACGTCTATATCAGCGTCAGCGACCAAGGCGTGGGCATGGGGACGGAGGCGCTGCTGCAGCTAAGTAACGACCTGGAGCACCGGGCGATCGAGCTGACCAAGCATCATGGCAAGGTGGGTTTATTCAATGTGCAATCGCGCATTAAGCTCTATTTTGGGACGAATTACGGTATACACGTGGAGAGCGTCCAAGGAAACGGCATGACCGTGACGTTCAAGCTGCCTAGGAAGGAGTCGACATGAAGAAAACAAAGCTATTGATCGTCGACGATGAATGGATCATTGCGGACAGTTTAAGCTCGATGGAGGAATGGGACGAGCGGCACATCGAGGTCGTCGGCATCGCTCACAACGGATACGACGCAATCCGTTATCTGGAGGCGGAGCCGATCGGGCTTGTCATCTCCGATATCCGCATGCCGGATATGGACGGACTGCAGCTGCTTCAATACATTTACGAAGAAATGTCGAATACTCAAGTCATCCTGATCAGCGGTTATGAAGATTTCACCTATGCGAGAACGGCGCTGAAATACGGGGCCAAAGGGTACATCTTGAAGCCCATCGACACGGATGAGCTTCTCGAGACCGTCGATCGTCTCTTAGGATCTCGCAATCCAGAAACTGGAGCCGATATCGAAGCGGTTCAACCCGAGCTCCCCTTGACATATCACAAGGAAATCGTTCGTAAAGCGATGCGGTATATCCAAGACCACCTGCATACACCGCTTTCGCTCTCCGATGTGGCGGAGACTATACATTTGACGGCGCACTATTTCGGACAAATTTTTAAAAGTGAGAGCGGCCTGCTCTTCAACTCGTATTTGACTCATGTCCGGATGGAGAAAGCATGCGAGCTGCTGAAGAATTCGGGACTTAAAATATACGAAATATGCGAGCAGGTCGGCTATGTCGATCCGAAGTATTTTGCCAAGGTATTTCAGAAGCAATTCGGTATGACCCCGAACGAATTCCGGCAGAAGAAGTGAGTGGAAGCCTCCTTTCACGGATTATTTCTACATATTAGAGTTATTCAATATATCCAAGTAAATCAAAGAGGAGCTGCTCTAGAAGATGCTGCCCCTCCTGATCTACTGATCCCCAATGGTTGAACAAAAACTTGAAAGAGCCCAAAATTTGTAGAGTACTGTCTTTTATTCTTTATCGATTTTGAACATACTTATTACTTGTTGTAATTCTTGTGCGACTACAGTTAAAGTATTCGAAGAAGCTGTGATTTCTTGCATAGAAGCTAATTGTCCAATGGAAGTTTCTGCAACATTTTGGGTATGGCTATAAGACTTTTTAGAGATATGAGTCATTTCCAATACGGACGCAGTCACTTGTTCACTACTCGCGGACATTTGTTCGGATGATGATGCAATCTCTTGAATCTGGATAGATAAGCTGTCGAATGCACCCACGATTTCTTCAAAAGCGGCTCCCGCTAAGCTGACAGATTTCATCCCGTCATGAATTTCACTTACTCCTTCATTCATGGACAAGACAGCGCGACTTGTATCCGTTTGAATACTCCGAATTAATTCCTGAATTTGCTGAGCTGACCGTTCAGACTCCTCTGCTAACTTTTTAACTTCTGCGGCAACGACTGAAAAGCCTCTCCCTAGTTCCCCCGCACGAGCTGCCTCTATCGAAGCATTCAAAGCAAGCAAATGTGTTTGAGATGCGATCTCGGTAATCATATTTACTATGCCGCCTATTTCTTTAGAACGATCATTTAATTGGATAAGTTCAGCAGCACTCTTTTGTACAATATCGTTTACAGCATTCATCCGATGGATAGCTAAATGGATCATTTCATTACCTTGAATAGCTCCTTTTGTCGTTTCAATTGCAAGATCTGACGCATTGCTTGAAGCTTCAGCTATATTCTGAATGCCTTTTGACATTTCTTCCATGGCCTTACTTGTTTCAGAGAATCCCAACATTTGATTCTCCGCCCCTGCGGCTACTTCTTGCATGGCTGTTGTAATCTGCTCCGTAGATAGGGATGTTTCTTCCGAACTCCCCGACAAATCCTCTGACGAAGAAGCTACTGTTAGGGAAGCTTGTTGAATCCGAATTACAATACTTTGTAAATTTCCAACCATTTGATTTAGTGAATTTACCAAATTACCAATTTCATCGCGGTTTTTCACTTTCATTGCTTTGATTCTAAGGTCACCTGATGCCACCTGCTCTAGCATACGAGATACCAAACGTACTGGATTAGAAATATTTCGGGTAATAAAATAGGCAAGAATCATGGAAATAATGAGCGAGATGATAATGAAAACTAGAGAAGTTATAATACCTGAATGATAGACCTGTTGAGACTCTTCTCCCGCCTTTATTGAACCATCATGATTGATTTTAACTAAAAAGTTCACATTGATTTGCATATTATCAAATACTTTTTGTGAATCCCTTAAGAATTGTAAAAGCTGATCTCCTTTGTCTCCTGACCCCTTATAAATGAGATTAATTTTTTTGGATAACTCAATAAATTGGTTATGTAAAGATTTATATTTGTCCCACTCTTCTTTTAACGAATCGAAATTTACTTGCTCTTCATCAGTGGCAATCGTCTTTGCATATGTCTGAAAGTCATTTTCGATCTTCTCCATGGCTATTTGCGTTTGGGCGTTAAGTTCTCCAATTAAAGATTGATTGGGTTCAATTAAAGTTCGAAGTTCCAGGGAACGTACTTGCTCCGTTAAATAATTAATCTCATTAATCAATTCAATGCCAGGCAACCGGTCTGTAGTAATGTTTATAGATTTAACGTTCACAGATTTCAATTGATTTATTGTTGTCAAACCAAGCATACACATCAATAACAAAATTACGATAAAGCCGGCATATAACTTCTTACCGACAGTTAGTTTTATTTTTTTAAATCGTTGATTCACAGTGCCAACCTCCAATGTTGAATTCACCTTTTAAACAGAAGATGAACCCCACCACCTTTATTTCCTTCAGTGGAAGGGTTCATCACTCATTTTGCTAATATGATAAACAGATACGTATTCTTATTTTTTCGTAATCAATTCCAAATCTACCGGAATAAATTTTTCAACTTTTTCCCCTTTAAGCACTTTCAACGCTGTTTTCACAGCTGTGTCTCCGATGGATGCCGGTTTTTGAGCTACTGTTGCGGCAAGTTTCCCGTCATTTACAGCTTTAACCGCGTCATCGGTAGCATCGAAACCAACTACAGCAATATTTTTACCAGATGCTTGAATCGCTTGAAGGGCACCTAATGCCATTTCATCATTATGAGCAAATACCGCCTGAATATCTTTATTTCCTTGTAAAATATTTTCCATTACGGAAAGCCCTTTTGCTCGGTCGAAATCAGCAGGTTGAGAAGCAATCACTTTTACGCCAGCTTTTCCGTCAACAGCATCATGGAAGCCTTTTCCTCGATCACGTGCTGCAGAAGTTCCTGCGATCCCTTGAAGTTCTACTAGATTACCTTTATCACCAAGGGTTTTCAAAATAAAGTCGCCTGCCATTTTGCCGCCTTTTACATTATCTGAAGCAATGTGAGTAACGACTGTTCCGCCATTGGCTGCACGGTCAACCGTAATTACAGGAATATTGGCTTTATTGGCAGATTGAACTGCAGTAACAATCGCGTCGCTATCTGTTGGATTGATAAGAATTACGCTTACCTTTTTCTGAATTAAATCTTCAATGCCGCTAATTTGTTTCGCTGTATCATTTTGAGCATCTACAACGACCAAAGTAGCACCAGCTTCTTTTGCCGCTTTATCCGCACCATCTTTCAAGGTGACGAAGAATGGATTATTTAAAGTGGATACGGAAAGCCCAATTGTCATCTTACCTGTAGCTGCTTTGCTATCCGTGGTAGCTGATGGTGCAGCAGTAGCTCCTCCCTCAACCTTAGATTGAGTCGAACAACCAGCCAATATCAGGAACACCGCTACTACGGCGGACAATACGAGATTCATTTTTTTCATGGTAAACTCCCCTTTGATGTGTTTTATTTTCGAGCCTTTGATCGGTCTAACAATACAGCAATTAAGATGACTATCCCTTTAACCACCTGTTGATAAAAAGACGAAACATTTAATAGGTTAAGACCGTTGTCCAATACACCAATGATCATGGCTCCGATTAATGTACCGACAATCCAACCTCTTCCCCCTGATAAGCTGGTTCCACCAAGAACTACGGCTGCAATCGCATCCAGTTCAAAAGCTCCTCCTGCTGTCGGCTGAGCGGAGTTAAGTCTGGAAGTTAGAATGATACCGCTAATTGCAGCTAATAGACCGCTAATCGAGTAAACCAAGATTTTTACTTTCGATGTGTTAATACCTGAAAGCCAAGTCGCCTCCTCGTTGCTGCCGAGTGCGTATACACGTCGACCAAAAGTTGTATGCTTTAAAATAATATATAAAACTGCAAATGCAATAACCATCCATATAATTGGCATTGGAATTTGCAGAAAATACCCTTTCCCTAACAAAGCGAAATCCTCTTTGAAGCCCGTGATTGGCCTTCCCTGCGTATAAACTAAGGTAAGTCCGCGGAATACTGTCATTGTTGCCAGTGTCGCAATAAATGGAGCTACCTTACCTTTCGTAATTAACAATCCATTGATCGCTCCCATGACCAAACCGCCAACTAAACCGATTCCTACAGCTAGCCACGTATTCATCCCGCTTGCCATTAAACCAGCCGTAAAAGCACTTGATAAGGCCAGTATGGATCCTACAGAAAGATCGATTCCCCCAGTCAGAATAACGAATGTCATACCGAAGGCAATAAGAGCATTAATCGAAATTTGACGAAGAACGTTAAAAATATTACCAACGGTTAAAAAATCACCGTTCACTACCGACAAAATAACTACAATTAGAACCAATCCCAATAAAGACCCAAGACTCTGCATCTTACCGATTTTGGGTCTGCTTAAAGCTTTACCGTCAACCTGCATGTCGGTTCCCTCCCCCTGTTGCACTTAACATGATTTTTTCCTGACTTGCCTCTTCTTGTGTAAATTCACCGCTTATTTTCCCCTCGTGCATGACGAGTATGCGGTCACTCATTCCCAAAACTTCCGGAAGCTCGGAAGAGATCATAAGAATGGCTACACCTTGCGAAACTAGTTCATTCATGAGATCATAGATTTCTTTCTTAGCACCGATATCAACTCCGCGTGTGGGCTCATCCAAAATCAAAACTTGCGGGCTTGTCGCCAACCATTTTCCGATAACCACTTTTTGCTGATTACCTCCGCTAAGAGAGCCGACCTTCTGCTCACTGTTTGGTGTTTTAATCAGCAGTTTTTTAATCATGGAATCCGATAGCTCCCGTTCCTTTGAACGGTTCATGAAACCAAATGATGACAATAGCTTCAGATTCGGAAGGGCTAAGTTGTCGTTTACCGAAAGGGGAAGGAGCAGTCCCTCATCTTTCCGATCTTCCGTGATTAAGCCAATACCCGCGTGAATGGCATCAATTGGTTTATGAATGGAGACTGGTTTTCCGTTAATGGAAATCGTTCCACGATCAATAGGAGTCACTCCGAACAGTGCTTTCGCCAGTTCTGTTCTTCCAGCACCCATAAGTCCGGCGATGCCTACGATCTCTCCTGCTCTTACAGATAAGGAAATGTCATGGAGTTTCCCTTTTTGAGTCAACCCGCTCACCGTCAGTTTTTCTTCTCCTAGGGTGACTTTTACTTTAGGAAAACGGTCTTTTATTTCCCTGCCAACCATCATTTTGACGAGATGATCCATCGTCGTATTGGCAATGTATTCGGTTCCAATATAATGTCCATCGCGCATCACTGTAACTTGATCGCAAATCCTAAAAATTTCTTCCATCCGATGCGAAATATAAATCATGCCGACACCCTTTTCCTTAAGGGAAGCGATGACAAGGAACAATGCCTCAATTTCACGATCGGTGAGGGCCGCTGTCGGTTCATCCAAAACAAGAATTTCTGCCTTCATAGACAGCGCTTTCGCAATTTCGACCATTTGCTGTTGACCTACAGAAAGCTCATTAACTAACGTACCCGGATCAATATTCAAACCCAATTGAGATAAGTAACGATGGGACTCTTGTCTCATCCTTCTCCAGTTAATTAGCTTCGACTTCCCATAAGTGAATTCTCGACCAAGAAAAATATTTTCCATGACCGTTAAATGGGGAACCATATTTAGCTCCTGATGAATAATAACGATACCTAAGTCTTGTGCCATGGAAGGCGATGCAATATCGTAAACGTTTCCATTAACTGTAATGGATCCACTATCCTTTGTATGAATCCCACCCAATATTTTCATTAGCGTAGATTTGCCAGCCCCGTTTTCCCCCATCAGCGCATGTACTTCTCCGCGATGCAGGGTGAAATCTACCTGTTCTAACACCTTAACACCTGGGAAACTTTTACTGATTCCCTTCATTTCCAATAGTTTTGATGTCATTCCAATTCCTCCTTTCAGAAGATAACTCCAGATTGAAGAATCACGTTGGCATATGGAGTAAACTCACCCGTTCGAATGATTGCCTTTGCTTGATGAGTCATTGTCTTCAGTTCTTCATGACTGACCTCATTCAAAGTTACCCCTTCCAACGCCAACTCTGTTTGTTTCTTTAGTTTTGGGCTTCTTTGATCCATTTCACGTGCAACGAAAGCCTGCTCCACTTGTAATTCTTTAAGTACGGTTTCCAAACAATCCATAAAAGAAGGAACACCTTGTTTCAAAGCCAAATCAATCCGCTTAACATGGGCAGGAATAGGCAGCCCGCTATCACAAATGACAATCGTGTCGGTATGCCCAAGTTCACTGATCACCTTGGAAATTTCACTATTTAAAATTCCGATCTTTTTCATGATGACTCTCCCTTGGAATTCTTCGCAAACAGTTCCACTTCCTCAAGGCTCGGCATTCCAGCTTGAGCCCCAAACTTAGTAACAGCTAGCGCAGAAACCTTTGCTGCAAATGATACAGATTGTTCCAAGCTGTTTTGCTTGGCAAGCGAAAAAGCTAATCCGGCATTGAATGAATCCCCAGCACCTGTCGTATCGACAACAGAAACCTTATAGCCTGGCACTTTGTGAAGCTTACCTTTTTCTAAAAAAGCAGATCCGTCACCACCTAAAGTCGTTATAACGTTACTTGCTCCTTTTTGCATCAAACTTGTCATAGCAACTTCCAACTCTTCACCCTCTGCATGGATTCCTGTAAGCAAGCTCAATTCAGAACGGTTGGGAGTGATGTAATCTACATTCCTTAACAGCTCGTCAGGTAAAAACTGAGCGGGAGCCGGATTCAAGACAACCGTCTTTCCAAAGGATTTTGCCTTTTTCGCAGCATGGACAACCGTTTCTAAAGGAATTTCCAGCTGAAGAAGAAGGATATCCGCCGTTTGAATGATGTCATCATATCGATCGATATCGTCAGGTAGCAATTGATAATTAGCACCCGGAACAACCACAATGCTGTTATCCCCATTGGAGATAAAGATGGAAGCTATCCCCGTTGCAATACCATCCATGAGTTTAACTGAGTTTCTACTGATCTGATTATCATCTAAAGCTTTTAATAACTCTTGACCAAAACTGTCTGTTCCGACAGCTCCAATCATTGTTGTTTGGGCTCCGAGCCTTGCAGCCGCTACCGCTTGATTTGCACCTTTGCCACCTGGTATGAACCGGGCGTTAGATCCAAGAATCGTTTCTCCCAGTTGTGGGTGTCTATCTGCTTCAATAACGATATCCATGTTTAAGCTTCCGATCACAACAATATGAGGTACCTTCAATTTTACCCACTCCTCTTCGTAGATTCTCTTGGGACTAACGTGACATCCAGTTCATAAATTTGATCCGCTTCGATGGTACCTTCGATCTTCTTAATCAAAATCCTCGATACTAATGCACCCATATCATAAATGGGTTGCGCAATCGTTGTTAGTTCAGGTTCTGTTATTTCCGTCATATTTATTCCATCAAATCCACAAACTACAACTTGTCCAGGTACTTGAATGCCCATTCTATGCAGCGCTTTCAAGGCTCCGACAGCCATTAAATCATTTCCTGCGAAAATAGCATCAATATCAGGATGCCGCCGCATAAGTTCCTCTGTAGCTTTTATACCGCCGCTAATCCCAAAATCCCCTTGAACCATTAAGCTTGGGCTGAACCATTCAAAAGCTCTTACGGATTCCTCGTATCCAATTAATCTCTCTTTGGCAGGGATCAGATCCTGAGGACCATAAATATGTCCGATTTTCTTGCTTCCTAACTCAAGAAGATGCTTTACTGCTAATCTGCCTCCCTCACGATTGTTCGAACGAACAACGCTGCAGGATTTATTCGTAGGAGCTCGGTCTAAACAAACAAACGGGATGTTAAAGGACGCCAATTTGTCTACATCTTCTTGTCCCAATGTATTGGATGCAAAAATAATGCCATCGATATTTTTGCTCTTTAATATGTCAATATAATTTTTCTCTTTACCAATTTGTCCATCAGAATTGCATAGTATGACAGTAAATCCATACGTAGAAGCAACATCTTCAACTGCCCGTGCCAGCTCTGGAAAAAAGGGGTTTGAAATGTCGGGTAAAATTAGCGCAAATGTTTTTGTGCTTTTTCCAGCAAGTCCCCTTGCTACAACACTAGGTAAATAATTCAGTTTTTCAATAGCATGTTTTATTTTCAGTTCGGTATCTGCGTTTACATATCCACTTTTGTTTAAGTAACGAGATATAGTGGCAACAGAGACTCCGGCTAACTTGGCTACATCACGAATGGTTGCCATCCTAGTTTCACTTCCAAGTTTATATTTATGGTAACGATACCGCAAATTAATACTAACCTTGATAATATACAGGTTTTATAATGTGGTACCGGTTACACATGAAATATATCATAGTTTATTTTCATTCGCAAGATAAATATTTTAACAACAAGCGTTTGTTGTAAACACCAATCCATCTAAGCCATTCGGTGCAAGCCTCATACACTTTCCATTCGTGTTTGTTCAATCTCCTGTTTAATTTGAGTCCAGAACAGCTGGCTTATCATCAAAAGCTCATGCTGCGGATGACGGTTCAAACCGATCTTCCCTTAATAGTTATTAAAATGAAAAAAGCTTGATCCAGAGGCAATTCATTGGATCAAGCTTTTGAGTCCTACTGATTTTACCGATCGTTCCAGTAAGCTGATATAAGCATGGCTTAAGCCCGAATGCTTCGCCAACTCTCTTCGGGGAGTAACCCATAATAATTCGCGCTTTGATAAATACTTCAGTCTTGAGCATAATTCTCATATCCACCATCCTCCCGAAGCTCTCATCCAGCGTTTCCTTGGGGGGCGCTGTCCGCATCATTCCTTGTTTCATCAATAGTAAGAGGTTCTTCCCCAGGATAATTTTTATAGGAATCAAAAATATAAAGAAATTGAAATAACAAAAAACCGGGTGAACACCCAATCCATGAAGAAAACCTAAATATGAATCCTCACAGCTCTAATCACCAATCTACGATTTACCATCCAAATGGAATTAACAGGTAACTGGTGCGTTAAAAAAAAGAGTTAGCTAATTTGAGCTAACTCTCTTTTGGTCTAACTATTAATAACCTACCACGGATAATACGCGGTCACTAATGGCATTCAACTTCTCGAGTTCGGATACGAACAATGAAAGGGCTGCCGCTGCACCATGCTGCTACGTTTCAATGTCTTCCTTATCTACTTCCATCTCACCATTAAGCTGTTTGGCGTAATCGCGCATCAATTCAAAATCCGGATTGCAGATGTCCTCTTGCATGTTGGCTTCATCTACATCCTGCGTATTCAAAAGATTCCTATTCACGTTGTCCATCCTACTCTCTCCTTTCTTCCTGAGAGTAGGTTTTCCATTCTTATACAATTTATCCCTTTCCGAAAATGACCGTAACGAGTGTCCCCTCCGGCACCCCCGGATAACGGATTAGAAGCGTTCGAGATCCAGGCTCCCAGCTTCGATCTACAATTTCAAGACCATCCGCGATGACAAGACGGGGTTCCTCTGTCAGTTGAAGCCTTGTACTAACGGTTATACCTGCAGGCGCCTCGGAGACGAACCGGAACTTCCCATTTACGAGAGGTTCCTCGCCGCGGATTCGCGATGAACTGACGACGACAGCTGAAGTCATGTCCGGGGCTGCCTCAAGATCATAGAGCAGACTTCCCTTGCCTGGTACGACAATCGGGTTGTTCACAATCGCAAGCCTGGCATCGAAAAGGTCTATATAGCTGCCATGAACGATGACAGTCTCATCCGTAAGCGACTCCGTCATGACGCGTGTCGCGACATAGGGGCCACGTCGGATTTGAAGGTAATGCTTTTCGCGCAAAGGCTCCTCATCTCCGCGCATGGCAAGTGCACGTTTTACGCTTTCGCGGACCCAATTCGCGCCATCTTCGGTTTCAGCCAATCGGGCTGGATGTACGCGATGGACGATAACACCACCTTGACCTACCCGGTACTCCCCATCCTCAGGGCGGCGTCCTATCCCAATGGCCTCAAACAAATGATCATCTGGCCGTTCGTAGGCTTTAGCACCTTGGTTCCACCATTCCTTGACACCGTGGTACGGGTCACTGCCGTCTCCTACATAGATTAAGCAGCCTCCTTCTCGTATCCACTGCGACAGCACTTGATGAAGACCAGCGTGCTCCGGTTTCATAAATTCATAACTGAGAAGCAGCACCCGGTAATCGTCCAAATACCCCGGGAAATGAAGCAAATTGTCCAACTGCACCGGGCGAAGCGGAATGCCATGTTTAACAAGCGGCAGCGCCAGCCCATAGAATGCCGACCAATTCAGCATCTCTTCGTGATGCTCGGAAGGGAGAATTAGCGAACTGATGGTGCCATCGTAACGAAAGTCAGCCTCACTTGACTCTGACTCAATGTCACCCCGTTGGAACATCGCTGAGTTGGCAAGAAGGAGACCGATGCCATCTGTTTGTTCATCGGACATGATTTCCTCATGGCGGTGCATGTCACGAAGTACATGCATGATGGTCAACAGCTCGGTCGCATAATCGGGCGGAATCATTTCTTTTCCTTTGCCGTCTTCCTTCGGGTAGGCAACCTCAAACACTCTTCGCGGCCAAGGGCATATCTCGTAATGGTTTACGTAAGGATGCAGCAGAGAGGCCACAACTGTATCTTCATAATTGACCTTATATTCCGACCATGTGTAATTCGGATTGTCCTCAATGGGGTCGTGCAGAAACCACATATCACGGCCCGTGCCGCGAACGAGTTCTTGCATGACGCCGTATTCCAGGAATGCCGTTTCGAACGTTCGCTCTTCGCGGATGCCTTTGTACACATTGCGCGTACGCGAAGTCCCCGTCCATACTTGAGCAATAAACCCATCGCAAGCTGGCATGTTGACCAGTAGTGCTTCCGGACTCACAATCCGCCACTGCGTGTAATTGATCAGACTATGCGTCGGCACATAAAATCGGATCGCTCGCCCATAATGAACTTCCGCATATTCCTTCATCTGCGCACATAAGCGATCTAGCGTACGATAGTACAGATACGCCTTCAACTTGGACGCCCGGTACTGCGCATCTGGCGACTCATGTGGCGGTATCCACGGCTCCTGATAGAAGATGCGCCATTCCCTCTTGAAGGCTTCCGAATATCCGCCGGCTACCCAAAACTCCGGCTCCTCCAGATGAATGGCTTCGGCCCCACTATCAATAGCCCGCTTAATACCAGCAGCAAGGTACTCGCTGAAGGAAATCGTCGGGACCATATAAGGCACGTCTTTGCCGTGCAGCAGATGATCTCCGGCGCGATTGGTCTGGGCTTCGTCCCAATGATCACGGCCATCATACTTTCCGTACAAATAGTTTTGATATTCTCCCCATGACACTCCTGTCATCAGGTGGATGATGTAGCCCCTTTCTTTCCATCCCGCGATTCGTTCCTCCAAGTCGTCCGAGATACCGTACACCATGACAAAATCGCTGCGCAAATCGTACTTAGCCCCATACGGACGTGATTCTTGGAAACCCGTCCATTCCTTCCTATCCGATACCGGTCTCGACAAAGGTAATCCCTCCTCCAGGAGTTCCCACTCAGCAGAACAAGAACGGGAGAGTCTTATGCCTCTCCCGCCGTTCGCCACCTGAGCGGCCTCTTGTTAAGTTTTAGTTAGGCATTTGAAATTTCACAACTTCTTTGCCTTTTAGATTATCATTCGTGAATTTGATCGCTTCGTTATATCCTGTTTTCACCAACTGCCCACGTAAATCATTGATGATTTTGAGTGCTGCTTCATCGGATTTGGCAAATATCGCTTCCTTCCAAACGTCACCGGTTTTATCCATGGATGGCTTCAGTGATTCCCATTGAGGGGCTTTCGTAATGACGTCCCATGGATTATAGGCAGTAATGACTTTAATACCGTTCGGGCGCATTATTTTGCGAGCTTTCTCTAGAGAAGCCACGCGATTCTGATCGGCCCAGATGTCCCCGTTACCTTTGGAATTCGTACGATCCAGACCGGTCAAACTTTCGTAGCCGACGCCGATCCCTTCGTTCTTTTTCAACTTCCCGGTTTTGTCATTCACAAACTTATCAAACCATTCCTTTTTCGCTGTCGGTTTGCCGTTCTGCATATCCCAATGGACGCCTTGAACGCCGTAGCGAGTGAGCATGAAGCCTTCATCCGAAGCAAGGAAATCCAGCAGGCGAAGTGCCGCATCCACATCCTTTGCTTGCTTCGTAATGACGGTCACATTGTTGCCTTGAACACCTAGATCGGCCGGACGGTTGGCATCAGCACCCGCTCTTTCCAGCGGACCTACTGGCACGTAATCGCTGCCCGGGTGAGATTGGACGTAGTCCTTGGAAGCATCAAGAATAGCTGGATAATGAGCTGCGAGGACAGCTACGCGCCCTTGCTTTACTTTCTCATTCGCTATTGGATCTGTCTGCGTGAACGCTTCGGGATCCAGCAACCCTTGGGAAATCAGCTTTCGATAGTATAACGTGTAGTCTTCGTATGCTTTCGTGAAGAAATTATTCTCGAGAGTGCCATCCCCTTTATCGAGGAAGCCTGAACCCATAAACATCTGATCGCCGATATTAACAGCCCAACCGTTGTGAAAGCCTCCGAGTGGAATGACAGGTTGACCGCTCTCTTTGAGGCCAGCATCTTTAATCTTCTTCAAGAAATTATATAAGTCGTCCTTTGTTTTGACGGACTGCGGATCTACCCCTACTTTATCTGCAATGTCCTTGCGTACATAGAATCCGTACAGCCAGTCCATAGCATCCTTGTCCGTTGCAGGGTGATTTTGATATAGCAAATATTTTTTGCCGCTATAGGCGTCGATCGCTTTTTCGTAGAGCGCAGGCGGTACGTGTTCTTTGGCGATTTCTTTGGCTAGGTTAGGGTAATTGGCCAGCTTACCGGAGAGATCAACCAATTGGCCCTCTTTTGCAGCTTTGACGATGCCATCCAGCTCACCACCCCAAGCCGGTCCCGTATATATATCTGGCAGATCTTGCGTTGCGAAGATCGTGTTGACTTTCTCCACTTCGCTTCCTTTGGTATATTCCATTTGAACCGTTACCCCGGTTTTCTCCTTGATCACTTTGGCAACGGCATTCATGTCGCTTTCAGAACCGCTGGAACCATTCCAGTTATGCAAAACTTTAAGTGTGACCTCTTTCTTGGTGTCCGTTTTGGCCGTAGTACTTGGACTTGTGCTTGAATTTGCGCTTGGACTTGGAGAATTTTCATCCTTCTGCGTACAACCTACTAAACTACCAGCAAGCGTTAATGCTAATACAACGGAAGTACCTCTGGACCATTTCTTTTTCATGAGAACCCTCCTTGATTTTATTATAAGTTAAGCCCCCAATATCGAGGACAGCTAACCCTTAACAGAACCTAACAAAACGCCTTTGACAAAATACTTTTGCAAGAATGGGTATATGCACAAAATCGGGAAGACGGTAATAACCAGGAGAGCCATCCGTAACGATTCGGGCGTTGAGCCGGCTGGATTCACGCTAATCGTTTGGCCTCCTTGCTGAGCTGCCCGCTGCATCGAATTCGAGAGCGCTTCCGCTTCGGTCAGCATTTGCTGCAACAGCGTTTGAACAGGAACTAGGTTTTTGTTCGATACATAGTAAGCCCCAGCAAACCAATCGTTCCAATGTGCGACACCAATGAACAAGCTTATTGTTGCCAGCACTGGACCTGATAAGGGAAGGATAATTTTCAAGAAGATCGTGAAATCCCCATATCCGTCAATGCGTGCCGACTCGTCCAGCTCTTCCGGTATCCCCTGCAGGAATGTCCGGATGATGACGATATGCATGAAGTTGAATAGCATCGGAATGATATACACCCAGAACGTGTTGATCAGATGAAGTTTTTGCAGCGTGATGAAGTAAGGAATGAAACCCGCGCTGAAAATCGTAGGCAAAAAGATATAAAATGTGAAAAACGTTCTTCCGGGCAGTGTTTTCTTAGCCAGTGCGTAAGCCATAAGGGTACATAGAAGCACGTGTAGTAAAGTGCCGAGGATCGTGCGCAGCAGTGTAATTTTGTAAGCTTGCCAGATCCGAGGATTGTGGAACACTTGCGCGTAATTATCAATTGTAAACTGCCGAGGCCAGAAATACAGCGCACCCTTCATGGAGTCATTTCCATCGTTTAGTGAGTAGACAAGAATATAAATGAACGGGTAGATCATTGAGAAACCGATCAGCGCCAGGATGATATAATTTAGTGTGTTGAATAAGGAAAAATCGCGCTTCATCTCATCACTTCCTTAGCGTCTTCATGAGTAAACTTTTGCTTTAAAAAAGGGACACATCGCTATATTTCTTAGCGATTCGATTGACAACAAGAATCATCACCAGACCGATAATGCTTTGGAACAAACCAACGGCAGCCGCATAGCTTAGGCGGCCTCCACTAATACCGGAAGTGATGACATGCACGTCAAGGACACTGCCTATTCGGGCTGTTGCAGGTCCATTCAAGAGAAGCAATTGCTCGTACCCGGCGCTCATCAAGCCACCGACGGAGAGAATAAAGAGGATCACCGCAATATTGCGAATACCTGGGAGCGTGACATGCCACATTTGCCGAAAACGGTTCGCGCCGTCAATCTTTGCCGCTTCGTACAATTGCTGATCAATCCCGGCTATTGCCGCCATATAGATGATGGAATTCCATCCAATATTTTTCCATACATCAGACCCCAATATCATGGGATAAAACCATGTCGTGTTGTAAAGGAATTGAATCCGCTCCAAGCCGAGTGAGGCAAGCAGGTCATTCATCGGTCCTCCGTACGGAGTTAGGAGGCGCTGCATCAGCGTTACGACTACGACCCAAGATACGAAGTAAGGTAAGTAGGAAAGCGTCTGGACAACTTTTTTGAATTTCACTCTTCGTACTTCATTCAGAAGTATCGCTAGAATAATCGGCATTGGGAAACCAATGAGAAGCTTTGACAAACTGATCACAATGGTGTTCCGAATGAGCTCTGTTGCTTGATAATAATCGAAGAATTGGCGAAAGTATTTCAAGCCGGCCCAAGGACTCCCGGAGAAGCCGCCGGTGAACGTAAAATTACGAAATGCCACTTGAATTCCGTATAAGGGAACGTAAGAAAAAATGAAGAACCAAATGATGCCTGGCAGCATGAATAAGTAAAATACTTTATGTTGCCAGATGCGTTTCCATAGCAAACGCTTGAATGACATCGATTTTCGGGTTTGAACTTCGGCCATAGAATTTGTCAATGATTCCATTGTAAGCGTTTTACCTCCTTATTGGACTTATTCATAGGTTCCATTTGATATATTTATCATATCAGCTATGAATGCCCACTCGGTAGTCCAAATATTTATGATCAGGTATCACTTTCTTTGGAATTTGTCATGTTTTTTGGATTCACACTTCATCTTGAATTTTCACTTCATCTTGAGCCGTTCCCTGAACTGCGTCGGCGTCATCTCGTAGTAATCTTTGAATACCTTTGTAAAATAGCGGTAACTTTGGTATCCGACCTCATTCCCAACTTGAGCGACGGTTAATGCCGTTCCTTCAAGAAGTTCCAAGCTCTTCTCCATGCGAAGCCGAACGAGAAATTCCACGAAGTTATAACCCTTCTCTTGCTTAAATAAAGTGCTGAAATATGAAGCACTGATCCCCACATATTCAGCGACTTCATGAAGTGAAATATCCCGAGACAGCTTGATCTTCATGTATTCAATGCCTTTGGAGACCGGCGACAGAGAAAGGGCTTCGATAGCGATCGATTGCAGCATAAACTGAATCAACTCTTTCGCCTTCTCGGCAAGCTCAGCATACGTTTCCTGACAACGGATTTCCTCAATAAACATTTCCATGACTTCACTCGTCACAGGAAGTGATTTAACTTCCCTCAGCTGACGAAACAGATTAACGAGCATTTCACCCACAATGAATCGTATGGCATCCTCCGATTCCCCGCTGCTGCACAAGCTCCGCAGAAATTCAGTAAAGAGTCCATAACCCCCTTGCTCGTCACCATGCTTAAAGGCGATAATGAGTTTTTTTTCAAGATCAGTCGGATAAAAGCCTTCGCTTTGACCTTGCGGTGATGGATGATATAGATTCACAGACGCTTTACCCGTGAAAAATTTGCGCCTAAGCGCCTTGAACGCTTGCTCATAGGCCTCGGGAACATTGGAAATACCCCTGAACGGTTGACTGCATCCCACTGAAAGTTGAACGTTAAATAAGCGCAAATATTTGTTTAAGTTATCCTGGAAGGCACGGCCTGCAAGAAGCCCTTGGTTATCAACTTCTCTTTCTGGTCCAGCTTCAAGTAGGAAAACGTAACGGTTCGGCGGCATCTGCACAGAATCCACTGCTCCGTAATTGTGAGAGATTTCATCCAAAATATTAGTAACGATGAAACGGCATAGCTTCTGATCTTCATCGTTATAATTCTCAGTGAACTTGGCGTAATCGTCGAATTCCGCAACAAGCATAAGAAATGAGCCATTCACGATATCTACTGGAGTGTCAAATTGACTGAACCACCGCTCCGGAGAGATTACGTTGTCTTTACGCGTCAGCCAGCGCTCATAGATTTGCGCTTTATGGAGCAATGCCTTCTCCTTCTGCATTTGATTCGCATATTGGATTTTCGTCGATTTCAAATGCCGCTCATCCAGTCTTCGCGCGATTGTTTCGAAAACTTCTGTTAATTGCTCTTTGGTTACAGGCTTCAGCAAATAATCGCGTACGTCAAGCTTAATGGCCTGCTGGGCATAATCGAATTCTCCGAAACCGCTCAGAATGACAATTTCCACAGGTTCACCCGGCAGCGACCGGATACGCTCCGTTAGTTCCAAACCATCCATGTAGGGCATCCGGATATCGGTCATCACCACGTCCACTTCAGGACGTTCCTTCAGGATTTCCCATGCTTGCTGCCCATCCTCCACAATTGCAATGACTTCAAAACCATTTTGCTCCCAATTAATAACCTTAGTGAACCACTTGCGCGTTGATAATTCGTCTTCCACAATAAGCAGCTTATACATGTTCAACCCCCTCAAGCACTGGCAGCGTTAATACAACTTCCGTTCCTTTCCCAGGCTCGGACTTAATGGACAAGCCATACTCATTGCCGAAATACATCCGAATTCGACTGTTCACGTTGTACAACCCGATGCCCTTGCTGGGCGAATGATCACTTAGCAAAGTTTCTGCCTGAGCTTTCGTCATCCCCACGCCATTATCACGAACGGTCACGATGACAGCCTGCTCCATGAGCTCGCCAATCACGGTCACAGAGCCTCCCGCCATTCCCTTCAGCCCATGCTGGATCGCATTTTCCAGGAGAGGCTGAAGGATTATTTTCAAGGTATAGAGACTTGGTATCTGCGGATCTATTTGCCATTCGATCGTATGTCTAGCACCAAAACGAATTTCCAGAATCTTCAAATAACACTTGGCGTGATCAATTTCTTGCTCGAAACGGATGGTGTTACTTCCCTTGGATACTGATATTCGAAAGAGGTCCGCTAGTGCGACGACCATACCAATGGCAGTTTGCTTCTCGTCCATGTCAATTTCGTTCTTTATTGCATCCAGTGTATTGTATAGAAAATGAGGATTAATCTGAGCTTGTAAAAAATTGAGCTCCATTTCCCTTCTTTCCAGTTTTTCCACATAGTTTTGGTGAATGAGGTCTCGCAAATTATCGAGCATTTTATCAAAATTACGATCTAATTCATCGATCTCATCACCTTTAACGCGGACTCTGCGGCTCGTAGAGAGCACCCCTCTGCCTACTCGGGATACTTTGGCGTGGAGACGTCTGATCCCTCGGGTCAGTTGACGGGTGATAAGCAAGGTTAGAAAAGAGAAAATAATCATGCAAATGATACTGACTGTCAAAATCGTTTGACGAATTTCATTTACTTTGGATTGAATCGACGCTTTGGGCACAAGAAGGTACATCGTCCAGTCCACATTCTGGAGTTTGCGGTACCACATGACATAGTCGGTCCCCTGTATATGTAGGTTCAGCTCGGAATCAGAGCTTCGATCCTCACGCGTCCGTTCGACGATTTCCTGTGGAAGCGGTTTGCCAAGTTGATCGGTGTCAGGGTTAAACATGATGGTTCCCTTACTGTCCGCGATGAATAAGCTGCCGCTAGCGTCCGCTTTGTTGCCCAACGTTTCCTGCACATACGTCACGGAAGGGATCTGGATCGTTAGCTTGATGTAACCAATCTTCTTAAACTCCCCGATGCTGTAAATCGGCCGCACCAACGCATAATAATATTTACCGTCAACCTGTTCAAGTATCCAAAACTTCGAATCCGGTATATCATTCAAGCCGAGAACCTTTCGAAGCCTATCCACTGGAAAAAGATATACGCCATCGGACATAACATCAGGTGATGTGGAGAAAAATTCGATGCTCTCAACATCGGTCGCCTGATAGGTTTGGATAAACCGGACAGCGCGAGAGATTTCCCGGTTCATGATAATAACGCCTTTCTCCCTGTATACTTCGGGTTCCGAAAGTACGCTTTGAACAGACTCCGACACCGTTAGATTATCAAGAATGCTTTCATAAAATCGGATATTGTAATAAATTCCGTTATTGGATTGGACTAATATCTTTTGATAAGAATCCGATACGTACCGGATAATGAGGTCTGACATTTGATTAAGGAAGTAATTGGTTAACCCTACGATTGGAAGTAAAATGGTCACCAAATATACGATCATTAATTTTTTGTGCAGCTTCATGCCTGTCTGTCCCCCTTAGTTTAAGTAAGCCTAACATTCTCTTCATTTCCCTGAGGGGACAGACATTTCCTTTATGGAAATAATTAACAAATGGATTATTCCGGAATACGTACTGACACATTATCGATCTGAACAGTCGCGTTATCGTCATACCACACACGGAACTGATAGGCATGCCCCAGAACGAAATCAGCTTCCATCATAATGGACTGATACGTATCGGCGACATTAAAATCACTGCGCAGCACGGCTTTTTCTCCAGTTACTTTGTTGCCTGTTCCGTCATAGATGTCGAGATTGAGCACCCGTTCGGAACCACCTGCCGGATTGTCGATCTTTATGCGGAAGTCGACCTTAAGGCTTCCGGATGGGAGATCCGCTACCCCGGGGCCATGCAGCATATGTCCAGCCGCATGCTCCTGCGGATTCGCGTACCAACCATCCGCGGCTGCAGCTCCCGTATTATGGCCGAAGTCTCGCTCTGCTTCGAAAATACGGCTCGTATAGTTTGCCGATATATGAATCGGAATCTGCGCTTCAAGGCCATTGTATGCCGCCTTTACGATGGCATCTCCGCTTTGAAGCACCTGCAGTGCGCCACCGGCACTGATAGTGACCGAAGCTTCACCTTGTACGATGGTCCAAGCCCCATCCGCCGTCAGATTAACGTCCGGCTTGCCTTGCTCGCTCGCTTTCCCCCACAACTGCAGCTGCTTATGCCCTGCATCCGTTCCGAACACCAACGAATTTACACCCGATCCGCCGAATTTAAAATAAAGCGTTTGTGTGTTCGGCTTCGTTATTTCTGGCATATCCAGTCTCACGTGGTCAACTTTGACGTTCGCCTTATCTTCGAAGTGCACACGGAATTCATAGGTGCTGCCGAGCGAAAAATCGACGTCTTCCAAGCTTATATCCATGTACTGATCTTGTACGGCAAAATCACGTAACTTCAACTCTTTTGAAGCTATAATTTGATCTGCGCTAGCATTATTAATATCTACAATTGCAATGGTATCTTCAGATCCAGTCGCACCTGAAGCCTTCATACGGAAAGTGACATCATGCACGCCTGATGGTATATCCGCCACATAAGGTCCGTATAACATATGACCGGGGCCATGCAGTTCTGTATTCGCCGACCAACCATCTCCGTCAAGCGCCCCCGTGTTATGTCCGAAATCGTTCTCCGCTTCATAGAGTTGCTGTGCTAAATTACGGTTCATCACGACAGTGACGCGATCGATCTTAACCTTGGCGTTGCCATCATACCAAGCTCTGAATTGATAAGAATGACCGGCAACAAAGTCAGCCTCAAGTGTTGAATTATGGTACGTGTCGGCACTTGGGAACTCGGAGCGATGCACGGCTTTCTCAGCCACCACCATGCCAGCTGTATCGTCATAGATATCCAGATTCAATACACGATCATTATCGCCAGTCACACGGTCAATCATGGTTTTGAATTTGACTTGGTTGCGGCCTGCCGGAATGTCTGAGGCACCTGGTCCGAAGAGCATATGTCCAGCAGCATGCTCCTGCGGATTAGCTGACCAGCCATCGCCATCCAACTTCCCTGTATTATGGCCAAAATCAGTTTCCGCTTCATACACTTTGTTGGTTACTTCCGTATCCTCTTTCGGTACGTTATTTTGAATGAGCTTCACCATTTTTTCAGGTGTTACGACTTGAACATCGCCGTGAAGTTGATCGATAACAGCCTTTACTTCATCCATAGAGGATGACCAGGCATGAACGAGAACGAGCGAATAGCCTGCAGCACTCTTCGGATTTCTTGGCGCCGCATTGATATGCTGGGCAACCGAATTTACATCACTTCCAGCGATGCCATGCCATAGCATTTCACGCGGAGTGACGATAGGCTTATTGTTAGACCACTTTAAAGCCCCGTTTAATGCTTTATGATTGCTGTATTCCAAATAAATGACGCCATCGACATTCGGCTCAGCTGTATATTTATCCCAGATCGCCTTCTTGTTAAAAGCATTAAAATCAATCACTTCAACAAGCGATAAATCAGCTTTGCCCATATACGAATTTAACCTTTTGAGATGTGTATCCAATTCCTGCTCCGGGTACATGGACGGATACATATATCCGCCGCCAGACGGACCAACGACAAAATTGTCCTTGTTTGTACCATCCTTATAAAAACGTTCCAGTACAGTTGGTGCTAAATCCATCATGCTGGGAGAAACAGCCCAACCCATATCGAAATTCCCACGGTTTGGGTTACCGAACCAAGGCTTGCCCTTCTCGGCCAAATCGTTCAGCATCCATTGAATATTATCGCCATCCGACATGACAAATGACACATAATGCACCTGATCCTGAACCGGAGGAGGCGTCTGTTCCTTCTGTTTGAGCTCTTTGATAGTAAAGCTGCTTAACACTGACAAATTATAGGCATGGTCAGCAGGCAGTGTATACAAACCCGCAGATGAACTTGGACGTATGAAAGCGTCTTCACCTTTGGACGCATCTCCCCATCCTAAAATAACAGCATCCGGCTCCGCATCCGCAATGATGGATTGTCGGAACGCGCTGTTCCCATCATAGAAGGTGAAAGCGTTAGCCATTACAGCGTAATCTCGCAGTTTGCCGCCCATACCGGACGCCAATTCTTCGCTCGTTTCCCCTTTTTGCTCAATCAAGGTGCGATGGTTGAGCTTATTCCAATAGTTTTGCTTGACCCAAGCTTCATCCTTTGTCGAGAGATCCATCAATTGCTTATTGCCTTTGGCTTGTTTGACATCGCCTTTTTCAATTAAGATGGCCTGTTTCAAATGGGCTAGTGATGTAGCTGCATTGATGGAGCTGTTCCCCTTTTCCCATAGTAAATAGCCGTCGAACTGCTTCTTGAACTCCTTCACGAGCTTCCAAGGATCACGGATAAATTCCGTTTTCACCCCGTATTTTTGGACCAAATCGTCCAGCCACTTCTTGTAATTCCCGGAATCGGGCAGTATGTATATTTGATCGGAAGACTTATTGGCGAGCAGCCCTTGCAGCGAAGCGATCATAACACTTTCCGTTTCCGACATATCGCCCAAACGGATCACGTAAAGCTTTTTGGCTTTAACAGCAGCCTTTACGTAGTTAGCGTCCGATTGCAGCGAACCGCTTTGAGAAAGCGTTGTTTCATCATCCGATTCAAATTCATTAGCTGCAGCGGATGAAGACAGAGGTGTTCCTAAGAGTGACATGACAATTGAAAAGCATACAAACAAGGCAAATAGACCGTTTTTTCTCATTGTAAACCTCCTCATGATTTAAATGTAGGACTGGATTGACTTGCTATTTGAATTATACATTTTAATATCAACATATTCTACATGTCATTTAGATCATTTAGCTTGTTATGGTCGCGTCATTGGGGTCATGATTCGACATATTAAACTCCATTTAGACTGACAGGCTGGGCCTCAGATCCTATGCGATCGATGGTTATCCATGAACGAAAAAAAGCCAAGCCAGGTTCTGCTCAGCATCCCTGACTCAGCTTATTCAATTGATCTAATGTAATTTTGTTTCGGGTACCTGAAGCAAATCAGAGCCATTCAACATCTCAATAATCCTGCTAGCCGGCACCGGTTTACTGATGAGAAATCCTTGAATCTGATCGCACCGGTATGTTTGGAGAATACGAAGCTGCTCCGGCAGCTCAACTCCCTCCGCCACTACGGATAGCTGCAGCCGATGAGCCATTTCGATCAACGACGATACAACAACTTGGCTTCTAATGTTATCTGCCAGTTGATCGATCAACGTTTTATCAATTTTCATACATTGTATGGGAAGCTGACATACATATTTCATTGAAGAGTAGCCTGCTCCAAAATCGTCAATGGAAATCATAAAACCTAGATTACGTAATTCGATCAATATGTTGATCACTTCTTCAAAGTTTTCGATCGCAAAGCTTTCCGTCACTTCCAGCTCGAAATGGCAGGGATCAACCTCTTCTTCTGCGAATACCCCGCGAATTCGTTCAACAAAGTTTGGCCGCAGCAGTTGGGCGCCTGAAATATTAATAGCAACGATAAGAGGCATGTCCGCTGATTGCTTTCGCCATGCGTTGAATTGCCTGCATGCTGATCGCATGACCCATTCACCTATCTCATTAATGATTCCGGAATACTCAGCAATGGGAATAAATTCATAAGGAGATACATGTCCAAGTTGTCTGTTCGTCCACCTAAGCAGTGCTTCCACCCCAACCATTTTATTTCGTGCCAAATCCAATTTTGGTTGGTAATGAAGCGTAAGCTCGTCGTTGTCAATCGCACACTTCAAGTATTGCTCTAAAAGCATTCTTCTGGTCCGAATCGCTTCAATCGATTCCGAATACAAACGGTAATTATTTTTTCCGGATTCTTTGACATCCAGCATAGCCATATCAGAATGATGCAACAAGCTTTCCGAATCCTTTCCATGATCAGGATACAGACTAATTCCGATACTGGCTGAAATCGTGGCACGATAGCCATCTAGATCGTAAGGCACATTAATCGTCTCTTTGATGACCTTTGCCAGGTGTTCAATTGGCTTGGAATCATGAACGTCATGGGAAACGATGCAAAACTCATCGCCCCCCAAGCGGCAAAGGAATTCGCCCTCCTTCATACAAAGCCGTAATCTCTCGGCAATCTCGATCAGCAGCAAGTCTCCCCTATGATGTCCCATCGTATCGTTGATCAGCTTAAAGCGATCCAAGTCGATGAAGATTATGGCAAAGCGGAATGGAAGCTGATGGTTTTGTGAAATGATTTTCTCCAGATACTCGAAAAAAGCTCTTCGATTGTTGAGACCGGTCAAATTATCATGATTTGCTTGATAATGAATTTCGTTCTGCGATTGCTCCAGCGACATCATCATGTGGTTAAACGAATTCTCGAGCTGGGTAATCTCATCTTTGCCGGATTCCTGAATGCGAATCGAAAAATCTTGTTTGGTTTTGATCACATTCATCCCAAAGATCGTGCGGTTCAATCTAGCAAATATCGTCCGCTGAAGGACGCAGCTAATAATGATAAAGAATACCAGTCCGGAAAGCCCAAAATAGAACAAGTAAAATAAGATACTTCTTTGAGCTTCCTTATATAATTCTCTCGGTTTCACGAATTTCAAGAGAACGGCGGGTTTATTATTGACGTCTGTTAGCAGCGAAAAGCTTGTGATCGTCGATTTATCAGACTCGGTCCAAAACGGCAGCGCGCGGTTTTTGGGACCCATTATGGTTGTAGCTTGAAGAGGAGGTGTAAAAGATGGATCCACAATAGATATACTTAAAGGCAAGTCCGTTTTTTCAGAAATATACTGAATGTAATTCGAGTCTAAGAAACGCGCAAAAACCAAGGTTCCGTGAATGGGTCCTTCATTGTTGCTCGTTAGAATTGGGTATGAAGTTGCGATTACCGGTTGCTTATCAACAAGCAATAACCCCATCTTCCGGGAAGAAGCGTCCGACTGTTCAAGGAAGGAAGCATATTCAGTCTGTAAGGTATGTATGAATGTACTTGGATAGCCGAGTGGGCTGTTATTGCCATAATCATAGGCTTTACCGAAGTAAACTTGCTTTCCGTTGTTCATCAGAAGCGTTATATTAAGACGACTTGACATAAACAAGGAATCGGTATAATTGACTGTGAGATAAGGATCGTTATTAGCAGGAATCGTCGGCCTATCGATAAAGTTGTATGTATCATCCCAACCAGCATAATTAATCGCAATTGCACCTAAATTTGTATACTCATCAAAATAAGAAAGAAGGTTTTGTTTCATGTTTTCACGCAAACTTTCAAGCTCCATCTGCTCATAATTGCGCAGAAGAGCCCTCTCTGAAATCACGTATAGAAGTGAAAGCATGCAAAGCGTGGTTAACCCTACGTAGATGATGATTTTCCGGCGAAGCGACATGGCAACATCAACCTCCAATGATGAATTTCTTTGTGCAATAGTCTTTAGGTTGAATAGCTGCCTATGATCTCCGTTCAAAAAAACCACATCAACTTAAGAGAGATGTGGTTTTCTTTTACAGCAACTGGCTGGCGTGGCGCATTGCCCTATAGCCCCTTTAGTTTTGCGTCCCCGGATTTCTGCGGGTTTGCCTTTAACGGTATTCTTATATGTATTTGTATTTATCTCATTTGATTATAATGGACTATAAATAACAACACAATATATAGTTCTAAAGTATTATAAAAACAGCCCACAATTACTGCGAAAGTGCAGATATTTTTTCTAAAACCGTTTGAAAAATGGAAAAGCCTGCCATTATGCAGGTTTACCTCAAAAAAAAGAGGCTTTCCTCAAGTAGATTTATCTACTTTTTAGATCAGCCCCTTATTCCATGAGTTCCATTAGCCTCCACCTTGAATCGGCGAAAGCTCAGCTGTGTATGATTAAAGGCACAACTTTCCCTTCATTTACATCAATTAAACCGTAATCCGTTATTTTCAACGCAGGACTAACGGGTAAAGAATGCGTGCTGATGGACATAATCGGGTTATAATGGCAGTAGCCTAACGATTCCATGGCCTTGCGCAGCTGCTCAACTTCCTTGGCGACTTGCTCCAAAGGGACTTCCGTTAAAATACCGCCGACAGGCAGCTCAAGATTAGCGATCACCTCGCCATTCTCAACTACGCTGAAGCCCCCTTGATTCTTGATGACCTCATTAGCAGCGATCATCATATCGACTGGATTATGCCCCACAACAAGCATGTTATGGTTATCGTGAGAATACGTCGTTGCTATGGCTCCACGCTTGATCGTATCCCCGCCGATTAAACCATAAGCGCGATTCCCGTTTTTCCCGTAGCGTTCAAACGTAGCAATGAGTCCATAGCCGCTCTCCGACCAGTTAAGCTTTCCTTGACGAACATCTACATCGACCTGATGCTCTTCTGTAAACGTGGAGCCATCCTTCACCATCATGGTTCGGCAGGCATACCGGCCATCCGCTGCTTCTGTGTTCACGGTGAAGTCCGCTTCTGTTAAAGGCGACATATGAACGCTTTGATAGTAGTGTGCTGGAAAGGCTGGTGCATGGACAGTTGGCTTGTATGGCTCGCGAGCATCATAGACCTTGCGGCCATGCTTGTATACTTGATCGATTGTCAGCTGCTCCAGATCGGAGATCAGTTGAAAATCACCAATTTTACCGGGCGCAATTACGCCGCGATCATACATCCGCATTCTTTTGGCTGGCGAAAGCGTACTGGCATAAATCGCCTGCTCAGGCTTCATGCCCATGCCTATCGCTTTGCGAACAAGGTGATTCAAGTGCCCTCGACGCTCAAAGGAATCAGCCATCACATCATCGGTAACAAAGCAAAAGTGCTCAGATACCTCATGCTCCATCAAATACGCCATCACTTCAGGCGTCATCGATTTTTCTTGAATTTCAATAAACATCCCTGCAGCGATCCGAGCTTCCATCCCCTCGATCGATTGATGCGTGTGATCGGAATCTACACCGCTATAGATCATTCGATGCAAGTCCAGATCCAATAATTTCGGCACGTGTCCTTCAATAATGAGGTGAGGATAATGAGTGCGGATATGATTTAAGATGTGGTTCGTTTTGCAATCAGGATCTGTTATCACATCTACGTAGTTCATGATTTCGCCTAAACAAATGATGCGTTCTGTACGAAGCAGCTCGTCCAAATCCTCGATTTCAATCGCGCCTCCGGTCGTTTCCATTGAAGTGGCAGGAACCGAGCTCGGGATGGCATAAAACATGTCAGCAACACAATGCTTGCTAGCTTTAATGAATTCCTTCACCCCGTCAAGTCCGAAGACGTTGGCGATCTCATGAGGTTCTGGAACGATGGTTGTAACACCGTTACGAATGAGTCCGTAAGAGAACGTCTCCGGCGTGACCATCGTGCTTTCGATATGCAAATGGATATCAATAAGGCCGGGAATCATATAACGTCCTTGTCCGTCCAAGTGCTCAGCCGCTTCGAAGCTATCGGCAGCCCGTCCTCCGATATATAGAAACCTTCCATCCAAGATCGCCGCATTGCCTTGGATGAATGTTTTAAAATAACTATTATAAATTCGGACATTTTCAATCAGTAAATCTACACGCATCTGCCTTCGCCTCCAGGTACATTACTCCACTAGAACTAATTTCTCGCTAGGAAAAAGAAGCCGGACCTCTTGACCATTCTGGTAAGGAAGTTCCATTTCTTTATTCACTGTGAAATTCCCCAGCTCCGTCTCGACAACGTATTGATAGCTTCTTCCAAGGAAAGTACTGACTTTGACACGACCTGTCAAACGATTCGTTCCTGCCTCAATTTCATCAGGCATGCCAATCACAACATCATCCGGACGAATAGCGCCTTGCTTGCCCACCTGTTCTCCTTTACTGGCATGCTTCGTAACGGCGAACATATAGTCTTTCACCTTCAACGCAATCTCTTCATTTCCATCGAACCTTGAATCGAAGGTAATAAAATTCGTAAATCCAATAAACCGAGCCACAAACTCCGTTTTTGGATATTTAAATATCGCCGCTGGTGCACCAAGCTGTTCAATGATGCCTTTATTCATAATCGCAACTTGATCGGAGATGGAGAAGCACTCTTCCTGATCATGCGATACATAGACCGTAGTAATACCAAGCTCCTGCTGGATGCGGCGGATCTCCACCCGCATGTTAATACGCAAATTAGCGTCCAAATTGCTTAGCGGTTCGTCAAATAGCAGCAGTTCCGGCTCGATCACAAGCGCTCTGGCAATAGCAACCCGCTGTCTTTGGCCGCCAGATAGCTCCTTCGGAAACCGCTTTTCGAAGCCGGACAAGCTTACGATATCCAGAATGTTCCGGACCCGCCGATCGATCTCTGCCCCGCTTACTTTCCGAAGACGCAGACCGAAAGCGACATTATCATAAATGGATAAGTGCGGAAACAAAGCATAGCTTTGAAACACGAATCCGAAGTTCCGTTTGTTGACGGGGACGTGCGTATAATCTTTTCCGTTTAGTGAAAATTTGCCCGCCCTTGCCTCGATAAATCCCGCAATTAGCCGCAAAGTCGTCGTTTTCCCGCATCCACTTGGACCGAGCAGTGAGATCAGACTTCCTTTTTCAACACTGAGGTTGAAGTCCTGCAGAATATATTGCTGGTCATAGGCAACCGAAATATTTTCCAGTGATAGCAATGCCATGGATGAAAGCCTCCGTTATCGTTTGGTGAAATAGGATAAACCCATTAACCGTTCAATGATGAACATAAGTACGGCAGTGAAGAGCATGAGTAAAACAGAAATAGCGGCAATAGTAGGGTCAAAATGATTCTCCACATACGTCAGCATCTGAATTGGCAGTGTACTGACCCCGGGACCCGTCATAAAGACCGAGATGTCGACATTATTGAATGATTCTAAAAATGCAATAAGAATGGCCGCGATAATACCGGACTTGATGTTCGGTAGGACGACTTTGAAAAAGGTTTTAAGCTGACCGGCGCCAAGACTTAACGCGGCTTCCTCAATCGCAAAATCGAAATTCGATAAGCTTGATGCAATAACGCGGATAATAAAAGGAAGCATAATCACGGTATGTCCAATCAGCAATGCTGCATAGATCGGCAGGTGATAGGTGACGATAAGATACTTGAGCATCGTAAACCCAAGCACGATACCCGGAATAAGTACAGGGGAAATAAAAATCGCGTTAAGCGCTCCTTTTCCCTTAAACTCAAACCGGCTTAACGCATAAGCTGCTGGGATACCAAGCAGTAGGGCAAACAAATTACCGATCATCGATACGATAACCGAGGTACCCGCGGTCGTCATGAACATCTTGACTTCCAAAATGTTGCGGTACCATTTCAATGAAAATCCTGTCGGTGGGAATTTCAATACACTCCCCGGCTCAAATGAAGCAAATGCAATAATGACGAGCGGCCCGAGCAAGAACATATAGACAAGAAGCGTAAATAAGGCCAGTCCTCGATTCTTCTCCCGCATACTTCTACCCCTTCGGATTTAATTTAGTAGCCAGTTTGTTCATAAGCGCAATAACCACAAAGGTGATCACGATCATAATCACGGCAATGACGGAGGCGAGATACCAATCGTTCAGTGTAATCGCATTCTGATAGAGGAATGTGGAAATGACCCGCTGCTTGCCTCCGAGCAAAGCCGGTGTCGTGTAAGCTGTCAGGCTTCCGACAAAAACAAGGATACTGCCTATAATTAATCCGGGTACACTAAGCGGCACGATGACCTTGACGAAAGCCGTAAATCGGTTAGCTCCCAAGCTCTCCGCCGCTTTGATCAGATCCGGATCTATATTCTCAAGAACACCGACCAACGTAATAATGATGAGCGGAAGAAACAAATGGAGAAGACCAATCATCATCGCGGCAGGCGTGTACAAAATATCAAGAGGCTCTTGGATGAGACCAATGGCCATCAGGGCATTATTGAGCAGCCCTTTTTTACCTAAAATAATCATCCAACTGAAAGACCTGACAACCGAGCTCGTAAGCAGCGGGAAAATAGCCAATGCAAGTAAGATCGCCTTTTGTCTCGGACTCTGTTTGGAGATAAAGTAAGCTACAGGGAATCCAAGCAAAATGCAACATAGGGTAGTTACCAAGCTGACACGCAGCGTCGTCCAGACGATTTTGAGAAAATAAGGGTCTTTAAAGAAATTTAAGTACCCTCCAAGTGTAAATGCCCCTTTATCGAAAAAGGTTGAACCTATCGTGAGTAGAATCGGTACCACCATGAAAATCGTCAGGAACAGTAGTCCCGGTAGCAATAATAAAAATAAGAACTTTTTTTTCATGTAGCTTTACTCCTGTTCCTGGGTTCGCTAGGCACGCAGTGCTTTTATAAAAAGCTGAAGGAATTCGTCAGCCGATACTTCCGTACATACATGAACATTCGCCTCTTTGGACAAGCGGTTTTGGAAATCGCATACGGTTTGTCCGTCGCACAGCTCACTGCGAGTTTCAACATCAACGTAATAATGGCGTGTTGTGACCAGCTGTTTATTCAAAGCCACACCGACAGCAAGTGGATCGTGAAGCGCACAGGCCCGAACCCCATTACGTTCATAGTAACGCTTCATATAATTCGCGGTGCTTTCCTGAACATAACGAGCTATTGGAGAATCACCGAGCTCGCGGATATGTTCATCGGTCAGCAGCGCTTTACGCGTCACATCCAACCCAACAAGGGTTAAGGATGGAAAACCTGCTTGGAAAACGATCTTTGCGGCTTCCGGATCGACATACATATTGTACTCTGCCGTGGGCGTTACATTACCGAAGCCTTGAACTACGCCCCCCATCACAATCACTTCTTTGACCTGATGTATCAGATCAGGATGCTTCATAACCGCCAAAGCCAGATTCGTTAGCGGCGCAGTCATAACCAAAGTTACTTCTCCCACGTGCTTCCGCACTTGTTCCACGATAAAATCGGAAGCATGTCCAGCCGTTGGCTTCATATGAACCGGCATATCGCTTAAAGCGCCGCCAAGCCCATCATTGCCGTGAACATGATGCTCAAAGTGTGTAGCTCGCATCAAAGGTTTGTCTGCCCCTTTAACGACTGGAATCTTCTCTTCCATTCCAAGCAATTGGACGATTTTACATGTATTCTTGGTTGCTTGGTCCAGAGAAACATTGCCATTCACGGTTGTAATTCCTAGCACATCCATCTCTCCACTGCGGACGGCTAACAGAATACCTAACGCATCATCCACACCCGTGTCTACATCTAGGATGACCTTCTTTTTCATGACTAAGCCCCCTTTAAAGTCCTAGTGAAGCAATCAAGGGTATATTCGCATATACCCTTGATTGGTTTTATTTATTGAGTAACTTCCTTATTCCAACGGGCAATCCATGCTTTGAGATTCTGATTGACGAATTTCATGTCCAATTTGCGAAGTTTACTCACAACATCTGCTCCATAAGTAATCCCCGTAGCTTCTTCAGGCGAAAGCTGAAGTGTCGTGTTTACAGGTGAATCTACTTTCGCTTTGGCTGATTTCTCTTGTACTTCCTTGCTCAAATGCCAGTTGATGAAATCTTCCGCCAACTGCTTATTTTTACTTCCTTTAATCACGTTCACCGTGTTCATAACGGCATAAGCTCCTTCTTGCGGGGAGACGAACTTCGTTTCTGGCACAGCCGCTTTCAAATCCTTCACATACATTTCCATGATAGGTCCAGCTGCAATTTCCCCTTGAGAGAACATGTTAACGAATTCGGACGTTTGGCCGTAGTATTTAACGACGCCTTTATTTACTTCCTTAACCTTTGCGAAAGCTTGATCCTCATTAAAGGTCGTGTTACCAGCGACCACAGATGCTGCATCCAAGACCATTGGACCTGTTGTTGACGTGATGTTAGGAAGTGTCAGCTTCTTGGAAAGCTCTGGACTCCAGAGATCGCTCCATGACTTGATCTCTTTGGTGGTTGCTTTCGGATTGTAGGCAATTCCCAGTCGACCTACGGTGTACGCAGGACCGTAATCTTCACCCAGCGGCGCCTTAGCCAAATCATAGATGTCTTTCAAATTCGGAATGCGGCTGCGATCGATTTTATCGAAAAGTCCCGCTTCAATTCCTTGTTGTGCGTAATAGTCAGATAAATAAATGAGATCCACACTCGAACTGCCTTGTTTCACTTTGTTCAAACGTTCTGCGTTATTGCCTATTTCCAGAACAATCTTAGCGTTATGCGCTTTCTCAAACGGCGCGTACACTTCTTTCTTGAAGAAATCATCGGAAAACCCCCAGGTGGAAATGACTAACGTTGTAGGTTCCCCTTTGGATGCCGCTGTGGCTGCTGCTGTGGGCGCTGTTGTAGCTCCACTTGTATTGCCCTGGTCCTTCGCAGGCGCTGTGCCGCAACCTGTTAAGGCTAGTCCTACTACAGATAAAGAAATTAAACCACGAACCATTTTTTGTTTCATCATTCATCGTCCTCCCAAGTTTTTCATGTATGATTGTAATGCGTGAATCCCCTGTCAAATTTTTACTAGTATTCTTCAAGACCCCAGATCTATGCGCTTTCACCCAAAATCCAGCTATACAAAAAAAAGAAAAGTACCCTTGATAGAAAGAAGCTTCTAACAAGAGCACTCTTCATTGTAAACAATGCAAAGTGACATCTATTGGTATACATGTGGTTTCCTCTTAAGATAAATCAAAAGAGAACACCGTCGACTAGACTATTCGGTTTGTTTAAGAATAATGTTCGTGATTGCCCATTGCGTCGGCGGATCATAGTCCCTTAATACGGCATCCATGGATAAGCCAAGTTCTTGCTCTAGCTTCTCCCGGATTCTCTTCTTGTATATGGAGGACATATAAAAATCGACTTCGTGTTTGAGCGTTGGCGCCTCGCCCTCTAATGCAGTTGAACGTGGTGAGCGGCGATGCTTAGCATGAAAAGTAATAATGTTCTGATCAATGGAAACCTTCAGCAGTGTTGTGCCAAACCCGAACAACTCTTTGGAGATTTCGTTATAGAGGTGACACAGCTTCTTCTTGTATTCATTAGAATCTAGTTGTGGCATGGAATCACCTTCAAGATCAATTATCAACCCATATGCATGAAAATCTATCTTAATAATACATAGGATTTCAGAATTAATCAAGAGAATCGTTCGTCTTTCCTACTAAAAAAGGGCAATATTCACCTACATCACATCTAAATGATCCAATTTTCCGAATGTCTTACAAATTTTTGATGCAAATGGGCTCAAATTATTATACGAACTGCAACTTCAAGTTGCAATATAGCCTTTAGGCGCGCGTATTGTTGTAGGAAATACAACATGGGTTACCACATTACCCATAACCAAACACAAACCTGTTGAATCTTTTACAAATTTAATCCAAACCTCTTTAATTCAACAAAAATGCGTTCCAAATTCTTTCCTTTTTCCGTTAACGTATATTCTACGCGAGGGGGGACTTCGGGAAACACTTTCCTTTCCACTACGCCATGTTCCTCTAGCACCTTAAGACGGAGCGAGAGCGTTTTTGGACTAATGCCATCCATTGATTTCAGCAGGTCGCTGAATCGCAGCGTACCTTCGATAAGAAGGTCCCGAATAATTAAAAAGGTCCATTTCGTCCCAATCACGTCAAGTGTTTTGGCAATGGGGCATGGTACGCCTGGTGTTCCTTTGGTTAATTCGATAGGTTCAACAACGCTCATACGAATATCCTCCATAAAAAAACGATTGATTTATCCCATTATATCACAATAGTAACTTTTCGGAAATTATATGAATTTAAAATCACTACTTCCCAAAATGAATTTACTTTATTTATAATAGTGATGTGAAGCAAATAGAGATCTTATGGAGGAGAAGCGTGAAGATGAAAAACATACTTATTATTAATGGTCACCAAAAATATGGTTCTTCATCGGGAAAATTGAATCAAACATTGATGCAGAGCATAGTGAGTCTCTTAAAAGAAAAGAACAATATCCAAACAACAATAATTCAAAACGGATATTCCATCGAAGAAGAACAACAAAAATTTCTATGGGCTGACATTATCATTTACCAAACACCCATCTACTGGTTCAGTGTCCCAGGGTTATTTAAAACCTATATGGACGAAGTCTATGCTTACGGATTATTTTTCAAGGGCAACGATCTATATGGGAGAGGCGGATTATTAACCGGCAAAAAATATATGTTTTCGACGACTTGGAATGCACCTAAAGAAGCATTTAACGATCCAGCTCAGTTTTTCAAAGGGAATAGCTTAGAAGAAGCAGTAAGTCATTTACATCGTGTACAGGAATTTCTTGGCATGCAACCATTAAAAAGCTTCGCTTGTTATGATGTCGTCAAAAATCCGAATGTTGATCAATTTGTATCCGAACTGGATGTACATCTAAAAGAGGTATTGAATTTTTAACAAATACAAAATTAGGAGGAATAAATATGTTACAGAATCAAAAAGTAGTGATTATCGGCGGAAGCTCCGGGATTGGATTGGAAACAGCTAAACAAGCAATAACGCTTGGAGCGGAAGTAATCATTGCCAGTCGTTCCGAGGGTAAGTTGCAGAAGGCAAAAGAGGAGTTGGGATCTCGAGCTGCGGTTTACACGCTGGACACAACTCAAGAAGAGCAAATGCAATCTTTCTTTGAAACAGTCGGCCAGTTCGATCATCTTGTGGTAAGCGCAGCGGAAACATCTGGCGGATCATTCCTTCAAACGGATACTGCCCAAGCCCGGCAGTTGTTCGAAAACAAATTTTGGGGCCAATACTATGCCGCTAAATACGGCGCACCGAAAATTTCAGCGAACGGATCAATCACCTTATTCTCTGGCGTCGTTGCCTACAAATCGATGGTTGGTTCTGCTACACTTGGCGCTGTTAATGCAGCAGTTGCGAATCTAGGTCAAACCTTGGCTTTGGAGCTTGCTCCTATTCGAGTAAACATCGTTTCACCTGGTATTATTGATACGCCTTCGCGCAGTAAAATGCCAGAAGAATCGCGCAATCAGTTTTATACAACGGTGGCGAACAAACTCCCTGTGAAGCGAGTTGGCAAAGCAGAAGATGTCGCACAAAGTGTACTGTACTTGATCCAAAATGGTTTCGTGACCGGAACGGTTCTTCACGTTGAGGGTGGACATATTTTGACTTAAGGATGCAAGGATAATATATAGAAAAAGGGCGAATAGCTTGACGCAACCTGATACAAAGAAGCATGTTCTGATTTCATTCAGGAACATGCTCCTTCTGTTATTTTTTCACGGCTGAGTTATTTACATTCTATAGAACAAAGAATTGAGTAACAAAAACAGCGCCGGTCGAGGCTTTGATCTCCAACACGATGCCAGTCGAATCGCCACGTGCCGCTACTAAGCTGCCCGACGGCAGCAGCGGCGCTACTAGCGCGCGGAGCCTAAGATTGTTGCTTTTCCGTGCAGCCAGCACGAGTTGGGTTGCAAATGCTTTATCGGCGGCAATCCTGCGCAACAGGCGCAACAGCCGTCTCGCAATACTTCGTAAGCTGACCGTCGTCGGCTTCACCGTGCCTCTCTTGGTAATGGCATTCTCCACTTGATTCGCTGGCAGCGGAGCTGCAAAACCGATGTTGAACCCAAAGCCGTTCGTTCCGAAATCGTTGAAACCAAATGTAGCTTGCCGCAGCAGTTGGCCAAGCGCGTTGAGATTGTTGCTCCGGATCGCTTGCGTCAAGCGTGTCGCATAGACCGCGTCACCTGCAATCTTTTGATAAATTGGCAGCGTCCGGTTAGCGACTTTGCGAAGCGAAACTACGGTTAAACGACTCATCTCTCTCATCTCCCTCCTACTTTACTAATCTAGTATATGAGGAAGAAATTAAAAGAGTTCGAGACATTTGCAAAAGGGGCATGAGAGAGACGGATTGCATGTTGACGTTCATTGAAGCGGAAGTCTAATACTTTAATTTCACCGTACATTTAGACGCACTAAAACGCCTCAATATAGATGATACTGCTGTTTCATCTGTTCGAATTCCCGGCTTTCGTCCCGAAATTGCTCCAACAATACCGAAACATCTAATGAGTCTTCACGGTAGATCTTATCCCCACACAACAAATCAATAAAAGGCCTAGACCCCTCTTTAAGAGGCGGAAGGAAAGCAAATTGTTCATAGTTACGCTTAACGGTATACATCAGTGTAATAGCTGTCTCCAAAGGCCGAATGGCTCGAGTATCCAATACATGAAGCTGAACGCCGCTGCATGACTCACCCTGAAATTTGGAAAAGGTCGGTTTAAAATAGACCGGTCGGAAAACGACCCCAGGCAGTTTCTTACGGTTCATCTCATCCGCCAGCTGCTCGCCGTCGATGAACGGAGCTCCTACAATTTCAAAAGGAACTGTGGTTCCTCTTCCTTCAGACATGTTGGTGCCTTCAAATATACAAGTGCCGGGATACAGCAATGCCGTGTCAAACCGGGGAATCCCCAAAGAGGGCATCACCCAGTGTCGACCGGTATCAGCGAACTGCATCTTCCGCTCCCAGCCTTCAGCGCGTATCACATGCAGATCACAATGCCAGTTCATCTGATCGTTAGCCATGGTGGCCACCTCACCGGCAGTCAGGCCGTAACGCACACAAAGCGGATAATTGCCAACAAACGATTGATAGTCCTGCTTTAAAATGTTTCCTTCTACCGTCACCCCATCCAGTGGGTTGATCCGGTCCAAAATGACAAATGGCTTGCCTGCTTTCGCACAGTCTTCCAGAGCATACAGCATTGTGTAAATAAAAGTGTAGTACCGTGTGCCCACGTCCTGAATATCATAGACGACCATATCTACCTCTTCCAGCATTTCCTGGCTTAGGCGCTTAGAATCTTTACGGTACAAACTATACACCGGCACCTGTGTGATAGGGTCCAGATATGTTTCTACCAAGGCGCCTGCAGCTTGATCTCCACGCACACCGTGTTCCGGTGAAAACAGGGCTGTCAGATTGAAATTCTCATGCAGAATTTGAATGGTGGATACGAAATCATTGTTTAAGCCGGTAGGGGCCGTAATGAGTCCCAATCGTTTCCCTTTGAATAGTTGATTGTACTGCCCAATGCAATCAATACCGTTTCTGATCATAGCTGCCTCCCACATTTTGTCACTTTACCCAAAGCCAAAGTTGAGAAAACCCCTAACGAGGCCATTGATGAATGAACAGCCGCGTGTAGAGGTTGGTTTTATTTTTTATAATTCAGTTTTGAGAACACGCATATTTTCTTCTGGAATCATGAAGGTTTGTGCATATTGCTTTCTGGCTTCAATTCCGCGGACACGCATCAGATGCTTATAGTATTCCAGGTACTGGAAGGACTTACTGCCGGTTACGAACCAGTGCGTGGAGACCGCCTTCACCCATAGATCAAAGGCTTCCTGGTCGTAGTCGACATACACATACGGACGATAGTCAACGGCATCTTCCCAGTTCTCGGCATAATACAATCTCTGCGCAAAATGGGCAGGAAGCTCCCGCTCAAATGTCGGCAACGCGGCAAAAAAGCGAGCGTCATTGACGATGCGGTGTGTTGTCATATGATCCTTGTGCATGCTGTTCTTCCAATGCGTAATAATGACGTTCGGACGAACTTGACGAATGACATCGCATACGCGAAAACGCATTTCTTGGTTATCTTGCAGCTCGCCGTCAGGAATATCGTCGAATACGAACGCTTCCCCGCCCAGCATCTCGGCAAAAGTTTTCGCCTCATTCACTTTCTGCACACGATATTCGGCCATATCTTGTCCTGCCGGAACGCCGCGTTCACCTGCTGTCAGCGCCAGAGTCGCAATACGGTCACCTTTCAAAAAGTGACTTGCCAATACGCCCCCTGCCGTTAATTCGGCATCACCAACATGGCCACCGATGGCTAATATCGATAATTTTTCCTCGCTCATTCACACAAACTCCCTTCGCATAACAGAAAATTGTTTGACGGTTGTGAAGCCTGCCTTCTCGTAGATGCGGATAGCCGGGTTCGTACTGCCCGTATAGAGCGACATGTAGCCGGTCCCGATCGAACGAAAAGCTTCACACAGCTTGAAGAACAGGATGCTGCCCAGACCGTGCCCCTCGTGCTCAGGGAGAACGCCGATTCCGGCGAAATAGCCCCTGCCGTTGTCCTGACGAATGACCGGACCAGCAAATCCGATGACCTTGCCTTTATATGCAGCAATGACGACCGGCACACCGTCTGCCGTGCATTGCCCGATTTCCTTTTGCCAAAAAAGATTATTAAAGCCATTCAGCATTTCATCCACGCCATCATGCTTTTCCCGGTCAAATAATTCCACCGTGTAACCTTCAGCAGCTGCTTTATCTTCCTTGGCTCTGATATCTTCCGGGATGGTGAAACCATCGAGCTTCAAATACATGGCGCATTCTTTGGCACGCTCCACATACCCTGCTCGCAGCAAAAACGCATACAATTTACTTTCTATCGGCACGCCCGGCGCATTGTTATGCTCATGCTTCGGAGTCCCCGGTATATACCATGGCAATAACATCGGGTTAAAAAATAAAACATCGCCTTGCTTTTTTCCCTGCTGTTGAAAGCGACGCTCCAAAGCGTCTAACATACCTTGATAGTTCTTATCGGTTTTGAAGTCTTCAGCTAGAACGATGCAAGTGATGTACCCAGCCACTTCTCCAAGCGGCAGATCATCACCTGTACAGCCGCAGGCAAAGCCTTTAACCTCATTTTGTTCCAATAAAATAAACGTATTTTGACTATCAAAATAAGGGTTCGCCGTGAAAATACACTCAAAGCTTTGTTCGGTTAGCTCCTTATAGCTTTCTTTCACGGCTTCTTTATTCCATAAAGAAATAACCGCATGCTTATACTGATTATCCCAAGACACAATCATGCTGATGTGATACCTCCCTCAAGCACGGCTTGTATTAGCCCTTCACCGCACCTACCGTTACACCTTCTAAGAAGTACTTTTGCAAGCTGAAAAAAAGAATAAACATCGGCAGTGCAGAGATCGTAGCCCCCGCCATCATCGGCGCGATAAACGTCGTATTGGCGAAACGGAAGTTTTTGAGTCCGACTTGAATCGTCTGCATATCCATCGTATTGGTAACAAGCAGAGGCCAGAAGAATGTGTTCCAGCTATCCATAAACGTTAGAATTGCCATGACGGCAAGCACGGTTTTGGACAAAGGCAGAATGATTCTCCAATAGATCGTGAACTGGCTGCACCCTTCGATCTTGGCGCTTTCCATAATCTCGTTCGGGATGCTGCTCATAAACTGTTTAGCCAGAAAAATATTATATACCGTAACGATACCCGGCATAATTAACGCGCTGTACGTATTTTGCAGCTCAAACACATTAACAACCAGAATATACAAAGGAACTTGCGTAACTTGGTAAGGAATCATCATGGAGACAAGCAGCACCGCAAACAGCACGCCTCTCCCTTTAAAACGAAGTTTAGAAAATGCATATCCGGCCATGCTGGCAAAAATAACATTGGACACCATCACGGTAGTCGCCACGATTAGCGAGTTCAAAATCCAACGATACGAATACTCGCTATAATCAAAGAAATATTTGAAGGAAGCGAATGTAAACTTGCTTGGTAAAATGGAGTAGCTTACCGCTCCGGCCTCAACCGGATCAGCAAAGGATGAAATGACCATGAAATAGATCGGAAATATCGTCGCCAAAGCAAAAAGTAGAAGGAGTATAAAAATGATTGAATTACGAAAGGTTTTTACGCTAGGTTTTCCTGCATGATTGCTGTATAAAGCCATTTATTATCCTCCTAATATAGGGATCTTTGAGCGTAGCTCAAAGTCTCTCCGCTTAGGGATCTTTGAGCGGAGCTCAAAGCCTCTCCGCTATTAATACTCGACGTCTTTTCCTGCGTATTTGAACTGGATAACCGAAATTCCCGCGATAATAACAGCTAAAATCAACGATTGCGCTGCGGCTTTACCGAATTCAAAATAAGTAAAGGCATTATTGAAAATCAGTAGACCAACCATCGTAGTCGCATTGTTCGGACCGCCACCGGTCATGAGGTACGCGTTTTGGAACACTTGGAATGAACCAATAACACCCGTCACCAACAGGAATAGCGTCGCTGGCTTCAAAGAAGGAACAACGATGTGCCACAGCTTTTGAAAAAAGTTCGCTCCGTCCATTTCCGCTGCCTCGTAATACGTATCATCAATGCCAAGTAGACCGGCCAGATAGATGATAATACTTGTGCCATGACTGGACAACCAGGACATCAGAACCAAAGAGAACATGGCCGTTTTGCTTGAGCCGAGCCAGTTCTGATTGGTAAAGCCAAAGAAATGAATCAACTGATTCAAAATTCCGCCTTCCATTGGATCGAAGATCCAAAGCCATACGACGGATAAAGCAACACCTGAAGCAACTACAGGCAAATAATATACACCTTTGAAAAAGCCCTGCGTTTTTTTCCTAAGCGGCAGAATCAAAATAGCGATCACCATGGACAAGAACAAGTTAACAGGCACTGTCAAAATCGTATAGACAACGGTATTGCGCATGGCTTGCCAAAACAAACCGTCTTTCACCGTAGAGACATAATTGTCGAATCCAACATAAGTGGAACCAAGAGGTTTGTATTCTTGGAGACTAATGATAAACGCGCTTACGACCGGATACGCAGTGAACATCGCAAAAACAACCAGAGCGACGGCGATGAATGCATATCCCCATGCACCTTCTCCTTTAATTCCTTTTCTTTTCATCGGTTTAGCGATATTCGTTGCCATACTGTCTAACCCCCAAACCCCGTTTCAGAAAACCCGGATTAAAATAGTTCGGATAGCCGCGCAACCTGCATCACGACTATCCGAGGTTTACATCTTATGATTAATCTTTCACAACGCCGTCTGCGCCAAATGCAGCAATCGCAGCAGTTTTCACAGCTTCATACATCGCTTCAGGAGTAATTTCACCTGCAATTAGACCTTGGAACTTAGGCACGATAACTTCTGTTTCCAATTTGATCGCTTTAGCACCCAGTTCTGTCGGGATATCCGAACGAGCCGGTGTGGCATTTTTCAGCATGTAGTCAACAGCAGCGATGTTCTCAGGGCTTCTGTCAATTTTCATGCTTTCAGCCGCTTTTTTTCCACTTTGCGTAATATGTGCAGAGAACAGATCACTGTTTGTTGCAGCAGCATTTTTACCGCTAGCTAAGAAGTAAGCCGCTTTAACGACATTCGCTTTGTGCTCAGCCGTAGGCTCCTTTTTACCGCGGAATGTCATGTAACCGTCAACGACAGTAGCGAATGATGGTTTTGCACCTTGGAAAGTCGGAGCCGGCAATACCACATAATCAACCGGGATGCTGTCTTTTACAGCACTAGCGTCACTTGCTTTAAGCTTTGCGTTATTTGTTTTAGCGGAATTCTCAAACACAGCAAGACCTTTACCTGTGATCATGGTTTGGCCTGTTAGGAACATGTTCCAACGCTTGCCAGCGTCTACAGAGCTAAGCTCTTTCGGCATGGAGCCGTCATCAATCAGCTGACGAAGATCTTTGAGCAATCCTAGGTAGTTTTTGCTTGTGTACGCATATTTCAAATCTTTATTAAACGCGTGCGGCATTCCTGCATTTTTCGCCATGATACCCAAGTAGTCAACGGCAGCAACACCTTTAACAGCGAACACGAAACCGTAGCGCGTTTTGCCGTTTTCCGTTACGATGCCTTTTTTAACCGCTTGGCGGAATTCATCGTATGTCCAACCGCTCGTTTGTACTTTTTTCCAATCGATGCCGGCCTTTTCCAAGAACGCTTTGTTCCCGCCTAGAGCGTGAACTTCCATATACGCCGGGAAGCCGTAAAGTCCTTTGCCGTTCTTCATGTATTCAAGCGGAGCTTTATCATAATCGCTAATCATCTCAGGAGTTGCTGCATCCGTGATGTCCATGAGCAAACCTTGCTGCAGATATTTAGGGATGCCGTCAGAGCCTCCGAACGCAATATCCGGCGGGCTGCCTGCATTCACTTGCGTATCCAATTTCTGTTTCATATCTTCCCAGCTTGCCGGTTCGATTTTCAAAGTCAGGTTTGGATACAATGCTGTGAAGTCTTTCGACATTTGTTCGAAAGTTTTCTGGTAGTTCGGTGAAACCGGCGGCAGCAAAGCTGTGATTGTGTCTTTAGCTGTTGAGGCGCCGGCAGAAGCCGCTGGAGCAGTTGTTCCTGCTGGTGTTGTTGTTGCTTTCGTACCGGAATTGCCGCCACCACAAGCTGTTAAAGCCATAGTTAAAGCTACAACGGATGCTAATACAGGCATTCTTCTTTTCATGAAAATAGACCTCCTAATATAGGGATCTTTGAGCGTAGCTCAAAGTCTCTCCGCTTTGGGATCTTTGAGCGTAGCTCAAAGTCTCTCCTTTTTTAATATTTCACACAACTTTACTAAAAGTAAGTATGGCTGTTTTCAAGCGGCCGTCGCATTGATGCAAGGCTTGTTCTGCCTCTGCTGCACTCAGACCGGTTTTTATCATCATAATTGCTAATTTGCAATTCATGGAAGCGCTTTCTAAATGGGCAATAGCGCACTCCTCATCTACCCCTGTTGCTGCCCTAATGATGCGAACAGAACGATCATACAATTTGATATTGCTTGCCTTCATGTCTACCATGAGGTTGTTATACGTCTTTCCTAGCTTCACCATCGTACAGGTCGTCAGCATGTTAAGAACCAGCTTCTGTGCTGTCCCCGCTTTCAATCGGGTAGATCCCATAATCGCTTCCGGCCCAACTACTGGCGCAATACATACATCACAGACAGGCTCTAATTTTGAATTTTTGTTATTCACTACGCCGATCGTTGCTGCACCAATGTCCTTTGCTTTTTGCAAACTGGCAATGACGAATTGTGCGCTTCCACTGGCCGTAATTCCAATAACAGCATCCTTGTCAGTCACACCGCACCGTTCAATGAGTGCGATCCCCTCCTCCGCATTGTCTTCAAATCCTTCAACTGCAGTCCTTAGTGCCCCATCGCCACCGGCGATATGACCTTGCACCAGCATGGGGTCAATTCCAAAAGTAGGAGGACATTCAGAAGCGTCGAGTACACCGAGTCTGCCAGAAGATCCAGCTCCTACGTAGAACATTCTGCCACCGTTTTTCAGAACATGATGCAAAATATCAACCGCTTTCATAATTTGCGGTATTTCTGCTCCCACTGCAGCGGGAACCCCAGCATCCAGCTCATTCATTAAACGCAGCATTTGTTCCGTTGTACATTCATCCATAATCAGCGTTTTCTCATTAATCTCTTCCGTAGTCAACCCCGACAGATACTCATCCATAGCCATCCTCCTATCCTGTTTGTTTCAATTTCTAATTTCATACTAGCGAAAAATTTCATGATGGTCAATAGTTTTTGAAATTTTATTTCTTTTTACAATAAACATTTGATTTTTTATTTTATGTGACAACAAAAAAAAGACAACAGCTTTATCTGGCTAAAGCGTTGTCTTGTCTTTTATTTACGATGCTTGCTGCTGGCTATAATATCGTGCGTTTTAGCTAAATATTTCTTCACTTTCTTGTATTCCGCACTGGCTACGCCAGCAAAAAGAATATCAATTACCGTCAGCATGGCAATTCGCGATCCCATCGCACCGCTTCTAATGGTGACCTCTGGTGTAGAGATGCTCAAGACGATAGTTGCCTTGTCTGCTAACTCGCTTTTATTATATTTGGTAATCGCAATAATACACGCGCCATTCTTTTTGGCTATTTCTAGTGCATCGAGAATTTCCGTCGTACTTCCCGAATTCGAAATAAAAATGGCCACATCACTTTTGTCTAACAGCGTAGCCGCCGTAAGCTGGCTGTGTCCATCCGTATAGGTATGGCACATCTTGTTGATCCGCGAAAATTTCTGCTCCGCATCGATACCGACCAGACCGGAAGCACCAATTCCGAAAAAGGCAATACGGTTACTTTCACGCAGAACTTTTACAGCACGGGCTATTTCATTTTTATCGATGACACTGAGGGTGTCTTCAATAGATTTACTATTATTGCGGGAAATATTAGAGATAATGACGGATAGATCGTCCCCTGGTTGTATATCGGTGTACTGGTCCTTCTCATCATCATCCATAGATCCAATTGAAGCTGAAATACTTACAATAAAGTTTCGATAACCTTTATACCCCATCGTTTTACAGAAACGAAGAACGGATGCGTCACTTGTCTTCGTCAGCACGGCAAGATTCTTAATCGAAAGATGCGGGATTTCCTCTAAATTCTCCAAAATGTACTCGGCTACCAACTTCTCTACAGGAGTTAGGCTGTCTTTCATTTCACGAATCTTTATCAAAATATTATCGTTAATGGACATATATATTCTTTGTTCACCCTATTTTCTCTGAGCTAAAATTTTAATCTCATCATACGTTATAATTGCTCAAAAAAACAAGATTAATCTCTAAAATTGTAAACAATTTTGAATATTAAGACGAGAAATTTATTTTCAAAATCAATCTAAAAATATAAAATAAAATTACAATTTATATTGCGACGTTTCGGAAAGCGATGCTATAATAGCAGCGAGATTGAGCTGAATAGGAAGGGTGAATACATGGATGAATAATAAATTGAAAATAGCGATTATTGGATCAGGGAGCACCTACACACCAGAACTGATTGAAGGAATGATTAAGCGTAAAGATGTATTACCAATAGATGAACTAGTGCTTATGGATATTGATGCAAGAAAACTGGAGATTGTAGGAAAACTCTGTGAACGCATGATACAGTCAGCGAATATTCCATGTCGAGTGATCTTAACCGAAAACTTGGATGAAGCGCTGCAGGATGCGGATTTTGTGTTGTCACAAATTCGTGTGGGCAAGCTGCCTGCCCGTGTACTCGACGAGACCATTCCTCTCAAATACGATTTAATCGGGCAAGAAACTTGCGGAATCGGCGGTTTTTTCAAAGCCATGCGTACAATTCCCGTAATGCTTCATATTGCCGACCGTATGAAAGAACTGTGTCCGGATGCTTGGCTCATCAACTTTTCCAATCCAGCCGGAATAATTACAGAAGCACTGCTAAACCATTCCAACGTGAAAATGCTTGGTCTGTGCAATGTCCCATTCAACATGTTCAAGAGCATTCGTGAAACCTTGCAATTAGACCATGCTAGCTTCACCTATGTTGGACTTAACCATTTAAGCTGGATTACGTCTATTGAGCAAGATGGAACGGATTATGTGAAAACAGCACTAGATATGGGGCTTAACAGTGAAGCGATGAAGAATATACCTTCAAGCGGATTCAGTAAAGAGGTCGTTCAGATGGTAGGAGCGATACCTTCTTCTTATTTGGAATATTATTACTTCAAAGAGAAGAAGCTTAAATTGCTGAAAGAAAGCGAATTAACACGAGGCGAGAAATGTATGCAGATTGAGGAAGAACTGCTAAACATCTACTTGGATTCCGAGCTGCATTCAAAACCAGAACTGCTTTCTACTCGCGGCGGTGCCAATTATTCGGAAGTGGCCATCAGCTTAGTCGATGCCATATATAACGACAAACAAGAGGTTCATGTAGTCAACCTTCTTAACAACGGGGCACTAGATTTCATGGAAGACTCCGATGCCGTTGAAGTTTGTGCTGTTATTGGAAAAGATGGCGCTGCACCGATCAAAGTAAAAGATTTCAACAATCAACATATCATCGATTATATGCGTATGGTCAAAGCCTACGAACGTGAAACCGTATCTGCCGCAGTGAACGGCAGTGAAGATGCCGCCATGCGTGCCCTATTGATGAATCCATTGGTCGGTGACTACGATGCCGCGCATAACTGCTTCAATGAGTTGAAGGAAGCCCACAAGTCCTATCTCCCGCAATTTTTCGCAAAAGAGTAGTAGTTATGATCGATAAAAACTACATTATCGGTGTCGACGGCGGAAATAGTAAAACGGACTACTTTCTATTTGATATCCATGGGAACTTTGTAGACCATATTCACGCAGGGACATGCAGTCACGAGCAGTTCCCCGACGCATACTTGAGCGCATTCAGAATCATGAATGAAAATATTCAGCATCTGCTGACGCGCAATCAGTTAACCATGGATCATATTGCAGCAGGTGCCTTCGGATTAGCCGGTGCGGACATTCCATCCCAGAAGAAAAATTTATGTACAGTCATTGAGCGTATCGGTTTTACTCACTATGCCATGGACAACGACTCATTCCTGGGTGTTAAAGCTGGCAGTGAAAAGGGCTTCGGCATTTGCTCCATTAATGGATCAGGCTCTTCTACGGGCGGCATTTCTCCAAGTGGAAAGCGCCTTCAAGTAGGCGGTGTTGGCAGTGAGCTTTCCGGGGATGAGGCCGGGGGTTTTTTTCTAGCCAGAAAAACACTTCGGTCTGTCTATGACTTTTTCTACCGTATGGGGCCGGAAACCGAGATGACTGACCCCGTCATGAAGCTGCTGCAAATACCCAGGAAAGAATTGTTCATTGAATACACCTTGAACGCCATACAAAAGCGAACAAGTCCCACCACCAAGCTGGTGCAAATCCTGTTCTCCGCGGCAGATAACGGGGATTCCGCAGCTCTGAATATATTAGATAACACAGCCAAACAACTGGCTTTCTCCACGGTTGGCTGTATGCACAATCTAGATTTTGGTCAGGAAGTCGATATCATTCTGGCAGGCTCTGTTTGGGTCAAAGCAGAGAGTCCTCTGCTGCTCCAAAACTTCAAAAAACATATCGCAAACTTGACCAATCACAGCTGCAATTACATCCTACTGCAAGTCCCGCCCGCAACTGGCGCAGTCCTATGGGCACTGGAACTTGCCTATGGACATCCGGTGAACCTTGATACTCGGCTGAAAGTGATTGAGGCTGTGGAGCAACACAATAGAAACTAGAAAATGTTGAGGGAACGACGAAGCGCTATTTGGGCGAAAATGCCCGAAATCACGAGGAAGAGGAACGAGGATGCGTTATATCGCGTTTTTTTGCCTCCAGATCGTTCCAATTGGTCAAATAGCGCTTTCTCGTTCCTCTTATTTTGATTTTATGCACATAATCCCCAAAATAAAGGATCTGCGTTCCGCACTTCATGCCTCATAAAGCCTCCAACAAACGTTGCCGCTCATTCGATCCCATCGCTAAGTGAATAAGATGAGCCACCAATTTTTTCTGTTCTGGATTTAATCGGGTGAACACTCTAGGTTCTAGTTGACACATTTCCCTGATGACAGATTCCAGCTCTTCTTTTCTGGTAGTGTCTTCAGGTTCGTCATTAAAAGTAGGAAATGCCTTAGATTCCGCAAAGTCTTCAATCACATGATCTGCGAATAATCCTAAATAGGGCTTCCTTTTTTGCTTAATAAACGTGTTGATTTCTTCAAGTAAAAATTGAAATGCCTCGCTTCTTCGGCTTGCTCCAAAAGATAATTCCAATTGTCCACCGTTGTCTTCACTATCAAAATCGAAATGATCAAATCCCTTACTTTGAATATAGACACTGTGATAGAAGGAATCACCTTTATTATTAAAAGTTGTCGGCTGCTTATGCTTCTCCGCTAAATTCGAATCGAGAAAGTAAAGTTTGGAATATTCATGATTAATTCTATCTTTCCAACGAACATATTTGATGGCAAACTCCGTTTGAGTAGGCACATGAACGATTTTAAAACATTCTCTTTCGGCGATCACACACGAGTAATCTAAGGATACGCCATCTATTCTAACGTCGAAATGTTTCTCAGAATGAAGCTCCAGGAACCACCCAAATTCCTTACATAAAAAAGTCAACAAATCCTCATAAACAAAGTCTTTTATGATATTTTGAAAAGTTACCGTCGTCCCCACTTCTTCATCTGTTAGGATGTTATTCGTCACCTCATAAGTATCCAAATTTTTCGAATGAATACGAATGGTATACGTGTTTTTAAGAAGCCCGTCCACATAGGTCGTTTTCCAAGCTGCATCGGAAGCAAAATGATGGAAGGTTAATCGACCGATGCCATTCTTTCCATGCATGGCAGAAGTCGTTCTGCCTCGCTTTTCAGGATCAACTTGCTTCTCTGATTCAAAAAACGGCGTAAACTTCCGTTCTAATTCTTTCCTATTTATGCCATACCCGTTATCAGCAATAACAATTTGATCTATGCCGCCCAAAACATTCTTAGAAAGCCTAATATCTACCACAGTAGCCTCCGCATCGAATCCATTCCAAATATATTCAGATATAGCTTGCAAATAATCAAACTTACGAAGAGTTTTTTCGATACCTTTTGAGGATATTTCTATTTTGCTTTTGCCCAAAACGATCAACCCCTTCAAATGAATAATTACGCAAATAATACAAATCTATCATATGCCAAATCTATCATTCCGTATGTCGATTCGTGCTTGCTGTATGCATATGTTTTTCGACAAAAAAATGACACCTCAAAGGTGTCGATACTGCAAAATCTATTTTTTTATTATTTAAAAAGGTTTGTTAGAGGAATTGAAGTGTGTCATATCAATCCCTTCCCAGATATTACTTTGATGGACTCGTTCTGGATGATCAAAGACTAAGAATGAAGTAGGCAGATACCGCATCCCGTAGCTGCTTGATGGTCGATTAATCACTTGATTATCCTTGACTAGAACTGAGGATGAGCCTCCATCAAGGTTAGCCGCGGTTACAGCACCTTTTTCAAGCAGAATCTTCTGAACATCGTACAGCGTGGCTCCAACGGAGTACCCAGGCTGTCTGCCATCAATGACTACAAATAAGATTGTCCCATCTTTTAATTGAGCCATACTGGTACGAGGAGCAATTCCCCAACCGTCTGATTCACTTTTGATTAGGCCTTTTCCATTCACAATGAATTTGGGTTGGAATGTTACAGCATCGTTTACGCCCATCTTAATCAATTCCGACGGTTTATACCGGCCTGCCACCATGACTCCGTTTCTGTCAATTCCCACGACATTTACCGGGTCTTCCATCCCAACATCTTTGTACAAAAGTTTGCCTCCGGACATGACGATGCCCGCAGGTTTAAAGCCATTCCCATCCCAGTTAGGATCATCAAAGGCTCCGCCATTAACCCCAGCAATGGCTCCGGTCCTTTTAACCATATCCAAAATCTGCTCGCCCTGACCGACAATCGATGTCGTAACCACTCGAATCATTTTGGGATTATGCACGTATAGAATATGCCCCTTATACCCTTTTCCCTCAATTGCCTCTACTTCTACATCCTTATTGGATTTATTAGGCAAGTTGATCGCGTGATTATCTTTCACTTGCCCCATTTCATTAAACCTGTTGAGATAGTCATCTACGCGCTTATCCAATTCGCTTTGGCCAATTAAATATTTCGCAAGATCCCGATGCTGAGAAGTAATAAGCGTATCAGCAATCATGTATCGGTAAGCCGTTCCAGACGCAGTGAGATAAAACCATGCTGCAGAAGTAGCCATAACAACGAATATAAAAACAAACGGATAAAGAATCCAATTCCATCCACGCTGTTTTCTGGGTGGAAACGGCTTGTTCTCGATCATTTGCATGCTCTGTATCTGTGCCATTGAAAAAAACACCCTACTTTCTAGTATGAATCCGTGATGTTCAGCTAACCATAAAAGTGTAAAGGTTCAACCTTAAATCTAAATGAAAATGGAACATCCAATTTAAGTTAAAAATAATGAAATGATACATACAAAAAGAAACCGCATTTTGGTGAAATAGAGTTAACCACCCTACCATAACCAAAGGAGCGATTTCTTTTGGACAATCAATCTTAATCTTAATACATGCACTAACTTTTTCTGCCAATAGATTTAGAGGAAGATATTCCATGATAAGCTGATCATAGAACTTTAACTTTTCCTTTTTTATGGGTATACATGCGATGATCCGCTTGGATAATCAATTCGCCTAAGGTTACGGGCTTAGCAGGATTATAATGAAATAATCCGAGACTGATCGAAAGATGATAGATTCGGCCAGCGCTCAAATTAAAGCTATGTAACCTCTGCTGGATTTTCAAGATCATTTCCTGTTCAAATGTATCTAAGCTTGGTGAATGTCCATGCGTATCCGGTAAAATTACGGTGAACTCATCTCCCCCCATACGAGCAATAATATCAGAATCGTAGAAAACTTCTTTCAATATATTCGCCGTATCCATTAAGGCCAAGTCGCCCATATGATGACCAAAGGAATCGTTGATTTGTTTCATGCCGTCCAAATCAGCAACGATCAAATAAAAGCCATTGCCTTCCTGAGCATTCGCATTCATAACCTGCTGCCCCTGGTTAAAAAAACCTCGACGATTGTAGAGACTCGTCAACTCATCAATAATAGATAAGTTATAAAGCTCGTCCTGAAGACGATGACGTTCAATGGCATAACGCATGGAACGCATGATTACCGAACTGTTGACTTGTCCTTTAATCAAATAATCCTGAGCCCCGTGCTGTACGGCATTTATGGCAACCTCCTCATCATCAAGCCCGGTCAGTACAACGATTGGGATGGCAGGCGCTTGCTCCCGAAAGCTGATGATTGTTTCCATGCCATGACTATCCGGAAGTGAAAGATCGAGTAAAACAACGTTAAAATCATCCTTGGTTATCAGTTCAATGCCCGTTTCCAACTGATCGACCCATTTCAACGTAATATTCTGATTATCTATATCCGATAAAACTTCGCGAATCAATCGAGCATCTCCCGGATTATCTTCAATTAATAAAACCTTGATCAATAGTTCTACCTCCTAGGGAGCTTAACAAGTGTAAGCCAAAAATTTTCAATTGATCTTACGACTGTTAAAAACTGCTCTAGGTTGACAGGCTTGGTGATATAACAATTCGCATGCAGATCATAAGCTCTTAAGATGTCTTGCTCTGCTTCGGAAGTCGTTAAAATAATGACTGGAATATACTTCAGCAGCGGATCTTTTTTAATTTCGGCAAGAACTTCGGTGCCATTGATTTTGGGAAGATTTAAATCTAATAAGATAATGTCCGGCACAATCGCATCCTGGTAGCTGCCTTCGCGCTTGAGATATGCCAAAGCCTCCTCCCCATCTTCAACCACGCTCAAATTATTGTTTATTTTCCCTTCCTTCAGCACTTCAACAATCAAACGAATATCTCCGGGATTATCTTCTACTAAAAGAATTTCTACATTCTGACTGAGCTTATTATCGATCATGTAATCTGTTCTCCTTTGTCTGGCAGCGTGAAGTAAAAGGTTGTCGAATGACCCACTTCTGAATCAACCCATATTTTCCCGCCATGACGTTCTACAATTTTTTTGCAAATGGACAACCCTATGCCAGTACCCTGGTATTTTGTTTTATTATGGAGCCTTTGAAAAATGAGGAAAATGCGATCCCGATACTTCGGATCAAAACCAATTCCATTATCATGAACGGAAAATAACCACTCATTCCCCTGCCGTTTAACCCCGATATGAATGATGGGCGCGCGGTTGGCATCGCGAAACTTAATGGCATTACCAACTAAATTTTGCAATAATTGCACCATTTGTGTAGGATCAGCCAGCAATGTAGGCAAAGGATCATGCGTGACCAGCGCGTCACATTCTTGAATCGCATGTTGTAGATTCGTAGACACATGCTGCAGCACCTCTTCAAAATCAACAGACTTAGGCTCCTTCCCCTTCGTACCCACTCTGGAAAAAGCCAATAAATCGTTGATCAAATTCTGCATACGCTGCGCACCATCAACGGCGTAATGAATAAAATCATCCGCGTCCTGATCTAATTGACCTTGGTATCGTTTTGCTAGCAGCTGCACATAACTGGCTACCATCCGTAAAGGCTCCTGTAAATCGTGTGAAGCGACATAAGCAAATTGCTCTAATTCCGCATTGGAACCAGCCAAATCTTCCTTTTGCCGCTTAAGCTCAAGCTCATTGTCTTGAATATTTTGCGACATTTGATTAAATGCCTCACATAACTGCAGCAGCTCGACGGGAGCTGACTTCAAACTGCTGTAATCGATTTTATAATGATAATCGCCTTGCTTCAGTCGTTGAACCCCTTTCAATAAATGCTGAACGGGATGTTCAATATGATACGATATCCGCAGCATCAAGATAAACCCTAATGTAAGCACGATACAAATGATGATCATCATAACAATTAATTGCCGATTAAAGGTTCGATACACTTCATCTCGCTCAATTTCGTTAACAGCGATCCATTTTCCGTTATTCACTAACTGGTAAGTCCCGAAAACTCGCTTGCCGCGGTAGCTCTCATACGTCGAGGTTGCTTGTGTTCCTTGTTTCGATCGTTCGAGAATATCGCTGTTTAATTGAAATTCCAGACGTTTCCAATTTCCCTTGAACCGCGATTCAGTGACTAGATAGCCGTTTCGGTCAATCAAATACGATTCACCACTGTCTCCATTACGAAATTGCTCCATGAGTTTATCAATCGTCTTTAACGTAACCGTTCCATAGATAACACCCGCAAGTTGCTTCTTTTTATTCATCACAGGAGCAGAAAATAAAATCATCGGTTGATTGGTGACCTTGCCGAGCATCACATCAGATATATATTCACGACCTTTGGAGGCCTCTTCCAAATAGGTTCGTTCGGTAAAATAAGCGCCAATTTGGTTCATTGTGCTAAATTCAACAATACCCTCTTTATTTGCAAAAGAGACCGCTTCGAACTCCTGTTGATGTGACGCAAAAAAGGTAAGGTTATTTTGAATACCATCCGCATCCAGCTCTACGGTCGATTGTAAATTAGCTAGATTGCGGATTTCAGAAGCTCTTGCAGCTACCCAACTATCTATGGCTGTTTGCTGAATCGCACTGTCTTTTCTCATCGAATTAATCTGATTGCTTTCCGTTTGGCGATACTCTAAAAAGGAATAAGATGAAATGGTAAGCAGTCCAACCATAAGCACTAACGAAATTCCAAAAAATCGCAATCGTGCTTTTAAGCTGTGAAGCCGAAGTAATCGCAATATGAGGTTCATGGGTCCTTCACCATCAATCCAGAATAAGGGTCGCCTTATCCTTTATATAATTCACATCGGCTTCTTTCAATTCATTTTGAAGCTCTTTCCCTGACAAAATATGATTTAACGCCGCATTTATGGCGTCATTCGCTGAATTGGTAAACAAATGTCCCGGGTTGATCGATGTTGGATAAAGCTGCAACGCTTTCTGCACATCTTTCATCGCCGGATTGGAGTACTCAGCAATCACATCTTTAAAAGCAGATAAGGCAAAGTTCTTGCTATAAATCGCCAACATGTCTTTATCCAGCAGAAGGGACATTAAATATTTGGCTTTTACTGGGTATAATGTTTTCGCATTAATCGACACCTGCTTGTCCGGCGCTGCTGCCATTACCGTTTTTCCATTCTGATCTGGAAGAGCGAAAAAACCCATTTTGAAATCAGCCGTCTTACTATCTACAACCCCAGGAGTCCAACTGCCCATTAACTGCATAGCGCCTTTTCCGTCAATAAATTGCTGCGTCGATTCATCATAACCGATTTGTGAAGCATCCGGATTAAAAAAACCATTGTGCGCGAGATCGGCAAATTTCTGCATCGCGTTGTTGACCTCAGGACCGTCAATTTTCACTTTGCCCGCATATAAATCCAATTCAAAATTAGGGTTTTGGAGAAACTCTGATGTTGCGGCAATAGGCAAGTACACGCCCTGAATCGTCCAAACATCTTTAAATCCGCCTATGATCGGCGATATCCCAGCCTGCTTGATCTTGGCGCTCAACGTAATAAATTCATCCCACGTTTTCGGCGTCTGCAATTGCATACGATCAAAAATTGCTTTATTGTAATACACGCCAAAGGTACTTACATCAAGAGCTGCTCCATAGGTTTTCCCTTTGTAGGCAACCGTTTGCTTCGCAGACTCAATCATTCGCTGGGTCCAAGGCTGATCCGATAAATCCAGCAGATAACCCGCTTTGGCGTAATCCTTGATCTTCTGATTGAATAGGATATCAGCGGCTTGGCCTGACTTTAACTGGTTATCTGTCACTTCGGCAAAAGTTTTCTCATCCAATTTATCCCATTTGATTGAACCGTTCGGATATTTCGCTTTAAACTTCTTTTCAACCGCTTCAAAGTATCCGTTTTTATCTTGAGCCCAATAGGATACGCGCAGCGTAAACGCCTCGTCGGTTCGATCTTCCTGGTTTGGAGCTTGTCCATTCGAAGGAACCGGTTGCTGCGCTGTATTACTGCACCCTGCCGTAGTCATTATAAAGGACAAGGCCGTCAGACCAATGATCCATTTACGCATCCGTTCATTCCTCCTGATTAGTTATAAACTTCGATCTCATAAATTCTGGCGTACCCGTCAAATCCCGACTGCGTCCCCTGTGTAATGTACAATCTGACGTATCTTCCTGTCGCATTCACATTGCGATCCGTAGAGTTTGCTGTATTCCCCGTCACCGTATCGGCATCTGTGAAGTTAATGCCGTCATTACTCACCTGCAATTTGTAATCCTTGGTATTGAAATTGGCGGATTCTCCATTTACAGCGGCATGTTTCACGACCCAACGGCTAATGTTAGTCACATAGCCCAGATCAATCTTTAACCAATTCGGGGACGCCGCGACGGATGCCCATTTGGAACCTGTCGAGCTGTCAACAGCATATTGCGGCGCTTCACTAGGCAAATTATAGGCATTTGCCGTGGCTATCTTGTTTAGCGCTGCATTCCCGCTTGCGGTACCATATACTTCAAATTCATCAATTCTCGCATATCCGTCATAACCGATTTGCGTTCCTTGCGTTATATACAGTCTAACATATCTGGCGTTCGTATTGATGCTGCGATCTGTTAAATTTGTCGAATTTCCCGTTACTGTGTCGACATCTGTGAAATTTATCCCGTCGCTACTTACCTGCAGCTTAAAATCACGGGTATTATAAATCGCTGATTCTCCGCCCGCTCCCGCATGTTTAACAACCCAACGCTTCAAATGATAAGACTTACCTAAATCGATTTTCAGCCAGTTGGGCGATGCCGCGACAGATACCCATTTGGTAGCTGTTGAACCATCGCCAGCAAACTGCGGCGCTTCACTCGGCAAATTATAAGCATTTGCCGAAGCTGTTCGATTCAGCGCAATATTCGTCAAACCATAAACTTCGAAATCAACGATTCGTGTTGTACTGGTCCCATCCTGCTGACCGGCCGTTACATAAAGCCGAACATATCTGCCGTTCGCGGATACATCCCGATCCGTAAGATTAGCTGTATTTCCCGTTACAGCATCAACGTCGTTAAAGTTCGTACCATCACTGCTGATTTGCAACTTATAGTCTTTTGTATTTAAAGTGGTCGATTCTCCATTATAACCTGCGTGTTTGACGACCCAGCGGCTAATATCATAGGAAGCCCCCAAATCAACTTGCAGCCAATTAGGTGCTGCTGCAGTCGAAAGCCATTTGGATGTTCCCATGCCGTCTACGGCATGATTAGCTGTATCCCCGCCCGAAGAGCTGTTGCTTGTTGCCGTTTTATTTTGCGAAATCGGAAGGGAATACGTACTCAGATCCTTGTCGTAGACATTCACGCTGCCTCCGCCGATACTGACGCTTTTGACCATATTCCCCCAAAGTAAAGAATCATAGATATTTAAGGTACCGCTAAAAGATGAAGTCGTTCGCGCAAAGTTTTGCGATGTGCTGCTTCCCGCCTGTAGGCCAATCATCTGGATCGTTCCGCCGCCTTCAACCGATACGTTTGGACCGGAAGAGGTATCGACGGAAGGCAAATAGAATGATGCATTTTGCGGCCCGGTACCCGCGCCTTCTTTGATCGTACGAATCCCTGATTTCACACCGAAGGAATCCACAGCGAATGTTTTTAGATCATTGCCATTGCCCACAGTCAGGGCATCCGTATTCGCCAGCGTATAGTTTACGGCATGCGTAAAGCCATACGTATGAGGACTATTGTTATGTTTGGATTGAAAATGTGTTCCGAAGGTGACCGCCGTCTGCTCCACCCAGCCGCGCTGTGTTCCACCGCCTACATAAACGGCTTTTTTGGCCGCATTGATCCAATTGCCGGAAACAACAAAATCATTCGACGCATTCGTGGCAAAATCAGCGCCATTGTAGCTATTTTCAAGCTCGACATATTTCATCCATGTGCCTGAGCCTGCACTGCGTACCGCATACGGATACGTGTGAATTGGATATAACGTTCTTAAATCAGTTGGAACTGACACGTCACTGCCATTCACAAAGCCTTGTTCAGGATGAAAGATGGTCAAACCACGAACACCCGCGTTCGCATTCAACGTAATGAAGGCCGTCGCCGTATCTGGTGAAGCTGTATCCTTGCCGTCATAGGCAAGCAATACGGTCGTATCTAGGTTTTCATGCGCATGCAAGTAATCGTAGCTGCCTCGCAGTTCAACGCCGCTTGGAACGTTTAATGTTGTAGAAATTTTATAAGAACCTGGAGGCAGGAATACCGTTCCGCCTCCAGCGTTGCCTGCATCGGTTAACGCAGATTGAATCGCGGTGCGATCATCCGTGATCCCGTTCCCTGTCGCGTTGTATGGCGCATTTTTTACATTATAAAAATTCGTATCGCTTGCAGGCTTTTTGGCGGGTGCAAACGTATAGTGCTGTCCACGAGCTTGCCACACCTGATCAAGATTGAGAAATTCGCCGACCTCCGGACGCAAATAATCCTGCTGAACGGAAGCGTTTATTTTCGACATCGCGCCATAGGAACCGTTAGAGGTAGGCGGGCCCTGCTCCATCAAGATCCCCATTTTCGCATCGTTAACGCTAATATCGTACATCGTTAAACCGTCATTTTTCCACAGCTTCATCCCATATAAAAACGAGTTTGTGTAACTTTTAATGTAACCAGTCTGCGTGCTGTCCGGTTTATTGGTGATCGCCGAAGGTGCATTTTGCCAAATTCCCGTATCCATAAACACATTCGTCACATACGAATATTCATAATTGCCATCCATCGTAATGCCTTGAAATAAAAAGGTTCCGTAGATATTACTGATATTCGTGCCGCTGGCGGACGAAAAATTGATGCCTTTAAAAGAATTGTAGAACGTCACGTTCACCACATTCGCTGCAAAAGAATTCGAATCAATCGTATACGGGTAAGAGGTAGGCGTAAACACGCCTCCTGTGTAACTACCTTGATTCGGATACCAAATGCTAAGATTGCGCACGGTCGTATTCGGCGCGTTCAAAGAAATCGCGGAAGCTGTCGTACTGTAAGCAGCCAAAATCGTACCCGCTGCCGGTGTGCCGTCAAGCGGACTTTTCCAATCCCCGCGTAATGTTACATTGGTTGGAATCGTCAGGCCTCCGTTCAATCGATACGTTCCCGCTGGTAGAAATACGACACCGCCGCCCATTTCCCGTGCCTGATCAAGAGCAGCCTGGATGGTTGCCGTCGCATCATTCGTCCCCGTTGTATCCGCGCTTACCGTCACATTGGCAACTACCACCTCGTCTGAGGTCAGCAAGCCGGTTTTAATAGCTGGAGCTGGATATGTAGGTGCAGTCCCTCGCTTCGTAAACGTAATGCTGTCTAAATACGTTGCCGGATCTGGACCGCCAAATTCAATAGTCAGTACATGTGTCCCTGTGCTCAAATTAACAGGCATCGGCACTGTATAGTCTTGGAACGTTGTGCCTGTTATCGCTGGCGTTGCGCCAAGCTGAATGCCGTCTATAAGCGCGGTTATCGTTGATTTCGTTGTGGAGCTGCCCATTTTGGCACGGAATTTGATGTCATGCCAGCCAGCATTCGCGCTGCTGACATTCACCGTATATTTCAGATATTCGCTTACATATCCCGCAGTTGACGACCCGCTGACCTGATCATTAGAACTCACTACGTATCGGTAGGTTACCGAATTAATCACTTCTTTAAAAAGATCGACATTCTGCACATCCCGATACGTGGTATCGCGAGTAATTTGCGCGGACGGGTGCGCAAAATAAGCATCATTTATCGCGCCAGTGTTAAAATCCTCCGCCTCAAACGTCCCAGGTACATTGATCGTCGAAAATGGGACTCCATCTGAAGCATGTGCGATTTGCGGCAGCATCCATGGAAACAAACTCAAAACCAAAAAGAAACTCATAAGAACAAGACTAACTCTATTTTTCTGAACAAACACGATATCATTTCCCTCCGATCAAATTAGGTCTAATTACCTAAGAATATTTTACCACAAACGATAGAAATGAATAATATAAATCTACAAATTTCGCATTTATTCTACAAACTCACATTTTAGAGATCGTCCGAACTTGAATCCCTTGCCTTTACCAATGAGAAAACCTCTATCGAGGCCATTCAAAGATGAGCGACCGCGTTTAGAGGTAGGTTTTATCGCCAATAAGAAAGCGGTTTTCGTCAACCGAAAACTTATACTTTCTTATGTGGTCGAAAAAAGACCTGTAAAATCCAGGTCTTGGGGTTACTCTATGAAATGGTTCCCTATTGCAAATATCTCCCTTAATGGCCAAGATACGCCTTCTTGACGCTATCCTGCGTACGCAAATTGTGCGCGGTATCGTGAAACCTGATTTCCCCATGCTCCATCACATACCCGCGATCTGCCACGGATAAAGCCATGGAGGCATTTTGCTCGATCAATAGCGTCGTTAATCCTTGCTTCTTGATGATTCGGATCGTCTCGAAAATATCTTTGACCACAATCGGTGCTAAACCCATGGACGGCTCGTCTAAAATAAGCAGCTTAGGCTTCGCCATTAGCGCACGACCGATGGCCAGCATTTGCTGTTCGCCCCCGCTCATTGTACCTGCAAATTGACTTTGACGTTCGGCTAATCGCGGAAATAGACCAAATACGAAATCGATGTCTTGCTTCAGTTCTACCTTAGAAGCTTTTCGCGAAAAAGCCCCCATCAGCAGGTTATCGACTACAGAAAGCTTAGGAAATACCCTTCTGCCTTCGGGGACCATAACGATCCCCTCTTTCACAATGTCATGGGTGGACATGCCATTCAGTTCTTTCCCATTGTACCCAATGGACCCCCGCGATGAAATGGTTCCGCAAATCGCGTTCACCGTCGTCGATTTGCCCGCACCGTTCGACCCGATTAATGTGACAACTTCACCGGCGTCAACCTGAAGAGAAAGCCCGCGAACGGCATGAATGCTTCCGTAAGACACGTTAAGATCACGAATTTGCAGCAATGGGATTCACCTCCACATCAGACTGATCGGTCTCGTCGGTCTTGCCGATATACGCTTCGATGACTTTCGGATGAGCGATGACCTGCTCCGGTTTGCCGTCCGCAATTTTCTCGCCATGATCCAGAACGACGAGCCGGTCGCACAGTCCAACAACCATTCCGACGTTATGTTCGATAAGAATGACCGTCGTTCCATTCTTTCTTATTTTCCGTACAAGATCATCCACTTCTTTGGTTTCCTGTGCGTTCATCCCAGCTGTAGGTTCATCGAGCAGCAGCAGCTTAGGATCCGCAACAAGGGCTCGGGCGATTTCCACCCGCCGTTGATTGCCGTACGATAAGCTCCCCGCCAGCTCCTGCTCGAATCCACTCAAACCTACAAGTTCAATGGCCTTAAGACTCAATTCTGCAACCTGCTCTTCTTCGACTTTGGAAGCACGCATACCGAGAATGGCTGACCACAGACCGGATTTTGTTCGGCCGAACATGCCGACTTTGACATTTTCAAGCACCGTTTCATCCTTCAGAAGCCGTATATTTTGAAAGGTTCTGGACATCCCGCTCTTTGCAATGCGAAATGGGGCAAGCCCTTGAATCGGCTTGTTTTCGAAATCAATCGTGCCTTCGTCCGCCTTATAAATACCGGTCAATATATTGAAGAACGTCGTCTTCCCAGCTCCATTCGGGCCGATCAGACCAACAATCTCTCCCTGCTTTACTTCAAAATCAACCGCTTGGACGGCCGTGAGTCCTCCAAAACGTTTCGTGATCCCTTTCACTTTAAGCATCGTTGCCACCGTCCTTTGGTGTTCCCGCTTTGTGCGGATGAAAGGACTTAAGTTTGGCTCCCGTCTTGCCGAAAATTCCTTTCGGACGATAACGTACAACCAAAACCATCAACAGCCCGTAAATAATCATCTTGTACATATCCAAATACTTCATATCGATAAAATCAAACTTGAACAAACGGAACATTTCAGGGAGCAAATACAGGAGGCTAACACCGAATAATGTGCCGCGAATACTCCCCAAACCGCCGATGACCACCATACTGAGCACAGTTGCCGAAACGGAGAATCCAAAGGAATCCGCTCCGATAAAGGACACTTTATGAGCGAACAAGGCTCCTGCAGTACCGGCGTAAGCACCGCCGATTGCGAACACAAGCACTTTATAATAAGTCGTGTTAATTCCCATCGCCTTAGCAACGGTTTCATCTTCCCGAATTACCATCCATGCTCTGCCAATACGAGAACCGGTCATTTTTTTTAGCGCATAAATACCGACGACCATGACTACTAGTACAAGCAGCAGGTACCCCGTATTATCCAGTTTCCAGCCGAACAAGGAAGGTGTGGGAATGGAATCAATCCCGTAAGCGCCTCCGGTAATTTCCGAGTTTTTGAAGAACGATTGAATAATCAATCCGAGCCCAAGCGTCGTAATGGCCAGGAAATCTTCCCTTACCCGCAGACTAGGCAGCCCCAACACAGCACTGAATACGAAGGTGATCACAACTGCTAAAATCATCGAAACCCATGTGTCCAGCCCACCTTTTACCGATAATATGGCAGAAGTATAAGCTCCGATTCCAAAAAATGCGGCGTGACCGAGCGATACTTGACCCGCGTAGCCCGTAATTAAATTTAGTCCCAATCCCAATAAAATATAGATGACTAGAAAAACGACGATATCAACGTAATAAGGATTCAGTACACTGTCCATACAAGATCACCTATACCTTCTCGATGTTTTTGCCAAAGAGTCCAGATGGTTTTACCAGAAGGATAAGTATTAAAATGATAAAAGCAATCGCATCTTTATCTACAACCATCCCTGTCATAAAGCCGTCGCTTAGCGATTCTACAATTCCTAAGATGAGGCCGCCGATAATGGTTCCCGGTATGGAACCGAGACCGCCCAGTACGACGACGCAGAATGCTTTCAAGCCAGGTATCGAGCCCATCGTCGGATACATCGAGTTGAAGTTCAATGCGACCAGAATCCCCGCAGCGGCAGCGAGTGCCGATCCGAGCAAAAAGGTAACAGCCACAACACGGTTGACGTTTACTCCCATCAAAGAGGCTGCGCGCAAATCCTGTGATGTCGCTTGAATCGCCAGACCCATTTTCGTGAATTTAAGAAACGCGTACAGAGAGCCTAGCCCGATAATGCCGGCCGCAATAATGATAAGCTTCATATTCGTAATCGTAATCGACTGTGTCAATTGAATGATGGAGATTTCGATTCCCGTCTCCGGGAATGCTCTTGTGTCCGATGAGAACATCACTTGAAACACATTCTCGAGCACGATGGCTATGCCGATGCCGCTGATTAGGGTTGTAATCGGATGTGCCCCCCGCAAAGGGCGGTAAGCATATTTTTCGATGAGTATGCCTATCCCGCCTGATACGGCCATTGCGAACAGAAATGCGACTAGAAAATGCATGTGCAAATACGTTATACCGACCATCGCTGAGAAAGCTCCGACCATATAAATCGTGCCGTGGGCAAAGTGGAGCAGCTTAAGCACGCCATATACCATCGTGAGTCCAACCGCAATCAAGATATAAATGAATCCGATGGAGATGCCGTTAATCAACTGTTGAAGAAATACCAATGGGATTCATCCTTTCCACTAGCAGATTGTTAATTGTAGGTTTTAGATTTGACGAACTGGAACTTCCCGTCCTTGACCGTCATAAAGATAACAGGCTTAATGACTTCGTGATCTTTACCGAACGTAATTTTCCCCGACGTACCTTCCAAATCTTTCGTATCATTGATAGCCTGCTTCAGCTTTTCCTTATCGGTACCTGCTTTTTGCATAGCCTCCATAATAACCATTGCGGCATCATAGCTCTGCGAGGAAAGCATATCTGGAATATCCTTAAATTTATCCTGCCATTGATTGACGAATATTTTCACGACAGAACGGTTATCAGAAGCATAAAAGGACGTCGTGAAAGTCGAACCTTCTGTATTGGTTTTCCCCAGCTCCAAATATTTCGGCGAATCGAAACCATCGACGCCAAGCAGCTGAGCGCTAATTCCCGCTTCTTTCGCTTGCTTAACGATAGCCGCTGCTTCATTGTAGTAACCAACTACGTACAAGCCATCCGGATTAGCGGCTTTGACTGCTGTCAGGATCGAGCTGAAATCTTTGTCCCCCATCTTAAACGGACGTTCAATCGCAATATTCGCACCTAACTTGCCGGCCTCTTCCTTAAATGCGGTATAAATCGATTTCCCGTAGTCAATATCGACATAAAGTACTGCGATATTTTTCTTCTTCAAATCGTTCACAGCATAATCGGCCATCGCTTTTCCTTGCAGTGGACCTGTATAGATGACGCGATTCACATAATCGCCGCCTTTGGTCGCATCTGGATGTACGGCGTAGGCAATCACCATAGGAACTTTGAGCTCCTGAATTTTTGCAGCAATCGTTTTCGTCGGCCCACTGTAAGCGCCTCCAACAATAGCAACAACTTTATCATTATTGATTAGCTTCTGAACACCTTTTAACGCTTCTTCAGGTTTTCCTTGATCGTCTTCCGCTACCAATTCAACCTTCTTGCCTTGGATACCTCCGGCTTTATTGTACTGCTCAATCGCCATTATCGCAGCATCTCTGCTATGTGTCCCGTCCGTTGCAGTCGGGCCCGTTAACGGACCGATCCAACCTAGCTTGACCGTCTCGCCGGCATTTTTAGTCGTACTATCACTTTTCACTGAGTCGCTAGACTTTGCTGCGCAACCCGAAACCATAAGAGATATAGTAAGCACACCTGCTGCAATCAAAGATAACTTTTTCAATGTATAACCCCCTATTAAATGTATGAATTCATCTTACTTTAAAAGCGTTTTCATGAATCTAGTCAAACTTGCGGAACACTAGCACAATTTTGCTGCGCGGTACTCTGACGGGCTGCAGCTCATATAAAGTTTAAATTTTCGTGTAAAGTAATTGGGATCAGGAAATCCAACCTGAGCTGCAATTAGTTGAACGGGTAAATCCGTCGTTTCTAGAAAGTGCACAGCCTTTTCAATGCGAAGTTTGTTCAAGAAATCGACGAAGCTTAAGCCGACTTCCCTCTTAAACAAATGCGCGAAATGATACGTGCTTAGATAACAAAAACGTGCTATTTCCCCTAAAGTAATTTTCTGTTGCAAATTCCCCTTCATATACTCGATGGCCGACCGAATGACGGGGGATGCCTCCCGCGCATGCGCTTCGGCTACCTGCCTCGCCAGCTTCCGCCAATAATCGCACACTTTCAGGACGTATTTATCGTAACGAATAGTATTGTTTAAATCTTGAATGACTCTGGCGCTGCCTGACAACAATTCAGACGCATCTCCTCCCACATCAAGCACTAGCCTTGATACGGTCATAATGAGGTCGAAAGTTTCCGATTTGAACATGTCAATATTATGCTTGTACGCCTGAGCTAGCCGCTCCAGTAAAATTCTTAGATATACGATGGAACCTTCTTCATCGCCGATTCTTACACGCGCGAGCAGCTCCATCTTCTCCTCATGGGTGATGACCTGAACCCATTTCTTCTCATGCCTTCTTCTTTTTTCATATTGAAAAACAAGCCGATTTCCTTGAAAAAAACGATCGATCATCGACTCCTTCGCTTCCTCATAGGAATAATGCAGCATATATGGGTTATCATAATACGTGCCGATTCCAGCTGAAACAGAAAAACCTTGTTGATCCATAATATTTTGCGTTTCATTAACCATCTGCAAGGTAAGCCCCACATAAGCTTCCTTCGATAAACTCTCCGCCTTGAGCTCCAAGAGTGCAGCTAATACGCCTTCGGATACCCACACCCAAAGGAACGGTACGGTTATCGCTTTATGAATCGCTCTAACAAGCTTATGCCCAATGTCCGCTCGCCAAATAAAAGGTTGTCCTACGGCATAATCATAGTATCGATCAATAGAGAAGACAATGACTACATGCGGTGATACTTCAATACCTAAACGATTTTGAATTTCGTTAAAGTTAGCCTCGTGCACTAACGTCCCGGATATCAGCATCTGCGAAAATGCAGCCTGCGATGCGTTTAATTTCACTAAAAGATTCCTCCCAACAGAAGTCATCCTATTATATAACCGCTTTCATTGATTTCACAATACCGGGCTGCAATAGCCCGGTATTTGTTTATTTTGAAAACATCATGCATAGAAATAATAGTAGAAAAGAACTTACAATCAGGTTTACCATAGGCTTCTAATAAGTAAATATAAAGTATAGAATGTCCTTCTTTAATATGGGAAAACTAATAAAATCTAAATAAGCTAGGGAGAGAAACTATGGAACGGGAACTTGCGTTGGAGATTGTTCGAGTAACGGAGTTGGCTGTGTTAGCATCAGCTCCTTGGATCCTAACAAAATCTTGACGATGGATGATATGGTGGGTATGGAGGATGTTATTTTTGCTGCGACTGGAGTAACTCCTGGCGAGTTTTTGGAAGGTGTGCGATATTTACCGGATCAGCGGGCTGAAACGCATTCCATTGTCATGCGAGCAAAAACCAAAACGATACGAAACATCCGTACTTTGCACTATTTGCCGAATAAACCATTGCTGAAGAAATGATACTCTTCCAAATATAGAGACTTAAACGGGAATGAATAAGACTACTCCGAACGCTAAACCTTCGATATTGAAGGGCTTGGCGTTTTTTTATATTGCGCTTTATTCCATAGTAGTATTTCCCGTTTTTGCGGCACCATGCATTGCCTAATATACCTACCACATCTTATAAGAGTAGTGCCTTTGAGGCAGGGCAAAATAAGCTGTAAATTAACCGCTTTGAAGGGTACTTTCTAGTACCTATATACCTTAAAAGTACCTATAGTACATAAAAGTACGTACTTATCAAAAACGTCTAAATGGTTTTATAATAGCACTCATGACGCGAAAGTAAAGCTTACTTCCGGTCAACATGAAATTAGGAGGCATAAAATGAACCAGTCCTTAACACATTCTGCAGCACAACATAAAGTGAGGCAAAACACAGGAACATGGGCACTTCTTGCCCTTGCCATTAGCGCATTTGGAATCGGAACAACGGAGTTTGTTCCAGTAGGCCTGCTCGCGTCCATCGCGAATGACTTGAACATTGGCATCACGCTAGCTGGCCTTCTTATTTCTGGTTATGCGATTGGCGTCGCGGTCGGAGCCCCGATCCTCACCGCGCTAACCAATCGGATAAGCCGGAAATCCTTGCTCATGTCGCTGATGGTTGTTTTCATCATCGGTAATGCGATCGCTGCACTTTCACCATCATTTGAAATATTGCTTATTGCACGTTTCATTACTGCATTTTCTCATGGTGTCTTTTTCTCCATTGGAGCGACCATTGCTGTTCAGCTAGTATCTCCAGAGAAAAAAGGCAGTGCCATTGCTCTCATGTTCACCGGTCTTACCATCGCCATTGTTACCGGTGTTCCATTGGGGACATTTATCGGGCAAGCCCTCGGCTGGAGAGCAACTTTCTGGGGCGTAGCCTTATTGGGTGTGATTTCGTTCATTTCCAGTGCCGCACTCATTCCTAAAAATCTCAAGCAATCTCCACCGGCTAAATTTTCAGATATGTTCCGTCTGCTCACCAATGGCCGTTTGGTCCTGGGCTTTCTGATTACGGCATTCGGTTATGGAGGGACGTTTGTTGCTTTCACTTATTTAACTCCACTCCTGCACGATGTGACTGGCATAAGTACAGGCATGATTAACATTATCTTGATCATTTATGGAGTAGCTGTTGCATTCGGTAACTCTATTGGTGGCAAATTAGCCAATAAGAACCCTTTACGCGCACTATTTTGGATGTTTATTGTTCAAGCAGCCATTCTAATTCTTTTAACATTCCTTGCTCCATTTAAAGTGGTTGGCGTGATTGGTGTTATCTTAATGGGCTTGCTTGCTTTCATGAATGTGCCTGGTCTTCAGTTATATGTCGTGGGGCTTGCTGAAAAGTATGTACCATCAGCGGTCGATGTTGCATCAGCGATCAATATTGCAGCGTTCAACGTCGGTATCGCTATTGGCTCGATCGTCGGTGGGGTTGTTATCGACTCCATGGGACTTGTTCATACCCCATGGGTTGGTGCTTTAATGGTTCTTGTCGCCATCATTCTTACCGGCGTATCTGCTAAGCTGGAAAGGAAATCATAATAGGAGGATAATCAAATGAAACATTTACAAGATACAATTCAATTAAACCATGGTAAAGCTTTTCCTTGGCTAGGTCTAGGTGTCTTCCAGGTCGAGGATGGCGATACGGTCATTGCAGCCGTTGAAGAAGCCATTGTTGTTGGCTACCGTCATATTGATACAGCAGCTATTTATCAGAATGAAGAAGGCGTTGGAGAAGGGATTCGCCGTGGCTTGAAACGCACCGGACTTCAACGTGAAGACTTATTCATCACCTCGAAATTATGGAATGCAGATCAAGGCTACGATAGCGCAATAGCCGCTTATGAAAAAAGCATTAAGAATCTGGGATTAGAAAAGCTTGATTTATACCTGATCCATTGGCCTGTTGAAAATAAATATCTAGAAAGCTGGAAAGCGCTAGAGTATCTGTATCACGAAGGGCGTGTCGGGGCTATTGGAGTTAGCAATTTCCAAATCCGCCACCTGCAAAACCTGCTTAAAGAAGCAACTGTGAAACCGGCTATTAATCAAGTAGAGCGTCATCCAAGACTCGTCCAGAATGAACTTAAATCTTTTTTAGATAACAACGGGATTCAAGCTGTTGCTTGGGCCCCTCTCATGCAGGGGGAGATTTTGCATGAACCCGTCATCCAAGCTATTGCAGATCGCGCGGGAAAATCGGTTGCCCAAATCGTCCTTCGTTGGCAGCTGCAAAGCGGCTGGGCAACGATTCCGAAATCCATTCAAGCCAAACGCATTCAGTCCAATGCAGAAATCTTTGATTTCTCCTTAAATGATGCTGATATGACAGCTATTTCTGCACTTGATCAGCATCGCCGTGTGGGTCCAGACCCTGATAACTTTGATTTTTAAGTTTTTAAATTTGAAAGAGGCTCTCCCAGAAGTCATTTGGGACAGCCTCTTTTCCTATTGCTGCGCTAAGCTATGGTAAGTTGGAGGTATATTCTCCTTAAGAGCATCTATCATACTTCTTAATTTTGGCATTGTTGAATTTTTGACTTTATAGGCAAAATATAAATCATTCGAACTTAATAAGGTTCACAAATTATTTTCGGCGAACCAAGATAGCCTTTCTCTTAAATGAACGACGTCACCAACCAGGATGATAGCCGGATTGGGCATATTTTGATCCTGTAGTGTTTTCTCCAAATGATTTAACGAACTTATGATTGTCTTTTGATCCTCGGTTGTCCCCCAAGATACAACTGCAACCGGCGTCTCGGGGTTCCTTCCATAGTGAATAAGCTGGTTACACAAATAAGTGATATTTCCCATTCCCATATAAAATGCAATCGTATCAATACCGGTAGCAAGCGCCTTCCACTTGTCAGGTGAAATTGTGTCGTCTTGACACAAATGCCCGGTTACCATGGCAAACGTTGAAGCTACTTTCCGATGAGTAACTGGTATGCCTGCATAAGCGGGCGCAGCGATTCCAGCAGTAATCCCGGGTATGATTTCAAATGCTACTCCGTGCTCAACTAATTTCTCCGCTTCTTCTCCGACACGTCCGAATACACAAGGATCTCCACCTTTTAGACGAGTAACTATCTTACCTTCAAGAGCTTTTAAGGCAATGATTTCATTGATTTGCTCTTGTTGAATCGAGTGATGGTTCGGCTGCTTCCCACAGTAAATGAACTCCGCATCTTTACGAGCCATATTTAATAACTCCGGATTGGCAAGGCGGTCATACACGATCACATCAGAAGATTGAATACATTTTAAACCTTTGACAGTAATTAACTCGGGATCTCCCGGCCCAGCCCCAACAAAAAATACTTTACCTTTATTATTTTCCATTTATTTGTCACCTCAATAACAAAAGTTATTATTCCTTATCCTTCTGGCTGGATTACCGGTTATTTATCCATGTGCAAATACATTTCTCCGCTAGCGTCGTCGATCTCCACCTGGAAGGACGTTACACCCCCCTCATCCGGCGCTTGAACAAGCCCGTCATGCAGGTCGATTTTCCAATCATGCAGAGGACAAAATACGTGATGATCACAAACGATTCCTTCAGAAAGCTTACCTGCTTTGTGCGGACAGCGATTCTCGATAGCTTTGATAGCACCATCTGAAAGCTTAAACATCGCGACTTCCAAGGATCCAATCCGAACAACCCTCGATCTTTTTTCAGCAATTTCTGAAATATGTCCAACGTGAACCCGTTTCATATGTGTCATCTCCCTCTATTTAAATATGTCTGCCGACTGTTCTTCCATTGGTACAAACGTCTTGCGCAGCGCTTGCTGTTCAATGATTTCTTTCCAAGGATCTTTCATCAGATCCAGCGTCTTCTCAATGCGGTCTACAAGTGCAGTGCGATCTTCTTTGGATTCTAGCGCCACTTTGATCGTATCTAAACCGACACGTTCCACCCACTCGGCAGTCCGTTCGTTGTATTTCCCTGTTTCGCGATAGTATTGCAGGTAAGCACCGGACCATTCAAGCACTTCTTCTTCGGATTTCACTTTGCACAGCAAATCGGTTCCACGAAGTTTTGTCCCGCCGTTACCTCCGACATGCAGTTCCCAGCCGCCGTCAATGGCCACAACGCCAAAGTCCTTAATTGTAGCTTCCGCACAGTTCCGGGGACAGCCCGATACCGCCATTTTCACTTTTGCCGGTGTATTCAGACCCTCGAATCTTTTCTCAAGCTGAATACCCATGCCGATAGCATCTTGGGTTCCGAAGCGGCAGAACGTTGAACCTACGCACGTTTTCACTGTACGCAGCGACTTACCGTACGCATAGCCTGAAGGCATATCCAGATCAGCCCACATGCCAGGCAGGTCTTCTTTCTTCACGCCAAGCAAGTCAATCCGCTGTCCGCCTGTCATTTTCACAAGAGGCACTTCGTATTTCTCGGCGATTTCTGCGATTTTCTTCAAATCCTTCGGCGTCGTTACACCGCCGTACATTCTTGGAACGACCGAGTACGTACCGTCTTTCTGGATGTTCGCATGATTGCGCTCATTCACAAAACGCGACTCTCTTTCGTCCTCATGCGTTTCCGGCCATACCATACCGAGATAGTAATTCAGTGCTGGGCGGCATTTGGAGCAACCTTCCGAGTTGGACCATTCGAGTACGTTCATAACTTCCTTCGTGGTCGTCAATCTCATACCGCGAATCGCTTCTACGACTTCGTCGCGTCCAAGTGTCGTACAACCGCAAATACCTTCGTTAACGGTTTTTACTCCGTCTTCTCCAAGGACATAAGTGAGTACATCGGCCACTAGCGGTTTACAACCTCCGCAGGAAGCGGACGCTTTGGTACATGCTTTGATATCATTGACGCTAGAGCAGCCTTTCTCCTGAATCGCCTGTACGATCGCACCTTTGGAAACTCCGTTACAGCCGCATACGATCTCGTCCTCGCTCATGGCAGCAACCATCTCTACTCCGGATTTGGCCTTGCCTCCACCATCACCTAAGAGCACAGTCTTTTCTTTGCCTGTTACGTCTTCGCCATTACGAATCATTGCAAATAAACGAGAGCTGTCACTGATATCACCGAACAGCACCGCACCGATGACTTTCCCTTCTCTGATGACGACCTTCTTATAAATCCCTTCGAAATCGTCCTGCACGCGAACTGCGCGCGTATCTGGCTTATCTGCATATTCGCCCGCTGAAAATACATCCACACCCGATACTTTCAGCTTGGTTGATACAACGGAGCCTTGATAGCCTGCTGTCTCTACACCTGCGAGTCGTTTGGCAAGCACGGCACCTTGCTCATAAAGCGGAGCAACCAAGCCGTAGGCTACCCCGCGATGCTCAGCACACTCGCCAATGGAGTAGACGTTCGGCACATTCGTTTCCAAAAAGTCATTGACGACGATACCTCGATTGATATCGATGCCGCTGCTTTTCGCAAGCGCAATATTAGGACGAATTCCTACAGCCATAACAATAAGGTCGGCATCGACTTCCGATCCATCTGTAAATCGAAGACCCGTTACGCGCTTTTTACCAACAATCGATTCACTGTTTTTCTTAAGCAAGAATTTCATGCCTTGGCGTTCCAACTCTTGCTGTAGCAAGAATGAAGCTGTTCTATCAAGTTGGAGATTCATCAAGTATTCATTAATGTGAACGACCGACACTTCCATATTCAGGTTCAGCAGTCCACGAGCAGCTTCCAACCCGAGCAGACCGCCTCCGATGACGACAGCTTTTTTGTAGTTCTTGGCCGTTTCGATCATCTTCTCGCAATCTTTGATATCCCGGAAGGCAATGACACCTTCTTTGTCCGCACCAGGTAGCGGAAGAATGAATGGCAGAGATCCTGTCGCAATGATCAATTCATCATAGGGTACAGTTATCCCGCCGTCTGTGCTGACGAGCTTGCGCTCTGTATCAATTTTGTTAACTGTTTGACCCGTGTGCAATGTAATGTGATTCTCTTCGTACCAGGACCAGTCATTGATGACAATGTCTTTCATATCGGCATCTCCGGCTAAAACCGATGAAAGTAGGATACGATTATAGTTTGGATGGGGTTCGCTTCCGAAGATCGTAATTTCATAGCGGTTCGGTGCAATCTTTAGTAATTGCTCAATACAGCTGACTCCAGCCATTCCATTTCCTATTAAAACAATTTTTTTCTTCATCGTGATTCACTCTCCTATACCGGAAATAAATTAACATGTAATGTTATGTAATTGCTAAAATAATCATTTTTTCGATCTTTCCGATATTTCACGTCATATTATCTAACATACGAATATTAATTACTAATGTACATCAAGACTTCGTATTTATCAACAATAATTTGTAATTCCCTCAGCGTTAATTACAATAATGCCTATATTAATCGAACTATTTATTTGTTTTTTCATTCGATCGTTCGGTTTACATTCCGTTTTCATAGACGTTTGAAGTAATTACCCGAATAATCACGTTATATTTAATTACATGCATTTGACGATATATCCCCAAAAACAAAGAGGTTGTCCCCTCAGTCTCTGAAGACTAATGGCAACAACCTCTTTATTGAGCCATATTCAATTCTATCCTATCCTTTAATTTGTTTCCCCTGTCCTTTAATCAACATAACAAGAAAAAGTATGGCCGGTATGACTCCAATGAATATCTTATTTAACATAAACTGCTCCCCGACGATTTTCCCAATCTCCAGATGCAACTGCCAGCTTGACGGGAGAAGGGAAGTTATAAAAATAATGACTCCAACAGGAAGCGCAAACCTTCGATAGTCTGTTTGAAACAGCTGAGATAACCCAATTACGGCAGCCAAAAACCATAATGTTGCTTTGATAAAAATCCCAGCATAAAAAAGTAAGATCACAAATGCGTCAAAACGCTCGAATACTTCGGCGATCTGAATCAACTGAACAGCTTGTAATAAAGGTACAGTACTAATGTTAAGTAGTTGCGGACCCAGAACAATTAGATTCATAATGTTCGAGAAAAGGATAACCAGCCCGGATACAAAAAAAGATCGAACCGACGTTTTAGCCAAGGTGCTTTTTTTGTATTCGTCCACGAAATAGCCTCATAATTATTCCATATATAGGAATTTATTCTAACTATATTTTCATGTTAGGTTTGATGCATGCTTAGTGTGAAAAACATCCTTATGGTGGGTGAAAACCACGCGTGGCGCGCGTAAGATGAGCCATAGCGATGAAAAACATCGCTAACTCGCGCCAACGACCGAGCACCCCCTCCATAAGGATGAATAACATCCTTATGGTGGGTGAAAACCACGCGTGGCGCGCGTAAGATGAGCCATAGCGATGAAAAACATCGCTAACTCGCGCCCACGGACGAGCACCACCGCCATAAGGATGAAAATCATCCTTATGAGGGGTGAAACGCAAACAAACCTAACCAATTCAGCCGCTGCTGAACAAATTAGGTTTACAAGCGAATATGCCCAGGTGCCTTAGCAATCTCCTGCTACGTATTTTTTTCATTTTTGTTTATAAACTAAAATTGTTCTCCCAGTTTTCGTTCTCACTAATCATCATGCTCCCGCTCCTTTAGCGCTATACAGCTGTTTGAATTCAGAAGGTGTCATGCCAGTATGTTTTTTAAACAGTTCACTGAAATGCGGCCTATCTTCGTATCCGAGTGCTTGGGCAATTTCTTGAACTTGTTTGCCTTGGGCCAGCATAATCTTGGCCTGCTCCATCCGCTCTGTTGTCACAAACTGTACAACGGTCATACCCGTTACCTTCTTAAACAAATTGGCAAAATAACTGCCGCTCAAATAAACAAGTTTGGCATAATCATTAACTGTCATATTAGAGGACACATTTTGACGTATGTGCTCAATAACTTGTTCCACGACTTGATTCGTATCTTCCACATGACGTTTCTGAATCAACTCACAACCCATCCTGCACAGTTCCTTCATGTTTCCTTGGAGCTCCTTGAGCTTATAAGATGAAAGATTTTTGATGTACAGAACATGACGTTCGATCTGTTTCATTTCTTCATGAGTCAGTTTCTCCGAGAAAACACGGTTGATCAGAAAAGCGAGCTCATCACAGAACCCCTTCACCACCTCTGGAGCTGGAGGCACGGACGCTGTAATTGTTTCCTCGAATAGCTCGTCTACAATGGCATATGCTTTTTGCAAGTTTCCAGATCGCAGGCAATAAAAAAGTTCTTTTTCCTTTTCTGGAGAGTAGCGCGGCGCTGTCTGGTGGACCAGGCTCATATTTCGATAACTGTACACGGTGTTGCCGCCCGTATAAAAACTATAAGAAAGCGCAGCAAGCGCTTGAGCATAGGAGTACGATATTTGATGTATCGCCTGTACTTCTTCCCCGAGACCTATGGATACGGTATATCTGGAATATTTTTCAACATTTTCACGATATTGCTCAGAAATGGCTTCTACACTTAGGGAATCCAGTGGATTGAATATGGCTACAAACCGGTTCGTGTTATCACGGAACACAAATCCTTTGGTGTACCGTCTTAGGCTTTCTTCCAAAATATTTTGCACGGTAAACCGAATCAGCTCAACCTCATGTACAGGCAGAGTCTCGGTTTGTTCAGCGAACTGATCGATTTCTGTCAGCATAACAACAAAGCGCTCCCGCTCCAGTCCGATGTTCAGGAAGTCCCAACGTCTGGCCGCTTGTTCGGGGGTCGTTCGGAATTGCAGCAGAAGTTGAAAATATTCCTGTCTTAAATACGGCAAGCTTTCCCGCAGTTTTCTTTCCATCTCATGAAAGCGCTGAGTTTCCCCCATTTCCTCTTCAATCGACTTTTTCGCCTTTAAGACCACTTCGATAATTTTTTGCGGCGTAAACGGTTTGACAATATAATCGAACGCTCCGAGCTGAACGGCCTGCTGCGCATACTGAAAATCGGTGTAGCCGCTTAAAAAAACAATTTTCGTTCGCGGAAACTTTTCCAATACCTGCTTGGTCATTTCCAAACCGTCCATTTTCGGCATCCGTATATCGGTCAGGACAATGTGGGGCTCTGTTTCGAGGATGAGCTCAATACCTCTCTCTCCGTTGCCTGCTGTGCCTACAATGCGAATACCGTAAGTCTCCCAATTGATTTGATTGGAGATCCCTTGTACCACGATCTTGATATCATCAATTACGCACATCCTAAGTTCTGTCGCCATCGTTATATCCCTCACCTGCTAGTGGTATTGTTAGTGTGACCGAGGTAGATATATGGGGTTCGCTGCTCAAGTCAATATCAGCTTCACTACCGTAATGCAGCCGCAATCGTCCATAAACGTTACGTAGGGCATAGCTTTTTTTCAAAGATTGTTCGATCCGCATGTCAGCCTTGACTGTTTGAACGTCCATGCCAGCACCGTTATCCTCCACACGCAGCTGCAGACTATCACTCAGACGTATAATGGAAATCCGAATGATTCCCATTCCCTCCATTTCTTGAAAGCCATGCAGGATGGAGTTTTCTACCAAGGGCTGCAAGATAATTTTCAATATCGGCTCATCCAGCAGCGAATCATCCTCCAGCTCAATCGTGTAATCGAACAGACCTTCATAGCATTTTTGCTGAAGATTTAAATACTGCCTAACATGATCGATTTCCTTGGCCAGTGTCGTCATCTCGTTGCCGCCGTTAAGACCCAACTGGAACAGCAGCGACAGTGAGGTGATCATCTCCGTGACATCTTGGTTTTGAGACGATTCCGACTTCCATATGATCGTATTTAATGTATTATACAAAAAATGAGGATCGATCTGCGCCTGAAGTGCTTTGACCTCCATTTTACGCTTGTCAAACTCGGCTTCCTTGACATCCTCGATGAGCGAGGAGATTTCTTCCAGCATTCGGTTAAACTTAAGCCCAACCTGGGTGACTTCATCCTCGTATTTACTGGTAAACCGCACATCGAGGTTATTTTGCTCAACCCTCTTCATCAGCCCCTGCAGTTTATGCAAAGGCTTCAGTAATAAGCTTGAAATGACATTGGACAGGATGAATGCCAATATGGCGCAGCACAACATGATCCATAGTGTGGTCGTTTTGATACGGTTCACCTGACGAAGCAAATCGGATTGCATTTGCACACTGACAAGCGTCCAGTTGTCTGCCAGCGTTAGCCGCGAATAATTAACCAAATAGGGACTTCCGGCCATGTTATATTTGAAAAAGCCTCGCTGCTGCCTCTGTAAAAGCTTCATGAACTCCGGATCCCGCTGAAATGACGAGGAGCGTGATCCAAGCGGAAGCACGGCTTCACCGCTGCCGGTTACGAGAAAATAATGGTCTGCAGGAACGAGCAGGTCGTCGGTGATGGCACTCAGAATCGCGTCTTCCTTCACATTGACTACGACATAAGCGTCATGGACATTCAAATCCGTGATCGGCTTCATGATCAGGGAGATGACCCGCTGATTCCCCAAAAATAAGGGATCCTCATGATCTTCCACCCAGATGACGCGATCGGTGCTATCCAAATAACGTGAAAACAGCGTATCCTTGAAGCTAGTTTGACTACGATGATCGGTTGTCGCATAAAGCTCTCCTGCAGGCGTATAAATCAAAACGGATTGGATGGAAGGTTCGATCAGCTTCATTTGCCCAAGAGGGATTTGCATCGAAGACAACCTTGTGTAGTAGGATCCCGAAGAATGCGAGTACACGTCCTCCATAGCCGACTTGAACGCATCGCTAAGCATCATAGTCGAGGTCGTCACAATGATGTGGCGCAGCTTCTCATCCAGCACGCGCGCGGATTTATTGAGCGTATTCTGACTGGAAATGAAAGCCTCCTGTTCTGTCGATCGAAAGGCAATCCAATAGGACATCAGGCCCGTTAGCGCGATGGAAAGGACGGTCAGCATGAGGAACGAGATCCATAACCGGCGGCGCAGCGAAAGCCGGTAATACCATTTTTTCAAGGGTGCTCCCTCCTTTCTAAAGAAGAGAAGAGACGCGCCGATTTCAGCAGCGCGCCCCTTCCCGTATGCAAATCATCCTCAAGTTCGACTGCCCGCCTACTTGGCGAGGCTGCCCTGCAGCTTACTCGGGTCAAAGTCCGGATTCGCTTTCATCTTCGTATCACCGGCTGCCCGCGCTTTCTCCAATGCCGCATTATAGCGGGTTGTCAAATCGCTCAATAGTTTATCCACGTCTCCGCCACTCAGCATATATTTAACGACGGAGTCGCCTGTCTTCATGCCTTCCACCTTCGCCTCTGTAACACCGGTCGGTGTCGGAGCATACAGACCATCGAATTTGCTTGGCAGGAAGCCGTCGATCCCCGGCATGGTCGGTTTTTTCGCAGTTGCGTTGACATCCGGAACGATGGAAATTCCAAAACCTTTCTCATGGTATTCCTTCTGGAAGTCCAGCGTATACAAATACTGCATAAATTTCCATGCCGCGTCTTTGTGCTGCGTGTTTTTGTTAATGCCAATGTAGTTGCCTGCAATTACCGAGACAGTCCCTTTCTGGTTGCCGTCGATCGTAGGAGGCAAAGCAGCGGCCCAGTTCACTTTGGTCGGGAATTGCGATTGATACACGGCCGGCTCGCCGGAGTGGTTCAAGTACATGCCGATCTTTCCTGCCGCGAACTGCGCGCGCAGCGGATCGATATCAAGCGATTCGACGCCCGGCAGCATGCTCCCATCCTGCTTCATCTGGCGCAGTGCTTCTACTACGGGCTTGTACACCGAGAAATCATACTGTCCTGTCTTGTAATTGTAGCCGTCCACCTCGCCGGTTCCGCTCAACGTTCCGATTGGAGTGACGATTCTGCTGAATGCGGAATTGGCGTTTTTGAAATTTTCCGCGAAGCCGAATGCACCGATATCTTTGCCGGCTTCCGTAATCTTCTTGGCATCCTCGACCAATTCCTTAACCGTTTTCGGCGGTTCTTTAATACCGGCCTTCTGGAATAGATCGACGTTATAAATCAATCTCCAGTATTGCCCCGTATTCGGCAGCGAATAAATTTTACCGTCGATCGTATTCATCTCTTCAACTTGTAGGTTGCCGAAGCGCTTCTTCATATCGTCGGTCATCAGATCGTTGATCGGCAGCAAATATCCTTTTTTCACATAGTTGGGGAAATCGTTAGTCCGGAACACATCCGGCGCTTGATTGCTGGCAAAAGCGATATCGACTGACTGATTATAATTATCGGCAAGTACCGTCATTTCAACTTCAATGTTATCCTTGTTGGTTTCGTTGAACTTTTTGATGGCATCTTTCATGTAATCGGCATCGTGACGGTCAATGGTCCAATAAGACAGCTTTGTTTTAGTTCCTGCAGGTGCAGGGGTGCCCGTAGTACTGGAAGTGCCAATAGCTTTAGGTTGTTCCGTTTGTGAGCTGCAAGCCGCGAGTGAAGCGACCAAAGTAACGCCGAGCAGCGTGTTCATGACAAGTTGTTTCTTCTTCATGTGGTGAAACCCTCCTAATTTTTATTTTACCTCAAAACAAAATGCTTCGTCACAAAATGTAACTGCTTTCATAATATAATCGCTCATCAAGCTGAACCGTGAAGGGCAAATCAACTTTCGATGAGGGGAAAAAACACTTTTTTTAGAGTAGGGTCATACAATTAACCTTTCAAGCTGCCTGCTGTCACCTGAACGAAAGATTTGTTCGCAATGATGTACACGACCAGAATCGGAAGGAAGGATAGGCAAGCTCCTGCCATCATAAGATGTATCTCTGCAGCAGCGCCGATCCCGTAACGCAAATTGGCCAGCCCCACCGTTAGCGTTTGCAGCTTCGGATTCGTCATCGTGAAAACAAGGGGCAAGATGTACTCGTTCCATGCGCCTCGGAAGGTGAACAAAGCGGTGACGCCGAGCGCAGGACGCAGCAGCGGAAGAATGATCCGCCAGTAAACCGTGTAGAAATTGCAGCCATCAATATAAGCAGCTTCATCCAGATCTTTGGGTATCGCTTTGAAAAAACCGATCAGCATAAAATAGACTGTGGCATGCGCGCTAATTAAGATAAGAACAACACCCCACAGCGATTTGTTTAGCCCCAGCTTTACCATGAGATCGAACTGAGGCCTAAGAACAACGGCTCCGATTGAGATGAACATCGTGCTGGCTTGCAGAATCACATATAGGCGTTTGCCTGGGAAACGCGTACGATCCACGGCATAGGCGGACATTGAAGCAACGAGTAATGTGCCAATCGTAACTGCCGTACTGACAAATAAGCTGTTCCAAGTAAAGCGCGAGAAATTCGCTTGTTTCCATGCCGTAGCGTAGTTGGAAAACTTCCAGATCGAAGGCAGCAGAGTCGCTCCCGTTGTCAATTCTGCATTTGTTTTGAATGATCCCAGAATCGCCATAACCATGGGAAATAACGTGAAGAAGGCTATCGCCAGCAAAAAAATCCATTTCAACATATGTCCCGCGACATGTCCGCTTCTAAGGACACTCGATTTCGTTTGTGTATTCGTCATTGTTGGTAGCACCCCGCTTTCATTATTCCCGATTCAACCGTTTGGACATATAGAAATAAAGGACTGTGATCAAACCGACAATCAGTGCCGTTACAAACCCGACTGCGCTGCCATAGCCGATCTGCTGTACGGTTGAAGCCGATGCAGAAACCGGGAAAAACAGTTTATACACATAGAGGTACATGACATCGGTCTTGCCGAACGGTCCGCCCTCGGTCAGAACCATAATGCTTTCATAGCCCTTCAAGGCAGTGATGATGGCTAGCATAATGATCATTTGTAGAACAGGACCCAGCATCGGAATCGTAATGTACCAAAATTTGTGTGCTGAATTCGCTCCATCAATCGATGCGCTCTCATACAAATCCTCGGGAATACCTTGCAAACCTGCAATGAAAAGCAGCATATAGTTACCGATCGCACCCCAGATAGCCGTAATAATTACGGTCAGCATCGCATAATTCGGTCCCAGCCAATCTATTGCTTTGGAGATTAAGCCATACTTCATCAAAAATTGATTGAGCAGCCCGTTATACGAATTGAAAATGGTAAAGAACACGATCGACATGACCGATGTACTGATAATGGTTGGCATAAAATAAATGGCACGCAACAGGCCCTTGGCTTTCAGTCCCCGATTAAGTATGACGGCGAGTAAAAGGGAAATCGGCAAAACGATGATAATTTTACCGCTTGCATAAATGAAGGTGTTATACACAGAGTGCCAGAACTCCTGATCGCGCAGCAACCTCGAAAAATTGTCGAGTCCAATAAATTTCTCCTGCCCATACCCCTGATAATCGTAGAACATATAGCGAAGCGCCCAAGCAATCGGATAGATTCCAAGCGCCAAAGTTAAAAATAGACT